>JAQXJU010000116.1 GCA_029009115.1 Bacteroidales bacterium | reverse complement strand
GGCTCTTTCTCCTGATTGCAGGAAGAAAGTGCAAATACGGCAGCTACAGCCGCGATTGATGCAATAAATTTTTTCATAAAGCTTATGAATTAAAAATGAACTGACAACTCGAAGCCGAAGGCAAAGAGATTTGAATTTCTTTCGACCTCCTGCGAGGATACCGAACTCTTCTGCCAGGGCTGATAGAAAAAGAAATTGTTGACGTTGAACGAAAGGTCAAGATATTTGGTGAGGTTCTTCGAGGCCCTGAGGCTCATAGACCACAGAGTCGGCCACTCCTCTGCCACTCCGGTATATGCGCTTTTCTGATTCATCTGGTCCTTGAGGGCATAGCCCCTGAAATACACTTCATCGGGATTTGCAAGCTGCTCTCCGGTAAAGGGGGTGAACACTATTTCTCCGCTGGAATCGGGTGCCCAATATCCCTCAGGCTGCAGCAGGGAGTTGGAATACAGGCTCGAATCGTAGAAACTTGCCTGAATGGCGGCGCTGATTACCATACTGAGTTCGGGCAGGGCCTGGACTATTCTCAAGGTAGAGGAGAAGCGGCTGCGAAGGTTGTCACGGCTTTCCGCAGGATAACTGATGAAGGTCCTTTCTGGATTCTCGGCCTTGCCTCTGGGAACAATGAGTATGGGCCCGGTGCTGTGGTAGGAGGTCTGCAGGTAGGCTCCGTTCAGAAAGAAAGAAGTTCCGGTTGCAGCTATCCTGCCAAGGTCGAAGTCAAATTCCACACCCCAGGTGGAGTGGTAGTTGCTGTTGTCAGGAACGCTGTATGCCTTGGCAAGGGTGTCGGTGCGCGAGGGGGTAGAAGGGTCTATCGAGAGCCTCCCTTCAGGGTCGGTGAAGGTATCCCCAGCCTGCCAGTAGGGATAGATTACAGAATGGAAGGAGTCAACAGACGAGCCGAATCCTTCCGATGTCTTCTCCCAGTAGGCGGTGACGGACAGATTCTGCCCCAGGGGAGTCTTCACTTCCACCCCGGCCTCCGCCTTTCGGGTACGCATAGGCTTCAGTCTGGAGACTTCCGGCAGGGGCAGTATGCGAGTGGTGTACATTCCGAGGTACTGCCCCTTACTAGAGGCACTTACGTTCATTACATCCACATAGCAGTACTCGGGGTAGAGCATAGTCTGCGAGGGCATTTTGTCGGTAACACCGTATCCGGCCCGCAGGCGTAGAGCCTTGCTGAGCGATACCGACAGGTTGGCCCTGGGCGACAGGCTTGCCATCCTCTCCTCCCTGTGGGGCTGCAGAAGGGTTGCCCGCAGCCCTATCTGGCCGCTGAGCAGGGGATAGTCACTCCCTTTGGATAAGGGCAGACGGAACGAATCTTCGATGTATCCCACTGCCTGATGCAGGAAGGGCAGTTCGTCGTAGCGGCGGTAGCGTTCGCCTCCCATAGTCAGGGGGAGCGAAGGGTCGCAGTTGCGGTATCCCGGCCCTGTGTTCCCGTCGATTCGGTATTCTGCACCGAGGTTGAAGTTGCTCGAGAGTCTCCCTGTCTGCAGGGTGAACTTGTCAAAGGCCTTCAGGAACAGGTTCAGAGGGCGGCTGAGACTTCCTCCCTCGGCATAGTACTGAAGCGGGAGCATCTCTGTGACGAAAGTCCCTTCCTCGGTGGAGTTGACAAGAGCCGTGTTCCCGGTCAGGAGCTTGCGCGAGTCGGACCTGCTCTCCTTGAGGCTCAGCGAGATGTCGTATCCGAAGTTGCGTGCCAGGAGCGAACTTCCGGTGAAGCGCCCAGCGTTGCTCAGCGAGATGCTGTGCTCTGCGGTCTGGGCCCACACGTCCTGCACGGGGTCGTCGGGGTCGGCCCCTGACCAGTCGTGGACGTAACCGTAGCGAAGCCTGGTCGTGACAACCCTTCCGGGCTTTATATTCCAGGTATGTGCAGCGCTGAAAGCTATGCGCCGATAGGTATCCGTATGGTAGCGGGGATCTGACTTTCCGTCGGCGAAGTCCGAGGAGAGGTTCAGAATCTGCTTCGCTCCGAGTTTGAGACCCTTGCTGAGGTTGGCCTGGGTGATGCCGGGATAGATGCGTACCCCTCCGCGCAGGTCGCTGACGCCCGTCTTGCTCTTGACGATCATAGTTCCGGAGCTGAGGTCGCCGTATTCCACCGAAGGGATGCCTCTTACTATGTCGAGACTCTCGATATTGTCGGTCCCTATGCTTCGGAGGTCAATCCCCGATCCTGCGTTCGACAGGGTACCTCCCCGGTTCGAGCGCTCTGCGTTGGTCGAAAGGGGCACTCCGTCCATCACGACCGCCGAGCCGAAACTGTTGTTGCCGTCGCCGGGGTCCAGGGTCCTGGATTGGAAGCGGGATGCAGCAGTGAGGCTGGGGTTCGAACTTACCACCTCTCCCGGAAGCAGCTGCAGCACGTCCGAAAGGCTTGTCGCCTGTAGATGAGCTATGGCCTGGGCCTCGATTCGGGTGGTTGTGGAACCGGGTGATTCTGTCCTCTTCGAGGTTACTACCACGTCCTGAAGAGAGTAGGACTGCACACTGAGTTTTACCTTGATATCAAAGGTCTGTGTGCCCTCTGGCTGGATGGTGGCCTCGACAGTCTTGGTGACATAGCCCAGAAGGCTGATTTCGAGGCTGCATTTGCCTGTGGGAACATTGTTTATGCTTGCCTGTCCTTTGGAATCGGTCATAGCCCACAACTGATAGGGCTGAACCATCACCACTGCGCCCTGAAGGGGCTGCTTGTCTGAAGAATCTGCCACAAAAACGCGCAGAGCCCTGGTTCCGGGGCCTGCAGCAGCGAGGCAAGTCAGAAGCATCGCATTCAGTATCAGAAGGATGCGCTTCATAAATAAAAACACACGATACCTCTGGTCTAAATAGGAATCGTGTGGTCTTTGGTGGAGGTAGTCGGATTCGAACCGGCGACCCTATGCTTGCAAAGCATATGCTCTACCAGCTGAGCTATACCCCCAAAGCGGATGCAAAGGTAATTATTTTTTTCTATTCTGCAAATTCCTATGCACGGAAATGATTATATTTGTGCTATGAACCTCAAGTCATTGGCCAAGGATACGGCTATCTACGGGCTCAGCAGCATTGTCGGACGATTCCTCAATTATCTGCTCGTACCCCTGTACACCACAAAGATAGCTGCCGAGAGCGGCGGATACGGCATAGTCACCAACCTGTATGCCTATACTGCCCTCTTTCTTGCCATTCTGACCTTCGGAATGGAAACAACCCTGTTCCGATTCTCGAACAAGTCCGGCGAAGACTCCGACAAGGTATATGGGACCACCCTCAGGATGGTCGGGGGAGTGTGCCTTGTGTTCATCGCCCTTGTGCTGCTCGGACTCAGGCCCATATCGCAGCTTATGGGCTATGCCTCGCATCCCGAATACATTGCCTGTATGGCTGTAATAGTGGCTATGGATGCCTTCCAGGCCATAATGTTCAGCCGGCTCAGGCTCCAGGGGAAGGCCCTCAAGTTTATGAAGCTCAAGTTTGCCTTCATAATCCCTAACATCATACTTAACCTCCTGATATTCCTGGTGTTCCCCCTGCTTTTCGACAAGCTGCCCATCTTGAAGAGCCTCTACGAGGGTATGGATTACGGAGTCGGGCTGATCTTCTTCTCGAATCTTCTGTGCACTGGGGCCGTCTTCGCGGGCTTTGCTTCCGAGCTGCGGGGGCTCTCCTACGGCTTTGATCTCAATCTTGCCCGCAGGATGCTCCGCTATAGCTGGCCCTTGCTGCTTCTGAGCGTAGTCGGAATCCTCAATCAGGTGGCCGACAAGATACTCTTCCCTTATCTTATGCCCGGTGAAGCCGGACGCGAACAGCTCGGCATATACGGAGCCTGCGTGAAGATAGCAATGCTGATGAGCATACTCACCCAGGCCTTCAGATATGCCTACGAGCCCATAGTGTTCAAAGACAGCAAAGAACGCAACAGCCCTTCGACCCTTGCCGACGGCACACTCTACTTCATAGTGTTTACCGTCCTCGCCTATCTTGCCGTTCTGTTCTATATGCCGGTCCTCAGGCACTTTGTTGGAAGCGGATACTGGGAAGGGCTCAAGGTTGTTCCCATTGTAATGGCCGCCGAAATATTTATGGGGGTCTATTTCAACCTTTCGTTCTGGTACAAGCTCACCGACAGGACCTGGTGGGGAGCCGTGATGAATGCCATCGCCGCCTCGGTGATGATAGCCGTAAATATCTTCGGGGTTCCCCGTTTCGGATATATGGCCTGCGCCTGGGGAGGTTTTGCAGGATATGGAACTGCTATGCTGCTCAGCTTTGTAATCGGAAGCAGGTATTACCCTGTTCCCTACGACCTAAGGCGCATTGCCTTATTCGTAGCCCTTGCAGCTCTGCTCCTTGCAGCCTACCATCTGCCGGAGTGGCTCGGCTATACCCCCTCCACAGCTGTCCTTCTCGCACTGGGAACCGCCCTGCTGCTGCTTTACTGCGGCGTTGCCTACAGACTAATCATCAAAAAGAAAAGAATATGAAGAAAGTACTCTCACTTACACTTCTTGCCGCTTCGCTTTTTGTCCTTGCCTCCTGTGGAGGTCGAGGACAGAAGTCCGCATCGGGCGAAGCGGAAGCTGTTCAGGATTCAATCAAACAAGCAGAAAAAGAAATGAAAGCAATCGAAAAACTTGCCACCCTCCCCGAGGAGCCGGTGTTCGACATCATCACCAATTGTGGAACGATGGTCGTAAAGCTCTATTCAAAGACACCCAAACACAGGGATAATTTCGCAAAGCTGGCCCTCAGCGGCTTCTACGACGGCCTCCTGTTTCACCGTGTCATCGACGGATTTATGATTCAGGGCGGAGATCCCCTCACAAGCGACCCTGCAAACGCCCCATACTTCGGCACAGGCGGCCCCGATTATACCATTCCCGCCGAATTCGTCCCCGAATACAGGCACAAGAAGGGAGCCTTGGCTGCTGCCCGCAGGGGCGATGCCGCCAACCCCTTGAGGGAATCCTCCGGCTCTCAGTTCTATATTGTTCAGGATGAACGCAGCTGCGCCCAGCTTGACGGCCAGTACACCGTTTTTGGCGAGACCATAGACGGACTCAAGACCATTGATTCCATCGCCTCAGTCGAAACGGATCGCCGCGACCGTCCTATCAACGACGTAAAAATTATAAAGATAAAACTACACGAAGAATAGAGTTTGGCACAGATTTCGCTATTTCTCTAATCGAATAGTTTTTTCATAGGTTTTATTAGGTTAGAATTGGGGCTGTCCTACGATGTGAATCGTGGGACAGCTTTTTTCTTGCTCAGTCTTCCCAGCTGATGACGCGAGACTGGTCCTCGTTTACACTGATGCTGACCCTGAGCGTTTCTTCCGGAAGAAGTTCCTCGATGTTTTCAGGCCATTCCATAAGGCACAGGCATCCGCTGTCAAGATACTCGAAAAGGCCTATGTCCAGAGCCTCTTCCGCCTTTCGTATTCTGTAGAAGTCGAAATGGAATACAGGCTCACCGGCTTCTGTCCTGTATTCGTTCACAATAGAGAAGGTGGGGGAGCCCACTGCATCGCCCTTTACTCCCAGCTGACGGCATATGGCAGAGGTGAATGTGGTCTTTCCCGCGCCCATAGGGGCATAGAAGGCAATCAGCTTCCTATCGGAAATGGCGGCAAGAAATTCCCTTGCCGCCATTTCAATTCCGCTGAGTTCTGCTATTCGAATCTCGTGTTTCACTTTTATTCGATTGTCTTGCAATAGTTGTATCCGAGTATGTCAAGAATCCTGGACTGGTGCTCAGCCATACTTGACTTTGCCCTTTCGAGGTCTTTGCGTGAAGGCTGGCACCACTGAACCTCGCTGAGAGCGATTGCCCTTGGAAGCATCATATACTCCAGGTGCTCTCCTGTGGCAATGTATTCTGTCCACAGATTTGCCTGAACACCCTTGATGAACTTTGCCTCGCTGGCATTGAGACCTTCTGTGGGGTCGAAGGAATAAACCTTTGAGAAGGGAAGGTAGCCTCCGATTGCGAGGGGCTGAATGTCTTTGTCCTGAAGCTGGTAGTAGTCGAAGTACATGAACTTGTTGGCTGTCATAATCACGTCGAAGCCTTTCTTCGCAGCCTCGATTCCGCCTTTGGAGCCTCTCCACGACATTACTGTTGCACCTTCGCCAAGTTCTCCCTTCAGAACCTCGTCCCATCCTATGACTCTCTTGCCTTTGCCGGAGAGATACTTCTGAATGCGGTTGGTGACATAGTTCTGGAGTCTGTCCTCGGCCGAAGCCTCGCTGTCGCTCACAAGTCCCAGTTCCTTTATCTTGGCCTGACAGGCAGGGTCTTTCTGCCATTCGTCACGAGGGCATTCGTCACCTCCGATGTGGAAGTATTCGCTGGGGAAGATATCGGCAACTTCGCCCACCACATCCTCGAGGAAGCGCATGGTTTCTTCCTTTCCTACGCTGAGAACCTGCTTTGAAATACCCCATCTGCACCATACCTCATAGGGCTGGGGCTCCGAGCCTGCGCATCCCAGTTCGGGGTAGGCGGCCAGAGCGGCCTGCATATGCCCCGGAAGGTCTATCTCGGGGACTATGGTGATTCCGAGCTTGTCGGCATAGGCGATGATCTCGTCAATCTGGCTGCGGGTGTAGTATCCTCCGTAGCGGACACCGTCGTTGGAAGTGCGGTCTTTGGCTATCTGGGTACCCTTGCGATAGGCACCGACCTCGGTAAGCCGGGGATATTTTGCAATCTCGATGCGCCAGCCCTGGTCGTCGGTCAGATGCCAGTGCAGACGGTTCATCTTATAGATGGCCATTGCATCGAGATACCTCTTAATCTGCTCTACGCTGAACATATGCCTCGAGCAGTCAAGATGCATGCCTCTGTATCCGAAGCGAGGCTCGTCCACAATCTCGCAGCAGGCAATGTTCCAGTCCTCCTTGGGAGAGGGCTCTTTGCCGTAGATTGCCACAGGGAGCATTTGCTTCAGGGTAGCGATGGCATAGAGGAATCCGTTGCGCGACGACGCCCTTACCACCACGGCCTTGGGAGTGACGCTGATGCGGTAGCCTTCGGCGGGCAGGCTCTCTTCGGGAACGAAGGCGAAGCCGCTGACTTTGGCTTTGTCGCAGTTTGCTCTCAAGCCTACCGTGGTGGTGAAGGAATTGTTCTTGCCGCTTATGAGGGCGAGATGGTCGGCAAATGCCATAATGTCGTTCTGGATGCGGGCGTCAACAGTATTTTCACAGTTGAATGCCGCTCCGCGGACCTTGAAACTGCCCTTGGTCAGTTCCATTGACTTTGGGGCCGGAATGATATCAGGCACGCTCCTGGCCCCGAATGAACAGGTGGCCAGGAGAGCGGCCGAAATGATGCATAAGAGACGTTTCATACACAAAATTACTCTTCAACCGGGACATATAAAAGAGATATCTCCCAGAACTGATACTGATATGCAGTTGTAGTTTCTTTTACCTGAGGCATAAACAGGTAATAAGAGGTATTTTCGGCCGGTTTTTCGAGAGTAAGTATGGTCGGTTCGGCAGAGCCCTTGCGCCCTACGTTTTCGTTGTAAGCCAGAGCTGTATTTATGGCTTCTTCGTTGGAAGAACCATATGTCGCGGTTATATACACAGGGAAGAGGGTGCTGCTTGCAGTTCCGCTGTTGGTGACAAGCTTGACTGTAGAGAGCTTGAAGCCTTCTATTGCAGGGAACTTCATATAGGCAAAGCCTTCGTTGGACCTGATAGCATTGGAATTGTATCCGGCCTTGATTCCAGGGGTGAAGATAAGACCTGCCTTGCCGTTTATGAGGCTTCCGCAGTATGAGCTGTAAATCTCGAAGGAATACAGCTTGTCGGGCAGCAGGGAGTAGGTCTTGGGACCCAGGTCGAAAGAAGCGGATGCAGAGGTCTGGAAAGCGGGTGATAGAATCTTATTATTCGATGCCGTACCGTCGGAGAATTTCATTTCTATTGAGATGGGCTTGGCCTTTGCCTTGTTCTGATGAATCTTGAGAGTGTCGCTGGCGTTGCCCGCAATGAATACTACTGTGGCGTTGCGCTCCTCGCCGGTGGCCTCTTTAATGGAGATGTTCACGGTCTGGGCTTCGCACTTCTCCCCCCCGCTGATATCTGTAGTGACCCACGAGGAGCTGCTCTTTACGGTCCATTCCATATTGGCCGACACACTTACAGGAATGGTCTCGCCCTCAAGCGAAGCTTCCCAGCTGGTCTGGCTGATGCTGACGACAGGAACGAAAGCCTCCTGATAAACGGGGATGATTCCTACCTTATTATATCCGAAGTAGAAATTGATGGCTGCCTCGCGGGGCTCGAAGGCAGAAGTAGTGTCGATGATAGCCTTGATTACGACAGTCTCGCCAGCCTTTCCTTCGGCATTCTCTAGCTTGATCCACTTCTCGGAGCTCTCGGCGAACCAATCTACATTAAGGGTTGCCGAAATTTCCTGAGTCTTGCCGACCACGGGGGCCTCGATCTTTTCACAGTTTGAGACGAAGCTGATGGAAGCGCCCTTCTGGCTGACCGAAATAGTATTTGTCTTATCGAGAGCTTTGACGGTTACGATACCTTCGCGGGTAGAATACAAATCGTTTGCTAAGGCGTGGATTACCACACCCTCCGAGCCTTTCTCGGCACTCAGCCACGAGGCGTTCTCATCGCTCACCTCCACATCCCACGAAATGTCGGATGTGATGGCTATTGTAGTTGTGCTCTCAGATGCTTCAAATTGTACAAGATTTGTCGCAATTGAGAAAGTCGGAACTTTCGTAATCAGTTCTTCACAGGCGGTGACAAGTGCTGTTGACAGCAAAAAAAATGTCAAAAAACGAAAAGTTTTCATTATAGCGTAATAATTAAGTGTCTGGTTCTCCCAAAGTTACGTAAAAAATCGGAAAAACCAAGAGCCTTCAGATATTGCATATAGATATGACAAAATTCCAAAATAATGCTATATTTGTGCGTGTGATAACACTGATAACCAACCTAATTGTCCTAAATCAATAATGAAACTTTCAAGATGTTTGTGCATTGCCGCACTTGCCTTGATGGTTGGATGTGCTCCTGAGTTCCAGTACGAGGTGAAACCCTCTGCAGATACTCTGGAGCTATCTCGCAATTCCGTCAAGTTTGCTGCCGGTGAGGCTTCCGAGGTTATCGAATTCGAGGCCTCCGGAGAGGTAAAAGTCGCTGTCGAAGAATCTGCAGGCTGGATTTCGGCCGAGATTGAGGACGGTAAACTCAAGATTACGACAGAAGCTAATCCCGAAATCACTCCGCGTGAGGGAAAGCTTACTGTCAGTTGCGGAGAACTTTCCTACGATGTCAAGGTGGCACAGCTAGGAATGAACATCGCTTTCGTTGCCGATCCCGCCGAGCTCAAGTTCGGCTGCGACAAGTCTTCCGTTACGGTCTCTATTGCTTCCAACCTTTCGTGGACCGTGGCTCCCAATGCCGACTGGGTCACACCTTCGGTCTATGAGGGGGAGAAGAATGCTTCTATCGTGATTGAAGTTCCTTCCAATGTATCCCTTGTCGGACGTTCGGCACTCATCGACTTCTACCACGGCGACGAAAGGGTCGGACGCATCCCCGTCACCCAGGAGCCTGTTGTTCCAGTGCTGACCGTATCCAAAGATGCCCTAAGTGGCGACGAGAAGGGGTGGAACGAGCCCCTGAGCGTTTCTGCCAACTGGCCCTGGAAGGTCTATACCAGCGCTGCAGATTCCAGCTGGATTACCCTGACTTCGCCTGCTGCCGCCGCCGACGGACTGATTCCTGCCGGAGACTCTCAGACTGTCAAGGTAGATGTCGCCCCTACCAAGGCCGCACGAGACGGAGAAATCATCTTCGACTGCGCAGGCAATGCCACAAAGGTCAGCGTCCATCAGGACGGCGAGCTCACGGTTCTGAATATCTCCAAATCGAGTTTCAGTTTCGAGGCCGCTTCATCTTCACAAAGCTTCACCGTAACCACCAACAATGTCTGGGAAATCACCAATCTCCCTTCCTGGATTACAGCTTCCAAGCTTTCCGGCGAGGCAGGGACCGAAGAAGTGACTCTCACTGCTGCAAAGAGGGAAGGTTCCGCACGGACAGCTACGTTCAACGTCGTTTCGGGCGGCCAGTCGCTCGAGGCTACGGTCAGCCAGGAAGCTGGTGCGTACACCGTTAAGATTATCTTCTGCCCTTGGGCAAACGGAGAGGGGCAGGCCGGCTTCTCAACTTACATCCAGCCTGTAACCACCAAGTTCCAGAGCACTGCATATCTGGCCTACAACGAAGGGGTCTTCACCAAGGTGCTTAAGAGCGACTCCAGCATCAGTCTCGAGTTCTACTCCAGCCATGGACCTATAACCAGCAATACCAAGAGCGGACTCAGGTTCGGTGCCGGTTATAAGGCAGAGATCGATTCCAAGACAGGGATATACTACGGAGACAAGCAGAACTGGCCCTTCTACTATAACCACGACCCTGAGGAGAAAGATCCTTCCAAGTGGGTTCCTTCTCCCGAGTTCGGAGTGAGCGGTACCCAGAAGATTATCCGCAAGGTTACGGTCGAAGACGGAGTCATCAAAGGTGACGAAGACTTTGCATACATCAAGTTCCCCGCAATTGAGGGACTGCGCCTGACCAAGGTAACCTGCTGGTTCTCTGCCAGCGACGACGGCAAGGGCAACAAGCAGAGGACCTGCATCACCACCGACGTTTCGGTTTCGAACGAAGATGCTTATGCCAAGGCCGTCTCTGACGTTATATTCCCGGTCAAGGACAAGGAAATAGTCTATACCGTAAGCAATCCTCAGTACAACACCCCGTACTATATGTTTATGTGGACCAACAACGCCCTTGTACAGTTCTACAACATCTATCTCTATTACGAACCTTAACAAGTGTCAGATATGAACTTAACAAAACACGGAACAATAAGCCTTCTCCTCGTGGCAGGTCTGGCTGCAACAGGTTGCCTTGAGCGCCAGTTCGCAGCAGGGGAGAGTGCAGTGTCTGTCAATACCAGGGAGATACTTGTCCCTTCTGACCTGTACGATGGCCGTGACCTCGTACAGGATACTCTCTTCGTGACGGCAAACCGCAGCTGGAGCGTCGAGATGGTTGAGGATGTGGACTGGGTAACGGTGGACACCACAGGCCACCAGGACCTCTCGAAGGTTTATGAGACTGCCCCCGTCATTTTCTCCTTCAAGGACAACGAGAGCGAGCAGGAACGCAGCACAAAGGTCAACATCTGGTGCGACGGCATCTGCAAGGAGGTCACCCTCCGCCAGGAGGCAATTTCTTACCGTCTCGTCCTTACCAGCAGCAAGGATGGATTCGGCTCTGTAAGCAGCGACGGGCAGGAACTTCCCATCTCAATCAACACCAACACCGAATGGTCGGTCAAGTTTGTTTCCGAAGACGGTGTGAGTGTCAGTTTCTCTGCCTCTTCCGGCAAGTATTCTTCCGATTTCGTGGCTAAGGTCGGCGAGAATGAGGAACTCATCACAAAGACGGGAACCATCATCATCTCCGCCAAGAATTGCAAGGATATAGAGATTCCCGTGGGACAGCTCGAAGGAACTCCTTACTTCCGCCTCACCGATGCCACTTCCATCCATATGGGAGAGGGGAATGTCTATCGCTCGGGTATATGTGATTACGATATTCCCATTGCCACCAACTCCTCTTGGACGGCTCAGGTCATTTCTGCCGAAGGTTTCGACCCTTCAAAGGTCAGCGTAGCCCCTGCGGGAACCAAGAGCGACAAGACGGCAAAACTCACTTTCCCCTATGCCGATGATTTCAGCGTAGCTATGGCCTCCATCAAGGTGCGCTTCACGGCCGAGGGCGTCAAGGAGCCTGTTGACTTTGTGCTCAGCCAGAAGCCTTCAATCAGCATCATCTGGTATGACATTGCAAGCAAGTCTATGATTGGGGCTGTGCCCGATACCTATCCTTTCACGAGCCCTGCCCTTTCGTTCTTCCCCACATCGGCCAGTCTTGCCGACAAGAATTATGTTGGTACGGAAAACCCTCTTGAGATGGTTCTCAAGCAGAACGGATATGTCTTCAAGGCTGGCAGTACCAAGGGATACTGGCGTAATTCCTCCCAAGGTTTGATGTTCGGAGGCGGCATCGGAAGTTACCTCGAACTGCCCGTTCCCGAAGGCAAGAAGCTCGTCGGCATCGACTACCGCAGGGGTGGTCCCGACAAGGAGAACAGTGCCTTCACTGCTTTCACCTTCTCTCTGCAGGACAGCGCAGGCAATATCATTCCTGAGGCCACGCTGGGCGAAAACATCACCCTGTCCAACAACAAGCTTCCCGTAACGGTTTCGCTGAGCTACTCTGCGACCACACCTGGCGTGCGTTACCGTATGGTAGCCTCAACGACCTCGGCCTTCTGCCTGGCCTACATCACCCTTTATTACGAATAGTATATGAACAAGACCATACTGTTGTCATTGGCATTGCTTTCCGCAGTGATTCCTGCGGCCAGTGCCCAGAATACAGTCGCCGATTCGCTCGAATTCGACAAGGCTCTGGCGACTACCCCAGCAACGATGCTTCAGGGAAAGGTTTCAGGTGTGAGAGTGGCTCCCATCGACGGCAACGTCAACGGTGCAGTCGCCACCCTCATCCGAGGAGTGAATGCCCTGCGTTCCGACAGCCAGCCCCTCTGGATCATCGACGGAGTGATGATCAACTCTGACCTCAACCGCAACAAGGACGCCTTCTTCCAGTACGGCGAGAAGAGCTACACCTCCCCTTTGAATGCACTTGCCAGCCTTAACGAGTACGACATCGCCTCCATCGAGGTGCTGAAGGACCTCTCGGCTACTGCCATTTACGGAACAAGAGGAGCCAACGGTGTCATCATCATCAACACCCGTCTTCCCAGGGAGGAGGCCACAAGGGTGAACTGGAATTCCAACGTGGGAGTGTCTATGCCCGACAGGGCCCTTGAAGGGACCACCAACGGCATAAGCCATAACCACTTCCTAAGCATCTCCGGTGCCAACGGCCAGACCAAGTACATCCTATCGGCATACCTGCGCCAGACCGAGGGTCTGTTCAAGGCCAACAACGGCACCTTCGGCGGCATGCGTGCTTCTTTCGACACCCACGCCAACTCGGTTGTGTGGTTCGGAATGAACGCCGCTGTCACTATGGGACAGATGAACTCTGTCGCCGGTACAGCCTATTTCGGCCAGCCTTCGGTTACTATGACCCTGCGCGATCCCAATTTCTTCCCCGGCAACTCCTTCAAAGGATGGAGCGAAGACTATGACGACAATGCAGTTGACCGCCGTTTCACCAACAACGTGTACGTGACCCTCAACTTCACTCCGGCCCTCAAGTTGCATACCTCGCTCGGAATCGACTACGATGCCAACACCCGTTACATATGGTACGGCAACGGAACTTCGTTCGGATATGAGATGAACGGAGCTGCTTCCATACTCGGAACATCCATCTTCAAGTACAACGCCAAGAGCGAACTCAGCTGGAATCACTTCTTCGGAAGCAACCACAAGCTGACTGCCAAGGCAGCCGTTGAGGCAATAGGCGAGTGGACTAAGTTCAACACTATGAACGGAAACGACTTCTTCTCGCACGTCCTGCGTGCAAGAGGTCTGCGTCTGGCTTCGAGCAAGGCCGAACTCCACAAGTACAACCACGAGTACGGCAGCTGGGGCGGATATGCCAACGTGAATTACAGCTACCGCAACCTTGCCGGAATCGAAGCAACCCTGCGTGCCGACAATACTCCCCGCTACGATGATGCCAAGATGACCCTCTACAAGGGAGCCTCTGCCTGGTTCGACGCCAGCAAGGCCTTCTTGCCTTCAAACGGACTGGTATCGACCCTGCGTCTGGAGGCTGGTTACGGCGAGGCGGGACGCGAGCAGTATGTCCCCTACGGCCTCTACGGAGAGTACATATCCGGAAGCTATCCTGTGGTTGATTCTTCGCTCGAGATGTTCTACGAGGGTCTCAACAGGGTGCGTAGCATTGAAACTCACGCCGGAGTTGACCTCGGTCTGGCTTCCGACAAGGTTCTCCTTCACTTCGGCTATTATGACAAGCTCACTAGCGATGCCTTCCTGGCTTACCGCTTCGGAAGTTGTGCCGAAGGTGAATACTACTGGAAGTATTCCGATCGTGAGGATGACTTCAGCCAGTCGAGTCTCATTGCAAACCGCGGCTTCGAGGCTGACCTCAACATCAAGGTCATAGATACCAAGTCTCTGAAATGGTCGGTCAACCTCAACGGCGCATACAATATCAACCAGATGCTCCGCGTTGACTTTGCCGACAGGCAGGGACGTAAGGTAGGTGACGGCGTCTTTGCCAATGCCAATGCCCTTGGTTATCCTGTCGGTGCCCTTTACGGCTACAAGGTCGATGAGACGGGAGCCTATGTCGATGCCACCGGAGACGGTGTCATCAACGAGTTCGACAAGGATATCATCGGCAATCCCAATCCCAAGTTCTACGGTGGTCTCGGCACTACTCTCCAACTGGGTGGACTCACCCTTGACGTGCTTGCCAACGGCGCTGCAGGCTTCGACATCCTCAATATGAACGACCTGCTCTTCAACGAGGCAGCTCCCTACCAGATTTCCGAAACCTACGTCGAAAAGGGAGATTACCTGCGTCTCAGCCGTGTCAGCCTCGGCTACAACATACCTATGAAGAAAATTCGCTGGATAAGGGAATTCAAAGTAAGTGTCAGTGCCCTGAACCTGCTCACCCTGTCTTCATACAGCGGCTGGAATCCCGAGGTCAACTGCTTCGGTTCGACCTACCTGTCCAGCGGTATCGATTACGGTTCCTATCCTACGGCCCGTTCCATCGTTGCCGGAATCAGTCTCAAATTTTAAAAGCGCAAGACAATGAAAAAATTTATACTTCTCGTAGTACTTGCATTCTGCTCGCTGGGTGCCTTTGCACAGACCCGCATTTCCGGAACGGTCAAGGATACCAAGGGTGTCCCTGTGATTGGCGCGGCCGTTATGCTCGACGGGAGCACTTCGGTAGCTGCAATCACCGACCTTGACGGTAAGTATGTCCTGACCATCCCCTCTTCAGCCAAGAATCCCCGGCTGCGCGTCAATATGATGAGCTATGTCGAAAAGATCGTTCCCGTAGGTGACAAGGCCATAATCGACATAATAATAGAAGAAGATACCGAGCAGCTCGAAGAGAGTGTCGTCGTTGGATACGGTTCGATGCGTAAGAGCGACCTCACCGGCTCTGTTACTTCCGTTAAAATCGACGAGGGCAATGCCGCCCGCAGTTCCTCCATCGACCAGCTACTCCAGGGCCACGCCGCCGGTGTGCAGGTTCTCTCGAACAGTGCGGCTCCCGATGCAGGTGTGTCAATCCGCATCCGTGGTGTCAGCTCGTTCAACGGCAGCACCGAACCTCTGTATGTGGTTGACGGAATCATCATCAACGCCTCGCAGGGCGGTGAAACCCTCATCAGCAAAGGTGAAGACAATGCCTCCTCCGACGAAGCAATCAACGGTCTGATGGGTATCAATCCTCAGGATATTGCCTCGCTGGAAGTCCTTAAGGATGCCTCTGCAACCGCCATCTACGGAGCCCAGGGTGCAAACGGTGTTGTTCTGATTACCACCAAGTCCGCCTCCAAGGACCGTCCCAGTATCAACTTCAGCAGCGGTATCGATATCAGCAGCGTCTATCAGAAACAGCCCCTGCTCAACTTCGACGAATATGTCGATTATCTCTACGCCAAGCAGGAGCTCGGCGTCGGCGAGTCGGTAACCACCTATCTCGACCGCATCTACGACGACCCAGTCGGACGCAACGGACTCAAGGTCACTCCCATTGACTGGCAGGACGAGTGCCTTCGCACTGCAATAGGACAGAGATACTACTTCTCCATCGCCGGGCGTCCCAAGAGTTTCTCCTACCTCTTCTCTCTGAGCTACAGCGATAAGCAGGGTATAGTCAAGGAAACGGGAGTCAAGCAATATACTGGCCGTCTGAACCTCGACAAGACCGTCAACAAGCGCTTCAAACTGGGCACCAAGGTCGGTTTCTCCTACGTTGATTCCGATATGACCCAGGCTACCGGCGGCGGACGAATGACTGCTGCAACCTCTCTCATCCGTTCAATGGTCTCGTTCCGCCCCTACAAGTCTGTAAATCAAGAAGATGAAGACGACGATGACATCAATCTGATGTCCAGCCCCGACCGTTGGGTCAACAAGACTCACTTCATCAATATGAGAAAGGAGTACAGGGTCAATCCCAGTTTCTATCTGGATTACATCATCATCCCCGGACTGTCGTTCCGCAGCACCATTGGCGGCGACTACCGCAACCGCGAGCAGCAGAAGTTCAAGTCCTCGATGATTAACACCACGACCGAAGGTTCCAACGGCGCATCGGGTACCTACGAGACCTTCAACTGGAACTGGAACAATATCCTTACCTTCAACAAGAAGATCAAGGGCCATTCCATCAACTCAACCCTAGGTTCGGAAGTGAGCAGCTATTCGTCGAGCGTGCAGAACATCCAGGGCTGGAACATCGATCAGTACAAGGCCGGAATGCAGTCGCTGAACGCCGCGCCCAACACCCTCATCTCCTACACCGAGAGTGCATCAGCCACAATGTCCCTGATCTTCCGCACCGTTTACAACTACAAAGACCGTTACGTTCTTACGGCCTCGTTCCGTGCCGACGGATCTTCCAAGTTCCAGGGTAAGAACAAGTGGTCTTACTTCCCTGCAACGGCCTTCGCGTGGAGGCTCAGCGAGGAACCCTGGTTCAATGTTCCCGCCATCTCTTCGGCCAAGGTCCGCCTTGGTTGGGGCCGTGTCGGAAGCCAGGCTATCAGCAACTACCAGACCCTGTCCAACTTTGCTAACGGAACCATCTCTGCACACAACACGGGCAACAAGGCCGAGTATCTCGTCTCGATTTACCCTTCCAACCTTGCCAACCCCAACCTCAAGTGGGAGACCACCGAGCAGACCAACATAGGTCTCGACCTCGGACTGTTCAGGGGCCGCCTGACCTTCACTGCCGATGTCTATGACAAGATGACCTACGACCTTCTGCAGAACAAGGAAATCCCCACTTCTTCGGGCTTCTCTACCATAGCCATTAACGAAGGTACCATACGCAACCGCGGTTTGGAGTTCGCAGTCACCTCCACTCCCATTAAGACCCGCGACTTCGAGCTTTCACTCAACGGAAACCTCACCTTCAACCGCAACCAGATTGTCACTATCAGCGAAACTGCCGACACCAAGTCAATCTGGGTCACTACCGACAGGCAGGAAGATGTCGTGATGTTCGAGGGTTCGCAGATTGGTTCGGCCAACTATGTGTGTCAGTCGGCCAATATCTTTATGGAAGGCTATCCTATGGGTCTCTTCTACGGATACAAGACCAAGGGAATAGTTCCCGTGGGTGGAAGCGGTCTTCCTCTTGCCAATGGCGGCGCTCCTGGTGAGCCTGGCCAGTTCGACTACTACGACCTCAACGGCAACGGCTTCCTTGACATCGACGACCGCACCATCATCGGCGACCCCAACCCCGATTTCATCTACGGTTTCGACCTCAGTATGACTTACAAGAACTTCAGTTTCTCAATGAACTTCACAGGTTCGCAGGGGAACGATCTCTTGAATACCAACTTCGCGACCCAGACCGATACCTACAATTCCAACAGGAATATCTATCGCGATGCCTTCTACGATGCCTGGACTCCTGAGAACACCGATACAATCTATCCTGCTCTCGGTATGATCCGCGCCGCAGACTACAAGCTTTTCTCCGATTTCTATGTCGAGGACGGTTCTTACCTGCGTCTGCAGAGCGTGTCGCTTGGCTATCTTTTCAACTTCAAGAACAACAAGCTCTTCAGGAGCCTCAGCCTCTCCGCTTCGGCCAACAATCTCTATGTTTGGACCAAGTACCGCGGTTGGGATCCTGACGTGAACAGCTTCGGTACCAACATCAGAAAGATGGGTGTCGATTCGGGCTCATACCCCAGCAGCCGTTCATTCAGCTTCGACGTTAAATTCACTTTCTAAAGGATGAAGAAGATGAAAAACATTCTCAAAATATCTTTAGCAGCCCTTTCTGCCGCTTTCCTGCTGGCCTCCTGCAGTCTGCTTGAAGAGAATCCCACCACTTCGCTTTCCGAGACTGTGGTGTATAACACTCCCGAAGCTCTCGAGACTCAGCTGAACGGCTGCTATCTTGCCGCTCACAACAATGCACTCTGGAAGGGCACAATGGCCGAGTACCTTCATACCGCTTCCGGAATGATGATATGGAAGGGAGCCCGAAACACCGATGAATGGCTCGACGGTCTCAATTTTGCAAAGTATTCCACTTCGAGCTACGGTAACTACCGTATCTGGGATGCCATCTGGATTGGCGTGAATTATTTCAACCGCCTTCTGGACAACCTCCCCTCAAGCCCTGTTGAGGAATCGTTCAAGAAAGAGATCGAGGGAGAGGTCAAATTCCTCCGCGGCCTGTTCTACTTCACAGCCGTAAGGCTCTGGGGTGACGTGCCTCTGATCCTTTCCTCGCCCACTTCGGTCGGGGATGTAAACAACCCCAGAGTGGCCTGGTACAAGGTTTATGCACAGGTTATCAAAGACCTTGAGTTTGCCGAGAAGAATATGCGCAGCGACTATGCCGCAATTCAGGCCGAGGAGAAGAGCCGTCCCTGCAACTGGGCAGCCACTGCCCTCAAGGCATCGGTTTATCTGACAATTGCATCGCTGCTCGAGCATCCCGACGACAATTTCTGGGACAGCAGCAAGGATGCCGAACTCATTGCAGCCGGCCTCGACCCCCGCACGCCCGACTTCACTCCTCTTGGAATCAGGTCTGCCGCCGATGCCTACGAGCTGGCATTCGACACTGCCGTGGACGTGATTGAAAAAGGCCCCTACAGCCTTTGCGATTACAAGCAGCTTTTCCGCTGGACCGAGCATGAGGACTGGTTCCTGCCCGAGGCAATCTTCGTACTCCCTTCCTCCAATACGGCCGGAACCAATTACAATTCGGTGCGTATGCTCCCTGAATATCCCGAGGGCACGGCAAACAAGGCTACCAAAAACAGCAATTATGGAAGGGTGCGTCCTTCACGCTTTGCCATCGAGAATGTTATCAAGACTACAGGGGGAACCCTTGGAACAGGTACCGACAATTATGAGATTTACGCCAAGACTCTCGATCCCCGCTTTGACGTGACCTACATCACTTCATACAAGAGAGCTGACAACGGAAACAGCGTCACTACCTATCCTATTTCAGGAAGAGTCGAGACCAGCAGCGCTACCTATCAGAACCCTTATTACGGGAAATATCTCGACCCCAGCTACAATGTGAGCGCAGGCAAGGCTGATTTCTATGTAATCAGGCTCGCTGAGATGTATCTGATTGCCGCCGAAGCCGCAGCTGCTCTTGGTAAGACCGACACTGCAATCGAATATCTGAATGTCATCCGTGCCCGTGCTAGAGGTATAGTCAAGCCTGGAGATGCCCCCACTTCGGCTTTCCCCGAGGATTTCAAGAAGGAAGACTTTGCTTCTACCGATGAACTCCAGAAGGCCATCTTTTGGGAGAGGCAGTGCGAACTCGCCGCAGAGGGTCACGAGTACTTCGATACTCATCGCCACGGTGCTACCTGGCTTCGCGATATGATTGCCGTGCCCCACAATGCTTTTATGAAGATGCCTTGCCACGCCTTGACCTTCGAATATACCTACAAGAACCGTCTGATGCCCGAAGATGTCAATGACCTTCGCAAGAGTCTTCTTGTGGCCCTTCCTGAAAAGGAAATCAGGCTCAATACTGCTGTGAACGGACAGAACGATTTCTACTGGCAGTAATCAGTTGCTCCTTCAGTTCCAGAGGCAGTTGCAGCGGCAGGCCCTTTCCTGACGCTTGCGGCTGCCTCCGGGCTTTTTTCAGGGTCCCCCATTAATAAAAACGATAGCGGCGTTCAAAAATTCGGCATATCTTTGCAGTATGAAACAGGAGTCAAAGAAAGTATCCCTTTGGGAACTGTTCTGGGCCTTCGCCAAAATTGGAACTTTTACCATAGGCGGAGGCTATATGATGATTCCGGCAATTCAGGACGAACTTAGCCGCCGTCGCTGGATTTCCGACGAGGAACTGCCAGATATAGTGGCGATTGCCCAGAGTGCCCCCGGTCTGCTGACGGTCAATATGTCTATCTTTGCAGGATACCGCCTGAGAGGAATCCCCGGAAGTATAGCCGCCACCATAGGGAGCATTTTCTCTCCCATAATCTTCATTCTTCTGATAGCTGTATTCTTCAGAACTTTCTCGGACAACGCTCTTGTAGTGAGAATTTTCTCGGGGGTACGCCCGGCTGCGGTGGCAGTGATGTTCGCCTTCACCCTAAAGCTGGCCCGCACAAACGGCAGGTGCTGGTGGAAATGGCTCCTTTCAGGATTGTCTGTGGTTTTGATAGCTATCCTTGACGTCTCGCCAATCTATGCCATTCTGGTCACGCTCGCAGGGGCTCTGGCCGTGAGTATGTGGAAGGAGAAAAAGCAATGAACGAACTCGAATTGATACTGCAGCTGTTCAGCGTGTTCTTCCTCATAGGAATGTTTACCTTCGGAGGAGGATATGCGATTATGTCACTTATCCAGAGCGAGATAGTAAGCGCCCGAGGCTGGATATCCGAGAGTCTTTTCACCGATATCGCTGCCATCTCCCAGACAACTCCGGGGCCTATAGGACTGAACTGCTCGACCTATGTCGGATATGAGGTGATGCGCAATGCCGGGGCCGGACAGCTGGTGTCGGTGCTCGGCTCGGTCACAGCTTCGCTGGCAATAGTGCTTCCTAGCTTTCTGATAATGCTCGTGATTGTGCGCTTCTATGCTAAATTCCACGAGAACAGGCATTTCAAGTCTGCTATGGATTCGCTCAAACCCATAGTGGTGGGAATGATAGCCGCGGCCGGAATAGCTCTGACTCTTCATATCGAGCCCGGCAAAAGCGTATCGGTGGTGAGCGAGAACTTCCCCGATATGAAGAGCTGGATAATAGCGGCAGTCGCATTTGCCGCCTCTTATTTCGGGAAGCAGGGCCCCATAAGGGTTATCCTCGGGGGTGCGGTGCTGGGAATATTGTTGTATTGAGATATTATTTGATTTTTCCGGAAAAAATATTTGCACTTTCAAGAAAAGTGTGTATCTTTGCCGTCCCTTTTGCAGGGAAGTTCATTGAAAATACTGAAAGATAAGTACAAGCAATAGTACCGAATCAAAAATTCGAGAACGTTGATTCTAGAAATGTCGGATCAAGCTAAGAACAATAGAAACTATACAAAGAAGAGTTTGATCCTGGCTCAGGATGAACGCTAGCGGCAGGCTTAACACATGCAAGTCGAGGGGCAGCGCGTTGTAGCAATACGATGGCGGCGACCGGCGGAAG
>JAQXJU010000115.1 GCA_029009115.1 Bacteroidales bacterium | reverse complement strand
GGTAGTACCCTTTACACAGGTAGTTAAGGCCGGGCTCTCCATCAGGGGTACATACGAAGCGGTTCTTGGGACATTCCCCATTGCAGGCAAACAGGAATCGACACTCCCTGCACTGGGTCGGAAGTGTCTTGAACTTGGCGTCGCCGAAGTCTTGCTCGCGGTCGCTGTACATCATCTCTACCAGGGTATTCTCTAAGATGTTGCCCAGTTTGTACTCCGGAAAGACGAAGTGATCGCAGGTATAAACGTCTCCGTTATGCTCCATAACGCCCGCATGCCCGCATCTTCTCGCCATAGTGCAAACTCCGGGCTGTTCACCTACCCAGTTTGCAAGGGTCGAATCAAAAAGTTGGACGTAGAACTTTCCAACATCATTCCGAACCCACTCGTCGAATATCGCACAGAGGAAGTTTCCCCACTGTTCAGGTGTTACCGAGAAGGGCGCGAGGGGAATCTCCCCCTTGTCTGTGGGGCAGGCCAGATGTCGGCCGTCTGCGTGACTGACGAGCCTCTCGACTATGGGGGTAAACTGGATGAAGCGGCAGTCTATATCCTTGAAAAAGCGGTAGAACTCAAGAGGATAGTCCCCGTTGAAATCGTTCACCACGGCAAGGGCGTTCCACTCGACCTTGTAGCGCTTCAGCAGTTCGATACCCTTCATCACCTTGGCGAACGAAGGCTTGCCCCTGAAGTTGTGGCGGTAGCGGTCGTGAAAACGTTCGGGGCCGTCGATGGAAACTCCAACCAGCCAGGCGTTGTCACGGAAAAACAAACACCAGTCCTCATTCAGAAGAGTTCCGTTTGTCTGGATGCAGTTGTCGATATGCCTGCCGCGGGCATACTTCTTTTGAAGACGGATTACCTTGCGGTAAAACTCCAGAGGCCGCATCAGGGATTCACCTCCGTGCCAGGTAAATAGCACCTGGGGCATAGTCTGCGATTCGATGTATTCCCGTATGAAGCGCTCAAGAAGTGCATCGCTCATCTCGTAGTCCCGTGCACCCGCGAGCTTAGGGTACAGATTCTTCTTTTCGAGGTAGTAACAGTATTCGCAGGCAAGGTTGCAGGCAGGACCCGCAGGCTTTGCCATAACGTAAAGAGGCCTGGCGAATGGTGCTATGGTACTCATCGTTCTACAAATAGGGGAGAGCAACTGTCGCTAAGTTCATCAGAGAGGATAGCGGTCGAAGTCAGCGCCCCTCCTTTCCTTGAGGAGCGGACTCAACTCCCTGACCTTATCGGCGTATTCCTCTCTGCCGGCCACGTTGTAGTTCTCGTCGGGGTCCACATTGTGGTCGAACAGGAGTCTTTCCTGGATAATGTCATCCTTATCCCACCATTCCGTATAGAAAAGCCCGTCATCTGTAACAAGGGTATATCCCTGCTGCCAGCGGCATACTGCCCAGCCCTTGCTCTTTGCCTTAGGGTCGTTGAGGAGAGGTCTTAGGCTCTGCCCTTCGAGCTGGTCCGGAGCTTCGATTCCGAGACAGTCGCAAATGGTAGGGAAGATATCGACGAATTCGACCACTTCTGAGCATACGAGTCCTTTCTGTTCTGCCGAAGGGTCAACAATTATCATCGGGGCGTGCAGGCAGGTTTCCAGAATGGAGTGCTTGCACCAGACCCCGTGTTCTCCCAGGCTCCAGCCGTGGTCGCCGACCAGCACAATCAGAGTGTTTTTGTCGAGTCCCAGCCTGCGAAGTTCCTTAAAGACTCTTCCGAGGTTGAAGTCAGTCTGCGAGACACAGGCACGATAGCCGTGAATGAGGGTTCTGGCCATATCTTCTTCGACGGGAATCCCTGCCTTTTGAGGCATTCCCAGATAGTTGTTCCTAAGTTCTCCCCAATTCGAAAGGGCCCTCTTTGGAATGTCGTTGCCTTCTTTCAGGACATAGTTGTCGGGAAGGGCTATTTCTTCCCTGTCGTAAAGGTCCCAGAATCGCTTTGCCGCAATGAATGGCAGGTGAGGCTTGCAGAAGCCCAGAGCATAGAAAAAAGGCTTCTGCTGAGCAGCCAGCAGCTGAAGGTCCTTTATCGCCTGGGTGGTTATCCTGTAATCTACGTAGGCGCTGTCCGGCAGGTCGAGGCATTCGAAGGGATAACCTCTCTTTCCGCCCGGATTGCCGGACTGGTCGGTATGGTAGTCGGCTACTCCGGAGGCTCTTTTCCGGATGATGTCCCAACCGTCTTCGTGGTCGGTGGCGTAGTGAAACACCTTGCCCTGGCCTACTGCAGTAAAGTATCCGTGGTCGTGGAGCCAGTCGTTGATGGCAATCTTGTCGCTTTTCTGCTTTTCTGCCCAGATATGGGCCGAAAGGAAGGTGTTTCTTGTAGGTCTCGTTCCCGTAAGAAGCGAAGAGCGGGAAGCACCAGATACGGCAATGTTGCAGTATGCCCTGCTGAACATCGTTCCGGCGCCGGCCAGAGAGTCTATGACGGGGGAGATTATTTCTTCCTGGCCATAGCAGCCGAGTTCCGTCCTAAGGTCGTCGCAGGTAATCAGAAGCAGGTTCTTGCTCCTTGCGGCATTATCCTCTGCCTCGCAGGCCAGAGAAGTGCCGAGAAGTGCCGAGCCCAGCATAAGAAGCTTTTCGGAAGTTTTCTTCATATCAGTATATTATTTGGGAGTCTGACCTCAGTGACAGGGCAGACTCCCCAAAGATACCGATATTTAAGGACTATTTGCAAACATCATCCGCGGTTATTTATCTTTCAGTCTGCCAATTATTCGTAGCAATCCCTTCCATAAACAAATATTTTTTAACTTTGAGGGAGAATGACCTATTATGAAAGAAAAGAAGACTCTAAGGGCCGGATTTGCAGGGTCCGGTTTTGCGGCAAGATTTCACTTTGATGCCCTGGATTATGTCTCCGCCGCCAGGGTTGAGGTGTCGGGGGTTTATTCTCCCACTAGGGAACACGCCCTCGCCTTTGCCTCGGAACGCGGAATCACGACTTTCGAGACCCTCGACGAACTCATAGAGGCATCTGATGTAATACACGTCTGCGTCCCCCCGAAGTTCCACGAGGAGATAGTCCTCGCTGCCCTTGCCGCCGGCAAGGACGTGATAGTCGAGAAGCCCTTCACCGGCTATTTCGGCGATGGTACCCCCGCGTTCAGCGGCGACAGTTTCGACCGCAGGAAGGGTCTTGAGGCCGCTATGGAGAGCGTCACTCGTATGCTTGATGCCGAAAAAGCGAGCAAGGGCCGCATTATGTACGCCGAGAACTGGGTCTATGCCCCACCGGTGCAGAAAGAAAGGGAAATCATCGAAAAGAGCGGTGCCCAGATACTCTGGATGCAGGGCGAACAGTCCCACTCGGGCTCGCATTCCCCTTCGTACGGGAAGTGGCGCCTCAGCGGGGGAGGATCCCTCATCGGTAAGGGCAGCCATCCCATAGGCGGGGTACTCTACCTCAAGCAGGTCGAAGGGCGGTCGAAGGGCGGCAGACCCATCCGTCCCGTGAGCGTGTCGGCAAGAGTTCACGCCCTAACCCGTATGCCTTCTTTCGAAGACAAGGGATACATCAAGACTTCTTACGAGGATATCGAAGACTTTGCTGCGGTTCACATCACCTTTGAAGACGGAACTGTTGCCGACGTGTTTGCCAATGAAATCAGCCTCGGAGGAACCAACAACCGCATCACGGTCAATGCCAACAACCACCGGACTATCTGCAACATGAGTCATAACGACACTATGGAAACCTACACCCCGTCCGAGGCTTTCTACAACGACATTTACGTTGTAGAGAAGACCGAAACCAAGCAGGGATGGAGCAAGATGGCTCCGCAGGAAGGATGGTTCCTTGGATACCAGCACGAACTGAACGACTTCTACAAGGCAGCGGCTACAGGCGGATGCGTCGAAGCAAACAGCCAGCTTGCGGCAGACACCATTGCGGTCATCTATACTGCCTATGTCTCTGCTGCAGAAGGAGGGCGCGAATTACCTGTTTCCCTTTCTGAAATAATGATTAAACCCAGTTAACTAATCCTGACATTGTCCAGCAGCCGATCGATCCCATCCGTTTCTGCTTTCAGTCCATCAATTTTTTATTTTTCCTGACTTTATAAACGCTTCCCAGTTTCATAAAAAATGTCCGAAATGTCGGTTTTGACTTTTGGGGTTATGATGCGAGACCGCAGTGCTGGACTCGGTACTGGTATCGTTACGGCAAATTATTATACGATTTGTATAATTAAAATCTTATAATTTCATCTTGCTGCTGAGTAAAGAGATTTATACACAGTTGGTTCCTAAGGGCAGGCAAGCGTTGGATGTATTCATATCTGTATTGAAGTCGCTGACCGGCAGTTTTGGCTATGATCCGATGACAGGACTGCCCGTTTTTGATGTGAGGCTTGGTGATATACGTTCACCCGAACTTACATTATCGGAAATCTTCAGTTA
>JAQXJU010000114.1 GCA_029009115.1 Bacteroidales bacterium | reverse complement strand
ACGCCCTCGCAGTCTTTTCCGCAAGGGCGTGTCTTTTCATTATGCCTTTTCTACTGGTACCTGGATGATGGTGAGCCATTTGGCCGGGTCCTCTTGATTCCAGATGCCGTCGATGTAAACGGCGCGCGGTGCATCGGCAATCTTGTAGCCCTCTTTCTCCAGATAGGCAAAGAGTTCGACGTAATTGTCGAACAGTTTATCATACGGGCCGAAGACCTTCAGACAGGCAGCTTTCGGCACAGCCGGAATATCCTTGAACTTGATGAGAGCGGAGTCAGCGCATTTCTTTGTGACCATCTCGCAGTACTCGATGTCAATGTCCTGCGGCTTGTATCCGCCGTGCTCGATGGTGTAGCAATAACCCGGTTCCGGGCATTCACAGCCCAGACGGGCCATTTCAGGGCCGATTACCTCGCAGCAGAGGCGGCCCAGACTCTCGTAGGAAGGGATGATGGTGCGATGACTGGCCACTGTGATGGCCGGAAGCGATTCAAAGTAAACTTTTTCCATTTTGTGTAATTTTTTTTGGAAAGCCACCACCGCCTTAAGCATACGTTTCCGCTCTTTGAGCACCACCAGCTCTTCTTCGCATTTGCGAATCTTTTCCTCCAGCGACTCCACCGTAGGGAAATGTTGGTCATCATCCCACAGGTCCCGTATTTCTTCCAGCGAATAACCCATGCTTTTGAGTTTGGTGATGCTGAAGATCTTCTGCAACTGGCCCACGGAATAATAACGATACCCGGTATCCCGGTCCACAATCTCAGGAGTGAGCAAGTCAATCTCTTCGTAATGCCTCAGCGCCCTAACGGTCACTCTGCCCAGGCGGGAAAACTCCCCGATTTTCAACTTGTTTTTACCCATAACAATTCGTGCACTTTTGTTATTTGCCGGCAAAGATAATACATGCCGTAGGGTACGAGTCAAGAGAAAAGTTAAAAAACTTGCTTCGTCCTGATAAAATGCCCCTCCAGCACGGCAGGCAGCGGCAATAATCAGGGAGAACAAAGAAACAGCTGATTTTTACGCGTGAGAACGGCTTCCTTTTCTCGCGAAAGACTTAAGATCCCACTTGCGTACTGCGGCCATGAAAATGCTTTCCAGCATGGGCACCATCACCAGAATGGCTGTCAGAAGACCTCTATGCCGCCTTGCATCCCCACGATTTTGACGCTTCGCTACAGCAGACCTCTGAGCCGCCCTTTTTTATTCTGAGACAGGACGAATGGAATGGCCGTAATACCGGCTCTTGTTGTACCTGTGGACGCCGCTTGAGTTGAACTCCAAGTTGTACGCGTCGTCCGTGAAGCCCATATAGCTCGTATAGCGGGACGAAGACCAATAGTAGCCGCTGTATCTGACATTGTTAAGGTCGATGTTGCTCCGATAACCGGCAGCAGGAAGAAAGATCCAATTATTTGTGTAACCCGTGAAATTCACCTTTCGGGCCAATCCGTGCGTCAAGAGGGCGTTTTCACGCACGGGACACGGATTTTTGGCAGCCTGTGCTGCTGTCGAAATGCTGAAAAATGATACTGTTTCCGCCAGCTGCCGCTCCGCTGAGCAGGAGTATGCCGGCAAGTAAGAGAGATAGCATCTGCCCTGCTGTTACCAGTTCTTGTATGGGTTCTTCATCAGCATTGAGTTGAAATACTTGGGGTCGCCGGTAACCTCCTCGCCGAGCCACTCGGGCTTGTCAAAGGCTTCGTTCTCATCAGAGAGCTCGATCTCGGCAACGGTAAGACCGTCGTTGTCGCCATAGAACTCATCGACCTCCCAGGTATGGACTCCGTCGCTGTTCTTTACCAGATAGCGGGTCTTGTCGATGACTCCTGGCTCGCAAATCTCAAGAAGGCTACGGACTTCCTCTACGGGAATCTCCTTCTCCCACTCGAAACGTGCAGCACCAGAGGCGTTGCCTATGCCCTTGACGGTTATGAAACCTTTCTCGCCTTTGACGCGGACGCGAACGGTACGCTCAGGCACTGAACTCAGGTAGCCCTGAATGATACGGGTGGCCTTGAAAGCCTCGGCCTTGAAGTCACCCTTTACCAGAAATTTCTTTTCGATTTCCTGTGCCATAGTCTTCTACTCGTTTGCGCAAATACCATCCGACGGTCTTGCGAATACCTTCCCCGAAGCTTACTTCAGGCTTCCAGCCGAGTTCCTCCCTTATGCGCGAGGCATCGATGGCATACCGCAGGTCGTGCCCGGCCCTATCGGTGACAAAGCTGATGAGAGCCTCGCTGCTTCCCTCTGGCCTGCCCAGCTGGCGGTCGGTCTCCCGAATCAGGAGCCTTACAAGGTCGAGGTTGCGCCATTCGTTCCCGCCTCCTACGTTATAGGTCCTTCCGCTCTCTCCCTTAAGGAAGATAAGTTCGATGGCCGCTGCGTGGTCGCCGACATAAAGCCAGTCGCGCACGTTCTGCCCCGAGCCATAGACGGGAATCTTCTCGCGTGCAACTATCCTGCTGATGCATAAGGGGATAAGCTTTTCGGGATATTGGTTGGGCCCGTAGTTGTTCGAGCAGTTCGATATGCTCACGGGCATTCCGTAGGTATCGTGGAAGGCCCGCACGAAATGGTCCGACGAGGCTTTCGACGCGCTGTATGGGCTGTGGGGGTCGTAACGGTCGAGTTCGCTGAAACTGCCTCCGTTCAGAGGCAGGGCTCCGTACACCTCGTCGGTGCTGACGTGGTGGAAGCGCTTGCCCTCATAGCCCTCGGGCCTGCTTTCCCAGTAGATTCTGGCTGCCTGCAGGAGACTCAGCGTACCCATCACGTTGGTTCGTGCAAAGCTGAAAGGGTCGCTGATAGACCTGTCCACGTGGCTTTCTGCCGCAAGGTGAATGACAGAGTCCACAGCTTCTTCGCGCATCAGGGCCAGTATCCCTTCGAAATCGCAGATGTCAAGCTGGACGAAGCGGTAGTTGGGTCGGCCCTCCACATCGGCAAGGTTCTCCAACGAACCCGCATATGTCAGGCAGTCCACGCAGATGACCCTCCAGTCCGGATGCCCAAGGACAAGCCTTCGAACGAGGTGGCAACCTATGAATCCTGCGCCACCGGTGACTATTACAGATCTGCTCCAACTCATCTGCCGTCCTCCAGAAGTTTAAGAAGATACTGCCCGTATGGGTTACGGGCCATAGGCACGGCATCCCTGCGAAGGGTTTCCTCTGAAATCCACCCCTTGCGCCAGGCAATTTCCTCAAGACAGGCAATCTTCATCCCCTGCCTCTTCTCGATGACCTCCACGAAGGTCGATGCCTCGGAAAGAGAGTCGTGGGTGCCTGTGTCAAGCCAGGCGAATCCCCGTCCGAGAAGCGCCAGCTTAAGTGCCCCCTGAGCGAGAAAAGTGCGGTTGACATCGGTAATCTCAAGTTCCCCCCTTGCCGACGGCTTCAGATTGGAGGCTATGTCCACCACCCTGTTCGGATAGAAGTACAGTCCGGTAACGGCGTAATCCGACTTGGGGTGCTCGGGTTTTTCTTCAATTGAGGTGCAGTTGCCCTCGCTGTCGAATCCGGCCACTCCGTAGCGTCTGGGGTCATCCACCTTGTAGGCGAAAACCGTTGCCAGGCCCCTGGAGGCATTGTCCGCAGCCTGGGCGAGCATAGGAGTGAAATTTGCTCCGTAGAAGATGTTGTCTCCCAGGACCAGGCATACCGAATCGTCTCCGACGAAGTCCCTGCCTATGACAAAGGCCTGTGCCAGACCCTCGGGGCGGGGCTGCTCGGCATAGCTGAAACTCACTCCGAGTTCGGAGCCGTCAGAGAGCAGACGCTTGAACGAGGGCAGGTCTTCGGGAGTGGAGATAATCAGAATCTCCCTTATCCCGGCGAGCATCAGCACCGAAATGGGGTAATAGACCATAGGCTTGTCAAACACAGGCAGAAGCTGCTTGCTGACCCCCTTCGTAATAGGGTAGAGGCGTGTGCCGGAGCCTCCGGCGAGTACTATTCCTTTCATATCAAACTGTTGTCAGTCAATCTTTTCTAGGAGATGAGGATGGATGTTCGACACGGCTACAACCGCAATTCCCTCCAGACATACCAGAACCTTGCGGGAGTGGTTGATGCGTCTGACATATCCCTCGAGCCCCTTGTAGAGACCATCGCGGACGCGTATCCTGTCGCCTTTTCTCAACTGGAAGGTATCGCTTCCCATATACATCACGTCAGAGGTGTTGAGGGTAGTGGCAAGACGGAAGTTATCCATTTCCTTGTCGGGGATTCTTCCGGGCGCCCTCTCTCCCGGCTCGGAGTAGTACAGGAAATAGTCGTTGTACATTATCTTCAACTTTTTCAGGAACCTCTCCGTACAACGTACGAACATCAGCGAGGTAATCAGGGGCTTTTCAACGTAATCCCGGTGTCCGTCAGTCTCCACTTCCTCCACCTTCATAGGTATGAAAGTGGTATAACGGGCCTTGCGGAATTCCTCCTCCACCAGTTTTGTCCTGCCGTAAAAGACTTTTAGCGCGTACCAGTATGTTTCCCTAGACCTTGGCACCGGGTTTGAGCAGATTGATAAGGTAATTGCACTTGCTCTCGTCGCCGAGGGTCTTGCTGAGGTTGCACGACAACTTTACGCAGTCGTTCCAGCGTCGTCTTTCGGTAATGCGTCCGCGTGTTAGCTTGACGACTATGTTCATAGGCTCGCATCCCACCACGTCGCAGGTCAAGAAGGTACCCACTCCGTAGGAATCCTGCAGCCTGCCGTTCACATATTTGTGAATCTCTACAGCCCTGTCGATATCGAGCCCGTTGCTGAAGCAGACCTGCTTGGTGGCAGGGTCTATGCCCAGAGAGATGTACTTGGCGATAATCTTCTCGGTCTGTTCCTCCTCGGAACCCGAATCTACTCTCAAGCCCTTGTACATCATTGCCATACGCTTGCTCAGATTGCTGAAGAACACTTCGTCGCCGAAGCAGTCGTACAGGTATATTCCGTTGTCGCCGTCGTAAACGTCCGAGAACTTCTTCATCACGGCAAAGTTGCACTCAAATACCCCGCTGACCAGTTCTTCGAAGGAGATGAGCTGGTGCGACATAGTCCCTAAGGGGGAACAGTCGTGCTTTAGGGCAAGCCAGACATTGCTGGTGCCTGTGAATCGGCCCGGCCACTTTCCCTGGGGAGCTCCGTATTTTTCAGGATTGTCATATACATCCTTCATAACCCTAACCACCATGTCGTGATGGGCGAAGCTCATCCTCCGGCGGGTGCCCATATCTCCGAGAGTCAGGCCCTCGGAGAATATGCGGACGGACTTTTCGACAGCCCTCTTTTCCTCGAGAGCGGCGTCGTAGCGGTCGATATCCCCGCGGTGGAGATGCATAAGCTCGCTGATGCAGCTCAGGATAGGCATCTCCCACATTATGGTCGAGAACCATTTCCCACGCACGCTGATGCTCAGGTGCCCCTCGGCATCCTGGCTTATCGTGAGCTCTCCGGGGTTAAAGCGGTAGCCCCTGAGGAAGGTGAAATACCACAGCGGAAGATAGATGCAGCGACGCTTCATGAACTCTATCTCTTCGTCTGTGATTACCACTTCCTTCATATGGTCGAGCTGCTCCCTGAGCAGGTCAGCAAAGCCTTCGGGATATACCTGCCTGTTGCGGTCGTAGAAGGTGTATTCCACTTCTGCCCTGGGGTAGGTCTCAAGAATGTAGTACTGGCAAGTGAAGGTATATAGGTCGTTGTCAGTAAAATGCCTGATAATGGGTTCCATCCTGAATTACTCTACGCTGTTCTCGGCAGGGGCAGGAGCCGCCGCTTCGCTTGCACCTTCGACCGTGGCACACTGCCCGCAGGCTGCCTCCAGTCCGCAGGGAGCCTCAACAGATTCAACGGCAGCCTTGTCCTTGGCAAAGGGCGAGCGCAGACCTGCGAACTTGAAGCAGTCGGTCAGATACAGGGCTCCCAGAGCCACAATTGCAGCGGCTATCCATGCAAGGACCTTCTTGCGGTTCTCCCTGATTTTCTTGAGTCGGACCTGAGGGTCGATGAACTCGAGCTTGGGATACTTTGCGATGCTGGTAAGACTCGATCCGAACACTATGGTAATCAGCACTGAGGAGTTGATTGCCCAGCCGTTGGCGTTCAGCACGGGGGCGAGATTGCGCTTGCGCAGCTTGGTCCAGGCGATAAAGCACGAAGGACCCGAGATGCAGAGCAGTATGCCTATGAATACCAGAACGGCAGTAAGAGGCTGACCGGTGATTCCCTTGACTATCTCCGACAGGAAGCTCCCGATATATCCCAGAGCCATGCCGATGGCGGCGAAGATACCGGCGAACTTTGCGATGTCGAATGCGTTCTTGGTTTCTTTGGCAGCTGCGGCCGTTGCGGCGGGGCCTTCGTCAACCTTCGCCTTCAGCCCGGCGGTTATTGCCTTGTCTTTGTCTGCCGCTGACTTGTTAATTTTCTCAACGCAGAAGTCCCAGGCCTTGCGATAGGGAGCCCAGAATGCCTGCTTCACGCTGATGGGGTTATCGATCACCTTTGTAACCACGGCATCCCAGTCCTCGCCCTTGCGGTCGTAGAAAATGGCATTCTTGCCGGGGCGCAGAGACTCGACTCCTCCGTCTGTCATCACGGCCACTATGCTCTTGGTGGCATTGCGAACCTTTGAAGTGCAGTTGCAGTAGATGAGGAAGCATCCGCTCAGGCCTGCCATATCGGCGTGCTTGCCCATATCTTCGACCTCGATGCAGAGCTCGCAGCAACGCTGGTCTATGTAGAGCTTACCGGCTTCGAAGATAGCCTTGCGGTTCTTGTCGTAGAAGTCAGCCATTACCACATAGTTGCGCAGGAACTCGTAGAAGTAGCGATACAGGTGCAGCAGATTGTCAACCTTATCTATGGCCTCGGCCTCGGCGCTGCGTGCCTTGTCATTATCGACCAGGGCGCTGAGGTCGCCCTTGCGGTCTTCCTCGAGCACTGCCTTGATTCTGTCTAGCCCGAGAGACTCGACGGCTGCCCCCTTCTTGGCCGCATTCCAGGCCTTGAAGGCATCGAACTTTGCCAGAACGGCATTCCATTCCTGCTCGCTGACGGCATCCTTGCCGGGCATCTCGACGTCCAGAACAAGAGCGCGGACCTTGTCGAATGCCGCCTTCCATGCGGGATTGATTCCGTCGTAATGCAGGAGCTGGTCCTTGCCGGGATGAGCTATGGGATACGAGGCGATTTCGTCGATGCAGGCGGCGAGGTTCTTGTCTGAGATGGCTCCTATTTTGTCGGCGGACACATCAACGGCAGTCCTGCAGTCCTCGTTGAAGGCAATGAGCTTGCATCTCATAAAGAAATCGGCGACTTTGTCTTTCAGAGCCTCGCAGGCTGCGAGAGCGTCGGATGTGCCGTCGCCAAAGGGGAGAATAGTCTCCTTGCCGGCCTCAAGGTCAGCCTTCCATGCCGCGTAGTCGGCGCAGTCGGTATAAAAGGCATCAATCTTCGCCTGGTCGGCCCCGGCTTCGCCGCTGCGGTCGGCAAGCCCTCCCTCGGTTGCGATGATGTCGCAGATGGTCTGCTTCAGGGCTTCGTCATAGGCTGTTGCGGGAGTGATTATGCCGTCGCCGTTGAACTTGGTGTTGCGGAAGATGGCAATACTGTCCGATAGGTCTGTGAGGCTGATAGCTTCCTTGTCGATGCCGAGATTCTTTATGATCTGCCTTGCAGAATTGTAAAGTGTCTGTCCCTCGGGAGTAGTGGTGTCAATCTGGTCCAGAGGAAGAGTGTCGCTGCCCTTGAGCAGAAGATCCTTGTCCTTAATCAGCGAGCAGAGCCACTGGGATGCGGCCACCACCTCATCCACGCGAATCTTGCCGTCGGAATCGCTGTCGAGAATCTGAAGGGTCCTGGGGTCAAACTCAAGTTTGCCGGTAGGGCAGCTGAGTACTGTCCAAAGCTTCTGGTCCAGTTCTGCCAGATGTGCGATGTCTTCGCCGCGGCAGATATCCACGCGGGCTACTCCACCTACATTGCGGAATTTCCAATCATAACCTTCCTTCTTGGGAAGAATAGTTTTTTTGCTCATATATAAGATTATCTATTGAATTCAGAAGTTGTTCCTGTTCCGATACTTTTCGGGCTGTGCGGGCTCGGGAGTCTTTGAAGGGTCGCGGAAGTCATAATAGGCTGCTCCTATGCGGTCGAAGTACTCGAAGGCCTTGTCCATCCTCACGCGGAAGTCGGCGTAGTTCTTGACTTCGGGCTGGCTCCAAGCCGCTTCGGAGAGGGCGCAGAGTCGGGGCCATATCATAAAGTCGGCCCGCCTGTCATTGTCAACCCTCTCGGTCCAGAGGTTGCCCTGTATTCCGAGCACGCTGTCAAGAGCCTCCTCAGAGAGTCCCCAAGGCTCTTTCTTGTGGATATTGCCGTATTTGTTGGGGTAGTCGGGGAAGAGGTAGGCCTGGACCACTTCATTGCAGTATCCGCTGCGCTTGGGCCCCTCGACGTGGTTGTCGGCCTGCACATAATCGAAGTAGCAGGGCAGACGGGGGCAGAGAATGGTGGGATAGCCTTCCCCTACGGCCTGGCGGAGATGCTCAAGCACATCGTGCCTCCACCACATTATCGTGGCATCGTTGCCTATGCCCACGTTGAGGGCATCGTCCCAGAGTATGGGCTTCTTGCCAATGCTCCTGACGTATTCGGCCATCCTGCGCACAAAGTACCCTTCGGCACCTTTGAGGCCGTCAAGTCCTTCGCGTGCGATAAGGGCCTGGATATCTTGGTTGCGGTTCCATACCTCATTGCCGAACGACACTTCGTCGGCTCCGAGGTGTATGTATTCCGAGGGGAAGAGTTCGGCGACCTCGTCAAGTACCTTCTGCAGGAACTCGTAGGTGTATTCAGAACCCACGTTGAAGGTGAAGTCGGGGAATCTTTTGGTATCGTTGCCGCCGCTGAGGACAGGGTAGGCGCGTACAGCTGCGGTTGCGTGACCGGGCATATCTATTTCGGGAATCACCTCGATTCCGAGGGCGGCCGCATAGCTGATGATTTCGCGAATCTCGTCTTTGGTGTAGAAGAGTGCGGGGGCGGCAGGGTCGGTGTTGTTTCCGATTGCGCCAATAGAGGTAAGTTCGGGGTAGGCATCAATCTGTATTCTCCAGCCCTGGGAGTCGGTGAGATGCCAATGGAACTTGTTGAGCTTGAAATGCACCATCATATCGAGGGTGCGCTTTACATACTCCTTTCCGCGGAAGTGGCGCGACTCGTCGAGCATAAAGCCTCTCCATGCGAACCTGGGGGCATCCTTGATAGTGCAGCAGGGGAGGGTGTCACC
>JAQXJU010000113.1 GCA_029009115.1 Bacteroidales bacterium | reverse complement strand
CCGCTGCGTCAAGCTTGTGACGATTGAGTAGAAGCCTTGAAGGCTGACGGCGTGATGCCGTAGCAAGACTTGAAGGTCTTGATAAAGTAGCTGGGGGAGCTGAATCCTGTCATATAGGAGACTTCGTTTACGGAGATATCCTCGGGACCGGAAAGCAGCTCCCTCGCGTATTTGAGACGGATGGTCATTATGAACTTGTTAGGCGTCTGGCCGACCACGCCCTTCAGCTTGTCGAAGAGCCTGGTGCGGCCAAGCGCCATTTCAGTTGCAAACCTCGTTACGTCGAAAGACGGATCCGTGAGATTCTCACGCACTATTCTGGTGGCTTTCTCGATGAAGTCCCTGTCTATCTCGTTCGTCGCCACCAGATCGGGCTCGCCCAGTGACGAGGACGCATACTTGCGTTGCAGGGCAAGACGGGTGTTTACCAGGTTGTTGCACTTGGAAATCAGTATCTTCGCGTTGAAAGGCTTTACTATATAGTCATCCGCGCTGCTCCTCAGGCTTTCCAGAATAGACTCCTCAGCCACCTTGGCGGTCAGTATCACGACGGGGACGTGGCTGGTGTAGAAATTGTTCTTAACCTTGGCGCAAAGTTCGTTCCCGTCCATCCCGGGCATCATCAAGTCGGACAGAATAAGGTCCGGGACATTGTGCTCGAGTTTTTCCCAGGCATCCAGCCCGTCCTTTGCGAGGGTTACCGAATAGATCGGCGCGAAGAGAGTCCCCAGATAATCCCTGAGTTCATCGTTATCCTCGACTATCAGTATCGAAGGCTGGATGTCTCCGCGCGTCTTGAGAACTCCTTCGATAAACTTGTCGTCCAGCACAGGCAGTTCTTCCTTTTCAGAAGGGGATGGAGCCTCGTTTCCGGCTGTCTTCTGTTCCTCGGGCACGTGGCTGTCTCCAAGCGGAAGACTCACAGTGAAGGTTGAACCAACGTTCTCGATGCTCTTGCAACTGATGCGGCCTCCGTGGGCATCCACTATTCCCTTGGTTATCGCCAGTCCCAGACCTGTCCCCTGCTCTCCCGAAGGGTTTCCCGGAACTTGGAAGAAGGGATCGAAAATCGATTCCAGATACTGCTGAGGAATACCTCTGCCAGTATCGGAGACGGATATCTTGACGCAGTCGTCCCCAATTGACGCCTTCAGCTTCACACTTCCGCCCTTGGGAGTGTTCTTCAGAGCATTGGATATCAGGTTGTACACAACCTTTTCCATCTGGTCCGGATCGTACCAGATCGTGGTACCGGCATCCCAGGAAGTTGTGCCGGTATCCCCGGACTCGCAGGGGCAGTCGTTCTCGAAGGCGAACTCGATTCCGGAGGACTGGGCATATTCGCTGAATACCAGGGAGATGCGCTCGAGCTGAGGGATGATGTCCTGGTGAGTGAACAGAAGATTAATCTTTCCGCCCTGTTCCTGTTTTCGGAAATCCCGCAATTCCCCGAGCAGGGAGTTGATTTTCCCGAGGTTGCGGTTGATTCCGAGGATACGGTTGTAGATGAACGGCGGAATGTTGTTTTTGGCCAGCAGGCTGTTGACCTGGCTCTGAATCAGAGTCACCGGAGTACGCAGTTCGTGGGAGACATAGGTAAAGAACTGCAACTTGGACTGGTTCGTTTCCTGGATTCTGTCTTTCTCGCGTTTTTCGTAGTTCAGGGAGGCCGTGAGACGGACCCTGGACATGTAGAAATGCATCATCGTGAATAGCGTGGTCAGCAGCAGAATCAGGTAGATGATCTTTGCGGCATTGGTCCAGAACCACTTCGGATGAACCCGGATGTCGAGGGTGCGGAGGGCGGATACTGCTCCCGTGACCGGTTCGACGCATCTGGCGACGAGCCGGTAGGACTTCGGAGCGAGATTGGAATAGACTATCCTCTCGCCGATGCGCGACTTGTTCCAACCGTCGTCTAACCCTTCAAGTTTGTACTCCACCCCGTTGGAATAGAGGAAGTCGGGGGTCGCGGTCTTAAGCGAGAAGCTGGTGTTCCCTCCCCTGAGATCGATTCTGTCCGCATACAGCAGGCTTTCGTATTCTCCGTCTGTTTCCAGGGCGTTGAAATACAGCCGTGACGGGGCTACGTAGTCAGGAAGACGGTTCTCGCGAAAGGAAATCAGCGACTTGTAGCCGGAGACGAATATCTCGCCGCTGCGATCCACGTAGAGTCCGTTGGTGGAGAAGAACATTATCGGGAACCCGTACTCGGAGTTGTAGTTGTAGAACAGTTCGTTTTCGGGGTCGAAGCGGGCGAAACCGCTGTTGTCAGTCAGCAGGATGTAGCCGCTGCGAGATTCCTCTATGGACCAGATATAGTTGTTCGCCAGAAGGGAGTTTCCGGTGGTGTAGGACGAGAACGAGTCGGTATCGGGATGGTACAGCAGCAGTCCGCTGCCGGTGGTACCGAACCACAGTCGGCCCATACTGTCCTGCTTGGCGACGTGGACGCGGGAGGTCCCGAGAACGGACTTGTCCTCGAAGAAATATGCCTTTTCCTCCCCGGTGCGCAGATTCTGCCGGAAAAGACCTTCCGATACGGCAATCCAGCAGTTGTCATCCTTGTCGATATATATGCTGGTAGGGTGCATCCCATTGATGTACGGGGAAGTGGATATAAGTTCGAACTCCCCTGTCTTCTTGTCCATCGAGTAAACATTCCTGCGGCAGGCGAGAATCAGTTTGTCACCGTAGGGACAGATGTCGCTGACATAGTCCGAGGGTTTGGAATACACTCGTACGGCACCGGTGCGAAGATCCACACGGTTCATCTCTCCGAGCATTGTCCCGACCCAGAGAGTGTTGCCGTCGGGTTCCATATACAGTCCGGTTATGTTCAGCGAGGAAAGCCCCGTCCGCGAAGGGTAGAATTCGGCCTTGAGGTTGGATTTCGAGACGCGCACCAGTCCGTTTTCCTCTGTGCCGAAGAAGTAGTGGCTGTCGTTCTCGACCATATCCTTTATTATGAGGGTACGGTCGTCGAAGAAGACCTCATCGTGCGAGGTATAGAATATCTGTTTACTGTTGTATAGGAATATTCCGCCCTTGGTGCAGATCCACAGGGTGTTCTGGTCGTCTCGTATTATCTTGTAAACGGACATCTGCTCCACTTTCCTCTGCTGGGAGAGTTCAACTATTTTCTGCTCCGAGGGGAAATAGACGTCCAGACCGCCGAGCGTGCCGATGAATATGTTTCCGAATTCATCTTCGCAGACCGAGCGTACGTAATTGGAACTGATGCCGTTGTGTTCGTGGTCCAGACTGCGCCATTTGCCGGTCGGGCTGCATATCAGGACACCGTGCTCCCTGGTTCCCGCCCAGATATTCCTTCTGGAATCCTCGTAGAAGGAAATCACCCTCGTGTTCCTGTACTCCTGGGACACTTTGCCGTTGCTGTCCACGGAGTAGATTCCGTTGTCGTTTCCGACATACAGGATGCCATCTGAGGCTCGGAAGATTTCGAAAACATGATTGCCGTAGTCCCCGAGGTCTAGATAATCTTCGAGTTTTCCGTCCTTGAGTTTGAGAACCTTGTGACCGAGGGCTACCAGCAGGTCATTGCCATCGTAGAAAATCGACTGGATGCCTTTTTCGTAGATGGTCTCGAACCGTTCGCTGCGAATGTCGAAGCGGCACAGGGCGAACTTGCTGATGACATAGACGCTACCCTTGCGGTCTCCGCAGATGGCCTTTATATTGTTGTTGTAGATGCTGTTGGGATTTCCTTCCTCTGGACGGAAAATTTCCATGCTCGTGCCGTCGTAGCGGATGAGTCCGTCCTGTGTTCCTATCCACATCATTCCGAATTCGTCCTGATATGCGGTGGCAACCATATTGTTCGGAATTCCTTCGGCCGCGCCGATATTGCGCAGGTGCAGCTGACCCTGGGCATAGGAGAAAACCTGAGCTGCCAGTATGAGGATGAGGGCAAGAAGTCTATTTGGCATAGTGTCAACAATTACATGGACACACTAAGATAGCAAGTCTTTTTCGCTTTGAGGTCTTCTTCGGTTTTTTATGATATTATTCCGTACGATTTTTTAAGCGTCGGGCGGCTCAATTTGCCTATATTTGCAGATATTAATAACCAATCGAATCATCTGATGAGACAACTGAAATTGTTTTTGGCCGCAATCCTCGGCATCGCCTTGATGGTAGCCTGCGGCAAGGAAGAAAAGTCCGGTGGCAGCTCTTACGAGGACCTCTGGGGCGGCAACGAGAACAAAGACGAGACCATCGATTACGTAAGGACAGTCGAGCAGGCCGAAGATGACTACCAGTATCCCGAAGCCGGAGCCGAGGAGTTCTACTCTCCTTCACTGAACCATACAAGGTACAATCCCATTAAGGTCAAGTACTATAGTGGCAGCTGCCCTGCCGCAACTCCGGGAAAGGTTCCTTCGTGGAAGGAAGAGAAGGCGCGCATAGTCCACAATATGGTCGGTTACGAGACCGAAACCAAGACATATGAGAAATACAAGACCCTCACAAACAAGTGGGGCAGCACTCTCACGATGCCGCGTCAGGAAGTTACCGGAAGGTTCTACACGAAAAAAATCGACGGCCGCTGGTGGATCATCGACCCCGAAGGGTACGTGCATTACGAGAGGGGCGTGACCTCTTTCCGCCACGGTTCCTCCGCTCGGAACGCCGCCGCGTTCAACGAGCGTTTCCAGGGCAACGACCAGGTATGGATAGATGTCTGCCGCCAGGAACTGGCCGAGACCGGAATCCACTCTACGGGAGCCTTCTGCACCAACGCCTACTCCCCTATGGTGGCTTATAACAAGACCCACGGCAATACACCAATCATACTCTGCCCCTCTTTCGGCTTTCTCTCAAAGTTCAGGAGTGCCAAGAACGGAGGCCAGTGGCCCGGCGGAAGCGACACCTACGAAGCCTGCCTGGTGTTCCATCCCGATTGGCCGGCCTGGTGTGAGGAGTATGTCAAGAGCAGTGCATTCGACGAATACAGGTATGAAAAGAACTGTCTCGGATTCTTCTCCGACAACGAAATCAACTTCTCCTACACCCTGCTTAAATCCTGTCTCGCAATAACCGACAACAACGACCTCGCCAAGAAGGGCGCCACCGAATTCATGCAGTCAAAGAATGCCACCGCCTATACCGAGGCACTCGGAAGGGAGTTTGCCGGCGTGATGGCGGAGAAGTACTACAAGGCTGTCCGCAACGCGGTGGACAAGTATGCCTCAGGGCTGATGTATGTCGGGACTCGCCTGCACGGCTATCCCAAGTACGTCCAGCAGGTAGTCGAGGCTGCCGGACGTTACTGCGACATAGTCTCGATCAACTACTACTCCCGCTGGTCTCCCGAACTTACGGGGGCTGTCAAGGACTGGGGAAACTGGGCTGACAAGCCATTTATGGTCACCGAGTTCTACACGAAGGGAGTCGAGGATTCCGACCTCCCGAACACCTCCGGTGCAGGCTGGTGCGTCCCTACCCAGAAGGAAAGGGCCTATGCCTACCAGCACTTCACCCTCGGACTTCTCGAAGCCAAGAACTGCGTCGGCTGGACCTGGTTCAAGTACCAGGACGACGACGGAAGCGACAATGACAATATGCCTGCGAACAAGGGCCTGTACGACAATTACTACAAAATGTACCCCACGCTCGCCAAGTTTATGCGTGAAGTCAACTTCAACGTTTACGACCTCATCAGATATTTTGACGGAAAACTTAAATGATGGCTATGATGAAAAGAACCTGCCTTCTGGTTTCAGCACTTGTTGTGTGCATTGTTTCCTGCGCCAAGCCCGCCAACGGGAAGGACGGCAGTTCCTGGGATGACCTTTTCGGTCAGGAAGGGGAGGACAACTCAGGGTACGTTACGGACGGTCGAAGCACCCTGGACCTGCCCTATGTAATCAGCGACCATATGGTGCTCCAGCAGGACTGCGAGGCCAAGATATGGGGCACCGCCACTCCGGACGCAAAAGTAACCGTCCAGGCATCCTGGAGCGAGGAGAAAGTCAGCGTCCGGGTCGGCAAGGACGGGAAGTGGGTAGTGGCCGTCAAGACTCCCAAGGCCTCTTTCACTCCCTGGACCCTGACAATCAAAGACAGTCAGGGAGGCGGTACAAAGATCGAGGACGTGCTCGTCGGAGAAGTATGGTTTTCTGCCGGCCAGTCGAATATGCAGCATCCGATGAGGGGATTCGGAAGCGTTGCGAATGGCAACTGGCAGCCTGTGGAGAACTACCAGCAGGAGCTTGAGAGTGCCTCGATACCCTCGTTCCGCTATTTCAGGGGCAAATACCAGCTATCTGACAGCCCAAAGGACGATACCAATGAGGGCGAGTGGTGGATCAGCGACCCGACATCCGCCTTGGAGTTCCAGGCGGTCGCGTATTTTTTCGGCAGAAAGCTCAGCCAGGACCTCGGGGTCCCCATCGGAATAATAGGCTGCGCGTACGGCGGGTCGAGAATCGAAGCGTGGATGAGCCGGAAATCTTTGGAGGACAAGTTCACGGACAACGAGTGGAAGGACACCTCCGACCTTGGAAAGAAGGAGGGGGATACGGACAAGCAGATTCCTGCCCAGATATATAACGGGATGGTGCTGCCCCTTGTCAACTACGGTATCCGCGGATGGCTTTGGTATCAGGGGGAGAGCAACCGCGACAACCACTTCGCATATGACAGGCTGCTTTCGGTAATGGTGGACGAATGGAGGACTCTGTGGGGTGACACGAAGGCCGAGAAACCTTTCTACCTCGTCCAGCTTGCCGCATTCACCTCCATCGACCCTCTGGGGGCGCCCAGAGTTCGTGATGCCCAGTTGAGGGCAATCGACCTGATTCCGAATTGCGGGATAGTCAACGCCTGCGACTGCGGGAGCACCGAGACCGTCCATTACCCGGGCAAGAAGCCCGTAGGAGAGCGACTTGCCTTGTGGGCTGAAGCGAAGGACTACGGCATCAGCAAAATAAATCCTATGGCTCCTGTGGCAGAGTCTGCTTCTTTCTCGGGAGGCAAGGCCACCGTAAAGCTTTCGAATGCCGGTGGACTGCATCTCGGAAATGGACGAGACAAGGTGCTGAACGCCGAAGTGGCAGGCTCGGACGGTGTCTTCCAACCGGCAGAAGTATCGATAGAGGGAGAGTCCCTGGTGTTCAGTTCCTCAAAGGTAAGCGATCCGAAAAAGGTACGCTACTGCTACTCATCTTGGTGCGAGGGAACGCTCTACAACGGCGACGGTCTTCCGGTATTCCCGTTCAGTCTCTGATTGCTGCGGAAACGGTATTGCAAGTCCATCAGTCTTTCTTGAAGATCCTGATGGACTTTGCCACATTTATAAGGTGGTCGGCAATACGCTCGGTGTCACAGGCCAGCCCCAGATACTGGGCACCGGAGTTAGGTGTGCACTCACCGGCAGACAGTCTCTTGATATGGCTGTCCTCCATTGCCTTGGTAAAGTCGTCTATCTGTTCCTCTATTTCGTTGGCCTCCACAAGGGCAGGAATATTCTCTCCTAGATAGGCATTCTCAGCCTTCTGGTACAGACTCTTCACGAGGTCCTTCAATCGGGCAATCTCATCAAGGGCATTGGACGAGAACCTGTCACCGCCCTTCTGGAGTTCATCGGCATATCCTACAATGTTCTCGGCATAGTCGCCTATTCTTTCGAGGTCGCGGATAGTTCTGTACGAGGTTGAAAGATACTTGTGATCATGTTCACTGAGAGGTTTCTCTGAAAGACGGACTACAAAGTCTATCAGGGCCCTGTTGATGAAGTTGAGTTCTTCTTCGGTCTTTTCGAAAATTTCCTTCTTCGAGAAATCGAGCGAGGAGATGATGTCGATGCTCCTGTAGAAATTATCCATCGCCAGTTCCGCCATTCTCATAACCTCCTTCTTGGTCTGGGCCACGGCTACGGGAGGGGTTATGAGCATATTGTCATCGACGAACTGAAGGCGGAACTCCCCGGTGCCCGAAGATGATTTCCTGTCGGGAACCAGCCTCTCGACACAGGTGACGAGTGCTCCCGTAAGAGGAAGCATAAAGGCAACGGTCAGCACATTGAATGCAGTGTGGAACATTGCAAGTTGGGTCTGGGGAGCGCCGGGGAACATCGCCGAGAAAAGAGTCCCGAAGCTCACATCTCCACGGCTGAAGAGAGAAATGAGCCAGCCGATAATCAGGAAAACAACTACACCGGAACAGTTGAACAGCAGATGTATGAAAGCCGTTCGCTTGGCATTGGTTCCGCTCGTTACACCGGCAAGGATAGCCACGATGCAGGAACCGATATTCGAGCCCATAGTCAGGAATATGCCCTGGTCGAGATTCACCAGCCCTGTCACGCACATTGCAAGAGCAATGGAAGTCACGACCGACGAACTCTGTACTATTGCTGTCAGTATGGCTCCGATAAGCACAAGCAGAAGAGGGTTGCTGATTCCGGCAAGGAAGAGTTTCACTCCGTCGAGCGCTGCAAAATCCTCCATTGAACCGCTCATCAGAGACAATCCGACGAAGAGCATACCGAATCCGGCCAGAATGCCGCCGAGAGTCCTGTAGCCGGGCTTCTTGGCGAAAGAGGAAAGGAAAGCGCCTATCCCGGCAAAAGCCGAAAAGATTATGCTCGTAGAGAGACCGTTGCCCGAGAACATACCCAGAGCCACTATCTGGGCCGTGACTGTTGTTCCGATATTGGCGCCATAGATGATTGTAGCGGCCTGGGTCAGAGTGATGATTCCGGCATTGACGAAACCAATCGTCATTACGGTCGTCGCACCTGAACTTTGGATTGCCGCGGTTCCCACCGTTCCGATCCCGACCCCCAGGAGCTTGCTTCCGGAAGCCTTGGCGAACATCGCCTTGAGTTTTGAAGAGCTGGCAGATTCAAGATTAGTGCTCATCATATGGCAGGCTATCAGGAATATTCCAATACCGGCCAGAAGAGTCAGAATGGCAGAAATTGCAGCGGTTGCGCCCATTATTATGCGTTTTGGTCGAAAATCCCTCAAATTTACAAAGAAGGCCGGACAAATCATAATTTGTCCGGCCTTGCAAAGATAGATTTCTGCACTCAGGCAGCTATCACTACTACACTAGCACTTTCCGTGAGCAATTTCGTCGCGGACTACGGCAAGCATTCCCTCAACCTGGGCAAGGGCAAGCATACGTCCGTGGAAACCGTAACCGGCATTGTATCCCTTGGTTTCGTCTCCCAGCATCATACGGCCGTGGTCGGGACGCATAGGGAGATTGGGATTCTGCTTCTCGAAGATACGGATGAGCTCGGGAAGATTTGCGCGGCCTTCGGTATGACGGGCCTCGCAGAAATTGCCGTCGGGGAAGATCTGGCAGCTGCGCAGATGAGCGAAGTGGGTTCGGGGAGCGAACTCTTTGGCCATAGAAACGCAATCGTTCTGGATACCGGCCGAGAGCGAACCGGCGCAGAAGGTCAGACCGTTGTGGGGATTGTCAACTGCATTGAGCATCCAGCGTATGTCCTCGGCGCAGGTGATGATGCGAGGCAGTCCGAAAATCTGCATAGGGGGATCGTCGGGGTGGATGCACATATTGATGTCATATTCGTCGCAGACGGGCATAATGGCCTCGAGGAAATAACGGAGATTCTCGCGGAGAGTATCGCGGGTGATTCCGTCGTACTGGGCGAGAAGTTCGTTGAACATTCCTACAGGATTCAGGTCTCCCTCGTGGAAGTTGCCGTTCACAAAGCCCTGGGTCTTGATGATGATCGAGTTGATGAGATCGTCAATCTCGGCCTGGGTAATGGTCTGGGCGAGTTTGTCAACTCCCTCGAGAGTCTTCTCGTCCCAGTCGTTGCGGGCATTCTTGCGGCCAAGAACGTGGATATCGAAATAAGCGAAGCGGACCTTGTCGAAGTACAGTGTTCCGGTACCGTCGGCGCAGGGCCACTCCAGGTCGGTGCGGGCCCAGTCAAGGACAGGCATGAAGTTGTAGCAGATAGTCTTCACGCCGGCCTTGCCCATATTGGCGAGGCTGATTTTGTAGTTCTCGATAAGGGCATCTCTTTCGGGCCCTGCATACTTGATGGCCTCGGATACAGGAAGACTCTCGGCTACGGTCCACTTCATACCGTAAGACTCGATGAGATTCTTCATCTCGAGTATCCTCTCGAGAGGCCAGACTTCCCCGTTGGGAATGTCGTGAAGTGCGGTTACGATGCCCTCGACGCCGATCTGTCTGAGTGCAGACAGGGTAATCGGGTCTTTCGGGCCGAACCATCTCCAACCTTTGATCATTGTGTTTAGAAATTAATTGTTTGTAAAGAATTTGTATTGGAAGAGCAACAGATAGGCTGCGCCTACCGTTACGCAACTGTCGGCGAAATTGAATACCGGGTCGAAGAAGGTAAAGGCTTTGCCTCCGACAAGAGGCATCCATTCTGGCCAGGTAGTGTTGATAATAGGAAAGTACAGCATATCCACTACCTTGCCGAACATCATAGGAGCGTAGTGCCCTCCGAGGAAAGCCACTTCGTTCCAGCCCGAAGGAGAGTAGATAAGACCGTAGAACATACAGTCTATAAGATTTCCTATGGCTCCTGCGGTAATCAGGGTAAGCCCTGCGAGTACTCCTGTGGGAGTCTCCTTCTTCTTTAAAAGTGAGGATATCCACCATATGAGAGCCCCAGAAAGAACCAGACGGAACAGGGTCAGAATCAGTTTCCCGACCTTGCCTCCGAACTTCATTCCGAAGGCCATGCCCTCGTTCTCGACAAAGAGTATGCGGAACCAGTTTCCTATTACGTTGAACTGCTCGCCAAGGGTCATATTGGTCTTGACCAGGTATTTTGCAACCTGATCAATGATAACAAGCAATATTCCCAAAATGAGCAGTTTATGCCCTTTGGAGAGTTTCATTCTCAGTTCTTGCCGTTTCTGGAAAGCATCTCCTTGGCCTCTACTGTGAGGGTGGCGTGAGGGACAAGGCGGAGCCTCTCCTTGGGGATGAGTTTACCGGTGACACGGCATATGCCGTAACTCTTGTTTTCGATACGGACAAGTGCAGACTCAAGGTTCTGGATAAACTTGTACTGCCTCTGTGCCAGCTGGCTTGCCTCCTCTTTGGAGAGCTGGTTGGCGCCGTCGTCTTCAACCGTCTTGAAAGAAGGGGAAGTGTCCTCGATATCGTTGGTGCCGTTGTGCATAACTACACGACGAAGGGTGTTGTACTCGGCCTTGGCCTTAGTCAACATATCCTCGATGATGGTCTTGAACTCGGCAAGCTCCTCATCAGAATAACGTACTTTCTCTTCTGCCATAGTGCTACTGTTTGACTTTGGTTATTATTATCTTGATGACGGAGTCGTTCCATTCGACCTCGGCGGCATCGGCACAGGCTTCGGAAAGAGGCCTCAGCACCACATCCAGAGACAGGGTCTGGGCTGAAACATAGTCCGAAAAGCGTGCAAGCGAAGCGCTGATCTCGTCGTAAGACTGTCCGTCAGCAAATATTTCGGTATGAATGCGGTCCGTGACATCGAAGTCGAGCTCCTTGCGGAGATTCTGGATGGGACGGACCAGTTCCCTGGCATTGCCCTCCTCGATGAGTTCGGGGGTGAGGGTAACGTCGAGGGCTATTGTAAGAGGACCTTCGGAAGCGACGAGCCATCCGGGCATATCCTCTGAATGAATCTCATAGTCGGTTCTGGCAAGCACGACATCACCGCCGGGAAGGCTGAGCACATAGTCATCCTCGCAGGCCTCCATTTGGGAAATCTCCTGCTGGCTGAGTTTCTGGAAAGCCGCTGCTATCTCCTTCATCCTCGCGCCATATACCTTGCCCAGATTGCGGAAGTTGGGCTTTATCTTTTTGGTAATGATACCGGCAGTCTCGCTGATGAGCTGGAGCTCCTTGACATTGACCTCTGCAAGAATAACGTCGCGAACCGAGTCAAGACGGTCTTTCATTCTCTCGTCAAGCACAGGCACCATCAGGCGGGGCAGAGGCTTCTTGACATTGATACCCACCTTCTTGCGAAGGGCAAGAACCATAGAACAGGCCTTCTGGGCAAGAGCCATCCTCGCCTCGAGCTCGCTGCTTACAAGGCTTTCGTCGCAAACGGGCATAGCCTCGAAATGCACCGATTCGGCTTCAGGGACAAGGTCGAGATAGAGCCTTTCTGCAAAGAATGGCGCTATGGGAGCGGACAGAAGGGCCACGGTCTTAAGGGTGGCATACATGGCCTGATAGGCCGAAAGCTTGTCGGGAGTCATTCCCGTGCCCCACAGACGCTTCTTGTTGAGACGGACGTACCAGTTGCTGAAATCGTCGCATACAAAATCCTGGACAAGGCGTCCGGCACCGGTGACATCATAGTCTTCGTAGCAAGCTATAACCTTGGATATGAGTGTATTGCGCTTACTCTCGAGCCACTTGTCAAACTCAGGTCTTTCTTCAAAAGGCAGAAGAGGAGCCTTGGGGTCGAAGGAATCGATGTTAGCATACAGCGCAAAGAGAGAATAGCTGTTGTACAGGGTTCCGAAGAACTTGCGGCTGACCTCAACCACCCCGCTCTCGTCGAACTTGAGGTTGTCCCAGGGCTGGGCATTGGTAAGCATATACCAGCGCAGGGCGTCGGGTCCGTAGCTGTCGAGGCACTTGAAAGGATCCACGGCATTGCCCAGACGCTTTGACATCTTGTCGCCGTTCTTGTCGAGCACAAGCCCGTTGGAGATTACCCGTTTGAAGGCAGGAGTCCCGCTGACCATAGTGTGTATGGCGTGGAGGGTGTAGAACCACCCGCGGGTCTGATCCACTCCCTCGGCAATAAAGTCGGCTGTGGAGCCGAAATCGGCCGAGTCCTTGCCTCGCAGCCCGGTCTGGGCATAAGGCATGGCTCCGGAGTCGAACCACACGTCGATGAGGTCAGACTCCCTGACCATCTTGCGGCCACTGTCCGAAACCAGGAATATGTTATCGACATAGGGCCTGTGAAGGTCGATTCGGGAATAATTTTCAAGGCTCATATCCGAAGGGTCGAATCCATTGTCCTTCAGAGGATTCGATTCCATTACCCCGGCTTTGACGCTCTTTTCGATTTCAGAATACAGTTCGGCGAGCGAGCCTATGCACTTCTCCTCGCGTCCGTCCTCGCTGCGCCAGATGGGCAGAGGAGTGCCCCAGTAACGGCTGCGGCTGAGGTTCCAGTCCTGGATGTTCTCGAGCCACTTGCCGAAGCGTCCCGTGCCTGTGGCCTCAGGCTTCCAGACTATCTGCGAGTTGAGTTCCATCATCTTCTCGCGCACGGCAGAAGCCTTGATGAACCAGGAATTCAGGGGGTAGTACAGAACGGGCTTGTCGGTACGCCAGCAGTGGGGATAGGTATGAACGTGCTTTTCGATGCGGAAGGCCTTGTTCTGTCCCTTGAGCATCACGCATATATCCACGTCGAGGGTCGGAGCATCGGCAGGGAGGGTGTCGTCATAGGCATTCTTGACGTATCTTCCGGCCCACTCGGAGTACTCGGGGCTTACCCTGTCGGCCACATATGCGGGGTCGAGGTCTTCGATGCGGAAGAACCTTCCCTGAGGGTCAACCTGGGCCTGGGGATTGCCGTTCGCATCGGTTACGAACAGGGCGGGAACCGAGGCAGCCTTTGCTACCTTGGCGTCATCGGCACCGAAGGTGGGGGCGATGTGCACGATTCCGGTTCCGTCTTCAGTTGTCACATAGTCGCCGAGAATGACTCTGAAAGCACCTTCGTCAGGGCGGAACCAGGGGATGAGCTGCTCGTAGCGCATTCCTTCGAGCTCGCGGCCCTTTGCCTTCCAGTCAAGTACCTCGAAAGGAACTTTTCCGTTGAACCAGTTGCCCACAAGGGCCTCTGCAAGTATGTATGTTGCGCTTTGCCCGGTATAGGGATTGGCACTGCGGACCTTGACATAATCGATGTCGGGGCCTACGCACAGGGCTGTATTCGAGGGAAGGGTCCAGGGAGTGGTTGTCCAGGCAAGGAAGTACAGATTCTCCTCACCCACCACCTTGAACTGGGCGCAGCAGGTAGTGTCCTTGACGTCGCGGTAGCATCCGGGCTGGTTCAGTTCGTGCGAGCTGAGACCCGTGCCTGCGGCGGGAGAATAAGGCTGGACTGATTTTCCCTTATAGAGATAACCCTTCGAGTAGATGTCTTTGAGCAGGTACCACAGGGTTTCGATATAGCGGTTGTCATAGGTGATGTAAGGGTCGTCCATATCCACCCAATAACCAATGCGCTCGGTGAGGGTACGCCACTCTTTGGTGTACTTCATAACCTCCTCGCGGCAGCAGCGGTTGTACTCGGCCACAGATACCTTCTTGCCTATATCTTCCTTGGTGATTCCGAGTTTTTTCTCGACTCCGAGTTCGACAGGCAGACCGTGGGTATCCCAGCCTGCACGGCGGCGGACCTTGAATCCGGACTGTGTCTTGTAACGGCAAATTGAGTCCTTGATGGAACGGGCCATTACGTGGTGGATACCGGGCATTCCGTTCGCGGACGGAGGTCCTTCGAAGAATATGAACTCAGGAGCGCCTTCCCTCAGTTCGAGAGATCTGGCGAAACTGTTCCTTTCCTTCCAGCGGGCAAGAACTTCGTTCCCCACAGCCACAAGGTCCAGACCCTTATACTCTTTGAAACTCATAAAAAAATTACCTATTTTTGCAGACTACAAAGATAATCATAATTTCACGAAATATGAGTGTGCTGGACATCATTCTTCTGGTCTGTTTCATTCCTGCCCTGATTACCGGCATCTCGAAAGGTTTCATACAACAGGCTGCCGGGCTGGCATCTGTGATTCTCGGGACCTGGCTGGCTTTCAAGTTTTCCGAGAAACTCTCGGTCCTTATGGCCCCGGGGCTTAATCTCGACGAAAAGTGGCTCCACGTTATAAGCTTTGCAATTATACTGATTATCACCATATTGCTACTTGCTCTGGTGGGCAAGATTCTGAGCGGAGTGCTTGAACTTGCTACCCTCGGATGGGTAAACAGGGTACTGGGATTCATCTTTGCCATTTTCAAGGCCGCTCTGCTTCTCGGCTTGGTGATAAGCATCTTCGAGAATTTCAATGCCAGGTGGGAACTCGTAAGGCCAGAACTGCTCGAAGGCTCGCCCGTATATATAGCCCTCAAGGGATTTGCCCTGAAAGTGTTCCCTTATCTTAAAAGTCTGATTGTCAATGCATAGGCTAATCCTTATCGAAACCTCCACCGCCCTCTGTTCGACTGCACTTGTCGAGGACGGAGAAGTGACAGCCCGGCGCGAAAGCACATCGCCACGGGCCCACGCCTCAATGACAGCGCCTTTCGTGGAGCAGATGCTCTCGGAAAGGGGACTCAAGGTACGCGACTGCGATGCTGTATGCGTCAGCAAGGGTCCCGGGTCATACACAGGACTCAGGGTGGGGGTATCGACAGCCAAGGGCCTTTGCTTCGGAGCCGGCCTGCCCCTTCTTGCAGTCAGTTCTCTTGAGGTGCTCGTGGCCAAGGCCATATCAACGGGGAAGGTCCCTGCTGACTGCAGTGCCATAATCCCGGTTATCGATGCCCGGAGGATGGAAGTTTATTCGGCGGTCTTCAGCCCCGACGGAGTGCAGAGCGGCGAGATAGAGCCGGTAGTCATTACCGAAGACAGTTTCCGCGAGCAACGCTCCAAAGGCCGGATACTGCTGATTGGCGACGGTGCCGCCAAATGCTCCGAGATGCTCCCCGATGCCGCAATCGAGCAGACCTGCCCCGATGCCGCATCTATGCTTGCACCCGCCCTGAGGGAGTTCAAAGGCGGGCACTACGAGAACACGGCCTACTTCGAACCCTTCTACCTGAAGGACTTCGTAGCGACCGTGAGCCGTAAGAAACTATTCTGAGCGCAAGTCCCCGGGAATCGTCCCATGGCAGCCTGCAAAGATTACTTAAGCAGTTTTGAGAGTTCCTTCTTCAAAGCCTCGGGGCCCGAAAGACGGACATCCCTTATTGAACCTTCGGCAATCAGGAAGGAGGTAGGAGCTGCTGTGATGTTGTAGAGGCGAATGGCAGGAGAACCCGCTCCAAGGCCGTCATTGACATTAATCCAGGGCAGCTTCTGGGCCTTCAATACCGACGCCCAGAGTGACTTGTCGGGAGTCACGCATACCGAATAAATCTCGAATCCGCGCGAATGATACTGCTTGTAGATGGGGAGCAGTTCATCGATGTTGAGCATCTTCTGGGTAGGCTCCGAGGCATCCCAGAAATGAAGCAAGATCACTTTGGCCTCAATAGTGCTCAACTTGACCTTCCGGCCGCTCTGGTCGGGCATCTCTATTTCGGGGAAGCCGACGGGATCGGCACTGCCTATGCGCATATTCAGCTGCATCAGGTTCTCGCGGCGAGCAGTTTCCTTCTCAAGTGCCTTCACGTAGCGGGACTCAGGATAGACGGTCTTCAGCGAATCGCAGACCATACGGAAGTGCAGGGCATCGGTGGGCTGCGAGAACACGGGCGAATACTCGTTCAGGCTCTCATACAGCACAGGTATGCAGGTCAGAGACTTGGGATAGGTATTGATGTACTTGATGCACTCCCTGTAGTGGTTGATGAACAGACGGGTGATCTCGGTATTGACCGATGCACGCTGGCTCTCGGAATTCTGTGCGGCATCGTACTCTTCAGAAAGGGCTATCATACCCGATGCGAATGACGAGAAACTCTGCTCCACCTGACGGAGCCTGAGAGACTCCTCGCTGCCTTCGACCTCGTAGTTGCCGAGGGTATCTGCAACAACAGTAACCTTGTCGCCTGCTTCAAGAAGGAGCGAAGCGAGCTTGGTATCGCCGCTGAAGAGGTATATGAACTCGGGCTGCCCCTCGCTGACATCTACCTTGCAGGAGAAACGCCCCTGGGCGTCGGTAGTCAGGGTATCAAGCACGGAATACCTGTTTACATCGAGAAGTTTGACAATTACCTCCCTGCCGGGGGCATCGCTGAGGGTTCCGCTGATGCGGGTGCTCTTTGAGCAGGAGACAAGAGCAAGCAGGACGGCACCTGCAGCAAGTATCTTATAACTTTTCATATTCGGCCAGAACTGCCTTGGCTATTTGCTCCATACGCTCCGAGGGAATTTCGGGGCGCTTCTTGCGGAAATCAAGGTCGCCTTCGCTCTGAAGGGGGACCAGGTGGATGTGGGTGTGAGGAACTTCCATCCCGAGGACGGCGACACCTATCCTCTTGCAGGGAACCGCTGCCTCAAGGGCACGGGCAACCTTGCGGGCAAAAGCCCAGAGACCCTCATAAAGCTCGGGTTCGAGATTGAAAATATAGTCGTCTTCTACGTTCCGGGGAATGACAAGAGTATGTCCTTCAGCAAGAGGATTGATGTCGAGGAAGGCATAGAAGTCATCGCTTTCGGCGACCTTCCAGGAGGGAATCTCACCCGCTGCTATGCGCGAGAAAATCGTTGCCATACTAAATGGAGATGTCGAGAATCTTGAGTTTCATTACTCCAGAAGGCACGACTGCATCGACAACCTCGCCCTTGCCGTGACCGAGAAGAGCCTTGGCGATGGGGGTGGTTGCAGCCAGCTTGCCGTGGGCGAAGTCGGCCTCGGACTCACCTACGATGGTGAATTCCATAGTTGTCCCCAGGGCTATGTTCTGTACCTTCACCTTATTGAGAAGCTGCACCTTGTCGGTGCCTACCTTGCTCTCGTCGATAACCTTGGCATTGATGACCATACTCTGGAGATTGGCTATCTTAAGTTCGAGCAACCCCTGTGCTTCGCGGGCCGACTCATACTCGGCATTCTCGGACAAGTCTCCCTTCTCGCGGGCTTCTGCAATGGCCGCAGCAATCTGGGGGCGCTGGGCAATTGCGTCAGAGAGGTCTTTCTTCAATTTGTCAAGACCTTCCTGAGTCATGTAATGATGTTCTGCCATATCAAATGGTTTTAGTGTTCAACAACTACTGAAAAAGAGTCCTGCCATATAAGACAGAACCCCGTGCTTCTTTTGCAAAGATAATAAAGTGTTTTTGAAAAAGCAACTCAGCCCTGATGCATCTCAGAGAGCATCGCGCGGCAGCGGAATTCGTCGCGGCGAAGCCTTTCCGACAGTTCGTCGAGATTACTGAAAGGAAGCATTGGCCGTATGCGGGCTATGAACGAGACACTTATCTCCATACTGTAGATATCCCTGCTGAAATCGAAGATATTGGTCTCGACTATGTCACCGACATTGGTCATCGAAGGATAGCTCTCACCCATCACGGTAGTCCTGCTAAGGTACACTCCCCTTGCGGGAATCTGCTTCAGAGGGTCGGAGATGCACAGGTTTGCGGTAGGAAAGCCCAGGGTGCGGCCGAGCTGTTTGCCTGGAACCACCACTCCTTTAAGGCTGTAGGCATAGCCCAGCATCGCCGCGGCGGCAGAAACTTCCCCTTTGTCGAGAAGAGCGCGGATTTTGGTCGAGGATACGGTGTCGGAGCCCATTACAAGAGGAGGGACCAGTTTGCAGCCGAGTCCCTCGCTGCGGATTAGCGCCGAAAGTTCATCGGTCGAAAGGCAGTCGGAACCGAAGCGGTTGTCGTAGCCAAGCACTACCCCGCTGGCCCCGTAGCGGGCCTTCAGCACTTCTGAGATGTAGCTGCGGGCCTCAAGCGAGGCAAGAGCAGGCGTAAAGTCAAGAGTTTCAACCCTGTCCACCCCGAGGCTAAGCAGTAGCGCTGTCTTCTCTTCTCTCGACGATAGAAGCCTCAGGCCCAGAGCATCCCTCTGGAAGAGAGTCCTGGGATGCTGGGAGAAGGTCACAACAAGCGCCTCCTCCCCCTTTTGACGGGAAGAGGAGACGAGTTCAGATATCACTTTCCTGTGACCCAGGTGGACTCCGTCGAAGAAACCTGTAGCAACTACAGCCATTTCAGCAGAGGGAAATCCTGCCTGTTGGGCAGCAGTTCATTCTTGGGATAGACTCGGGTACCGACATTGTACATACCCGTTCTCTCGGGAAGAACCGAGACCCTGAAGCGGGCATTCCCCTGGAATACGTCAACAAGGGTGTACTGGGCGATTTCCTGGATGTGGGGCACGCCCTTGGAGTCGTCGGCTGTGAACACCATCTCGACACCGATGTCCTCGGGCGAGAGTTCACCGAGGCTTACTACCACTTCGCTGGTGAGTTCGTTCTTGCTCGAAAGGTCATAGGAGCTCTCGGGCTTGGTATGCGAAACGACCGAAATCCTGTCCCAGTTGGCAAATACCTTGTCTTTCCAGGCGGAAATAGCCCTGGCCTTGGCACAGTCATCGGCCTCGAGGCTGTGGTAGCGCTCGCACTGGGGGATGTAGTACTGCTCGCAGTAGTCGGTCAGCATACGGTTTGTGGTGAACTCGCTCGCAACCTGGGCAATGGTGTTCTTGATGTAGGAAATCCACTTCTCTGAACGGCCGGTTTCGGGGTCCACATCGTAGTATGCGGGAGCTATCTCGTTCTCGAGTATCCTGTAGATGGTGGCGGAGTCAAGCTCGTTCTGGTAGTTGGGATCGTCGTAGGTCTGCTCTATGGGAAGAGCCCAGCCAGCGCCTTCCTTATAGCCTTCGACCCACCATCCGTCGAGAACGGAGAAGTGCATCACTCCGTTCATCGCGGCCTTCTCTCCCGAAGTACCCGAAGCCTCGAGAGGACGGGTAGGATTGTTCATCCAGACATCCACGCCCTGTACAAGTCTCTTGGCAAGGGTTATGTTGTAGCCGGGAACAAAGACTATCTTGCCTATGAAGCGGGGGTCCTTGCTGATTTCGACAATGCGGCGTATGAGGTCCTGACCCATAACGTCGGCAGGGTGGGCCTTGCCGGCAAAGATGAACTGCACCGGCCTCTTGGGGTCGTTCACTATTGAGGAAAGCCTGTCGAGGTCGCTGAACAGCAGAGTAGCCCTCTTGTAGGTGGCAAAACGCCGTGCAAAACCTATGGTGAGCACATCGTCGCGCAGATTCTCCTTGATTGTAACAATCTGGCTGGGAGAATAGTGTGCGCTTATCAGGGGATCGCTCAGGCGTTCCTTGACCTGGCTGATGAGGTCTTTCTTGAGTATCTTTCGGGTATTCCAGACCTCCTCGTCCGAGACCTGATAGATTCCGTCGAAGCAGCGCTTGTCGTAGTGGTGGGTGGCGAAGTCGGGGCCGAACACACGCGAGTGTATGGCCTTCCACTCCTTAGCAGCCCAGGTGGGATAGTGCACCCCGTTGGTTACGTGGCTGATATAGAGCTCTTCAGGAAGGTAGCCCGGGTAGAGCTTTGCAAACATTTCGCGGCTCACCTTACCGTGGAGCATCGAAACTCCGTTCACATTCTGTGAGAGGTTGGCCGCGAGCAGGCTCATCGAGAACTTTTCGTTCCTGTCGGAGGAGTGCACCTTTCCGAGAGCCATAAACTGTTCCCAGCTTATTCCTATGGTTGAAGGGTAATAGCCCAGATACCTGCCTATTGTCTCTTCGCTGAAGGCGTCGTGCCCGGCAGGAACCGGGGTGTGGGTGGTGTACAGACCCGAGGCACTGACCATCTCAAGAGCCTCGTGATAGCTGAACTTGCCGGTAGAGATGTACTCGCGGAGCCTCTCAAGTCCGGCAAATGCAGCGTGCCCCTCGTTGTAGTGGTATATGGTAGTATGAATTCCAAGTGCTCTCAGAGCCCTTACACCGCCTATTCCGAGCAGGAGTTCCTGCTTCATTCGGTTGTCCCAGTCGCCGCCGTAGAGGCTGTGGGTAACCTGCCTGTCCTCAGGGGAATTGGCTTCGTAGTCGGTATCGAGGAGATAGAGGTCAGTACGGCCTACCTCGACCTTCCAGATGCGGGCCTGCATCACCCTGCCGGGGAGTTCAACACTAATGGTGAGCCACTTGCCGTCGGGGTCTATGACAGGCTGGGCAGGGGTCTTCATAAAGTCCTGGGGGTCGTTCTCAGCGACCTGATTGCCCTGGGGCGTGAGGCGCTGGTTGAAGTAACCATAGCGGTAGAAAAGGCCCACAGCCGTGAGGTTCACGTTCATATCGGAACTCTCCTTGAGGTAGTCGCCCGCCAGGATGCCAAGGCCTCCGGAATAAATCTTAAGGGAGGTATCAAGCCCGTACTCCATACAGAAGTAGGCAACCGAAGGCTCGCTGCGCTTTGACTTCTCAGCCATATATGCGTTGAATTCGGTCATAACCGCATTGAGGCGGCCGAGGAACTCGGGGTCTGCTGCGAGCTTGTTGTATCTTTTGAGACTTACCTTGTCGAGAACCTCGACGGGATTGTGGCCGGAACGGTGCCAGATGTCGTAGTCAATGGTCCTGAAGAGGGACTTGGCATCATCGTTCCAACACCACCAGAGGTTCTTGCACAGGGACTCGAGTCCGGATAGGGATTCAGGAAGGTGGCGCGTTACCATTACACTGCGCCAGGTAGGGGATACTGTCTGTTTTTCGAACATTTTGATAATTATGAGTTGTGGGGCCGGCCCTGTGGTACAGGGTCCTTGTCAGGCCCTTTCTGCCATTGCGTCGTTCACGCGGATAATAAAATCACTCAAGACATTCATATAGTTGATGAATGCCTCGTAGGGGGTATCGTAGGGGGTAAAGTACTTATGAACCTCTCCGTCGGAGAAGAATTTGGTGCACATATAATAGAGATGGTCACTCTCCTGGAGATGTCCGAAATCGTTCCAGAGGCTTGCATCGTTGAGAATCGAAAGCTTCTCGGTAAGCCCCTTGATCTTGTTGAAGGCGTCCTGCTGGAGTTCGTTTCCGAGCCAGGCGGTGACATCCCTTTCTTCGTCCGCCCACGAAATGGGTTCGGGAACCGAAAGGGGCGATACTGCCTTGTAGCGCTTTGTAGCCTGCGAAGGTGTAACGAAATTGAAGCTGCCGTCGGCAATCACCTGGTCGGGGAGAGCCTTCATGAAGTCGAAGATTCCACTCTCGGCGCTGCGGTGCTCACCAAAGGTCTCGTAGTCCATAAAGAGGTTCACGATTTCGCCGTCAGCCTCCTTGAGCCAGCCCAGATACTTCTCGGCTGTCAGGGGCCACTCGCTCCACGACCTGTCGTCGAAGCGGAAAGCGATGTCGTCGCTCAGACGATAGTTGCGCAGAAGGAGCTTCAGGCCCGGCTTGAGGTCGTTCTCGTAAACGTGATTGGGGCTTCTCCAACCCATAATGTGACGTGCACCCTCTGTGAGCATAGTCTTGAAGCCCATCTCATACACAGCACTTCCTATGGCATCGGAATATATGAGCTCGGTATTGCGGAAAGCCGTCGGTTTCGCCCCGAAGAACTTCTCGAGTGTCTCTTTCTGCTTCAGGACCTGATGCTTGAACTCGGCAGGCGAAGCCATCGAGGCCAGGGAGTGGTAATAGGTCTCGCAGACGAACTCCACACATCCGGTATCTGCCAGTTCACGGAAGCTCTCGATTACCTCGGGAGCATAGCGGTCCATCTGTTCGAGCACCGTTCCTGTGATGGAAAAAGCCACCCTGAACTTGCCCTTGTGCTTGCGGATAGACTCAAGAAGTATTTTATTCATAGGAAGATAGCAGTTCCTGGCTACCCTCTGAAGAATGGTCCTGTTGGCAAAGTCATCGTAATAGTGCGAGTCCTTGCCTATGTCGAAGAAACGGTAAAGACGTAGCCTGGTAGGTTGATGTACGTGAAAATACAGGCAGATGCTTCTCTTGTTCTCCATAGCTTCTATTTTAACAGTGATTCATAAACTTGTTTCATTTTGGCCGTGGCTTCGTTCCACTTGAGCCTGTTGACCTCCTCAAGGCCCTCGCGGGCGGCGAAGGACGACAGCGAAGGATACTGCAGCAGGGCGTAGATATCATCGGCAAGCGCATCGACATCCCAGAAATCAACCTTGAAGGCGTACTTGAGAACCTCGGCGGCCCCCGACTGCTTAGAGATTATCGAAGGCACGTTGGAACGCATAGCCTCAAGAGGCGAGATTCCGAAGGGCTCCGAGACCGAAGGCATTATGTAAACATCCGACAGGGCGAACATCTTCTGCACGTCGGCTCCGCGCAGGAATCCGGTAAAGTGGAAACGGTCCGAGATACCGAGCCTTGCCACGTGGCTGATGCAGCGGTTCATCATATCGCCGCTTCCGGCCATCACAAAGTGGACGTTTCGGGTATTCTTGAGCACCTTTGCAGCTGCTTCGATAAAGTATTCGGGGCCCTTCTGGAAGGTGATTCGTCCGAGGAAGGTGACAACCTTGTCCTTGATTCCCCTTTCTACAGTGAGGTTTTCGCGGCCGCTGAAATCTACTGCATTGTGGCAGGTAACGACCTTCGAAGGGTCTATTCCGTAGCGGTTAATGACTATCCCGCGGGTAAGGTCGCTGACCGTGATTACCTTATCGGCAGCCATCATACCCTTCTTCTCGATTGCAAGCACCCTGGTATCTACCATATCGTCGGAACCTCTGTCGTAGGAGGTTGCGTGGACGTGTACCACAAGGGGTTTGCCGGTTAGTTCCTTTGCGGCTATTCCGGCAAGATAGGTCAGCCAGTCGTGGGCGTGAATGAGGTCGAACTCGTCCTTGTGCTGAACGGCTATCGTACCTCCGACCATTGCGTAACGGGCTACCTCATCGAGAAGGTTTGCGCCGTACTTGCCCGAAAAGTTGAACTTCTGCCCGAATCCGACTACGGTCGAAGTCCGGGATTCGCGCCGCATCTTGTCGATGGCCGCGAAGTATTCGTCAGGATTGACGTAAGGGACGATGTTCGAATCGACGTACTCGAAGCGGACGTGCTCCGAGATTTCGCTTACCGACTCGCTCACGTGAGCAACCTCGACATCCGAAGCGTTGATGATGGTGGTTGCGCTCTGGTCCTCGTCGCCCGAGGCGTGAGGCATCACGAACAGAGTATCGACTCCGTTATGGGCAAGTCCCTTGACTATGCCCTCGCAGGCGGTTCCCAGACCACCGGCGATATGGGGAGGAAACTCCCAGCCGAACATCAGTACTCTCATTTCTTATCCTCCTTGTATCTTGAAATCAAATCGTCAATGGTAAGAAGGGCCGCGGTGCTCAGCGCCGAAGAGATTGCGCCGTGTGCCTCGTGCGGGGGATCACCGTCGTAGAGTTCAGAGAATGCACCCACGCCGTGTTTGCTGAGGTCGTCGTAGAAGCCCTCGACGAGCCATTCTGCCTTTTTGAGGAAGGCAGCTCCCGAAACTCTGAAGCAGGTGTCGATGTAGTATTCCAGCAGGAATGGACGTGTCGAGCCCTGGTGGTAGGCAAGGTCTCGGTCTATCTGGGTGCCTTCATATACTCCGCGGTAATTGGGGTCACGGGGCGAGAGTGTCCTGATTCCCCTGCTGGTTACAAGTTCGCGGTCTATAACCCTGAGTATTCCCGGTATCAGAAGTTCGTCAACGGGAGAATACTTCACCCATACGGCGAAGAGTTGGTTGGGACGCACCTCGGTGTGCTGCCCCTCGGAATCGACATAGTCGGCAAGGCAGCCCATAGACTCATTCCAGAAGGTCTTCTGGTAGCTGCCCTTTGCAAGCTCTCGTATGGGTTCCCATTTGAGTACGAAGGCCGAAGAATCGCCCGAGAAACGGCGCTCCATTTCGATGGCAAAGCATATCGCATTGTACCACAGAGCATTGGTCTCGACCTGGAAACCGGCTCTCTCGGTAACAGGCTTGCCGTTGATGTATGCGTCCATCCAGTTGAGGGCCACATTTTCCATCTTTGCCCAGAGCAGACCGTTGGGCTGGAGAGAAACCTCCTTACGCTCACCGGGAAGATAACTTTCGAGTACTCCGCACATTATCACGCCGTACTTCTTCCAGACTCTGGCGGCGTCGGCTCCGGTATCGATGTACTTCTGCAGGGCATTCGCCAGAAGCAGGGGGGCCTCCACCTGGGTGGTGCGCCTGAAGAGCCTTTCCTGCTCGTCGGCAATGAGGTTGTCGAGAATCTCCTCAAACTCGGCCCTGCCGCCCTTGCGGTAGAGGGTCAGTCCGGGGAGAGACTGAAGGGTTTCGCGCAGAAGCCCTGTGTACATCCAGGAGAATCCGGCTGTAATCTTCTTTCGACCGTTATGGTTGCAGATCAGAAGGTCGGCGCATCTGTCAAGCTGCTCACGAGGGGTGCTGACCTTGCCTTCGTGCTTGTAGCAGGCTGAAAAGCGGCTGCTCAGGCCCGAAGGATTGCAGTCGGCAATGGATGCCGAGAAGACGAGGGATTCGCCCTCCTTGAGATCGAGCTCGAACCACCCGGGAACTACAAGGTCCTCGACGCAGTCGAAACCCCTGCGGTACTCGTCGGAATAGGTGATTCCCTTGTACCACCAGGGCTGACCGGTGAACTGGGCCTTGCGGCTTGTCTGCAGGCGCAGCTCGGGGAAGTTGGGATAGAGTTTGAATGCCATTCCTCCGGGAATGCTCTTGCCTGTCATATCAGCTTCGTGATTCTCGTGGGTGAGAGCGTGGATGTTGCGGAATGCAAGGTAGGGACGCAGCTGGAGAGTGACCCTGGCGGGAGAGTGGACAAGCTCGTAACGTACCATCACCTGGTCGGCGTTGTGTGCAAGAATGATTGTCTTGCGTAGTATCACCTGACCAACCTTGAAGGTAATCTGAGGCACGGGGTCTGCTGAAAAGTCAATGATGTACTTGTGCCCGCGGGGGTCGTAGTGATCGCCGTAGCGGTGAATGCCGAGGTTGAACTGCTTTCCGTCAACAACAAGGGTTTCGTCGAGATTCGACAGGAGGAGATACTTGTCGCCTCCGAACCTGTCAAGAGTCACAGCAAGCAGGCCGTGATAACGGCGGGTGTTGCAGGTGATGATTGACGTGTTGCAGTACGCTCCCGTCTTGTTGGCCAGTATTATCTCCCTTTTTAGAGAGTAGGAGAGGTTCACCAACTCGGACTTGTTGAATTTCAAGAACGCCATATCATTTGTACTTTTTTAATACCAACGCACACCGGCAAGGAAGATATAGCCTCAGTGTTCCATCTGAGTCAGTACTGTGGTCAGAGTCCTGGCTCAATCGCCCGAATCCGTCAAATCCGGGGTCATCAGTATCCACTACTTTTCTATACTTTCCTGCCGGTGCGGCAAAACCATAATCTTCAAATGAAGACTGCGGATTGAAATTGAATGCAAAGATACTGTCTTTCCTTCTAAAAATCAATACTTTCTTCTCTTCGTCAGCACGAATCAGCTCGGGGGCCTGCCTAAGGAAAGCGTCGCGACGGGCGTAGCGTATCATAGCCTTGTCGAAGTTGCGCAGAAGCTTGAATCGGAGATCGTCGGAGTCGGAAATCGACCACAGGCGGCGTGCGTGGGCATAGGACCATCCGTTCCCCTCTCTGGGGAAATCTATCCACTCGGGATGGCCGAATTCGTTGCCCATAAAGTTAAGATACCCGTTGCCTGCCGTAGCCAGAGTGACGAGCCTTATCATCTTGTGAAGGGCCACTCCCCTATCAACGACAAGATTCTTCGAGCCTCTGTCCATAGACCAGTACATATCCTTGTCGATGAGCCGGAAAATGAGGGTCTTGTCGCCGACAAGCGCCTGGTCGTGGCATTCGGCATAGCTGATTGTCTTCTCGTCGTCACGCTTGCGGGTCAGTTCCCACCATATCTCGCCCATAGACCAGTCTTCGTCGCGGCGCTCCTTTATCCACTTAATCCAGTGGTCGGCCACTCCCATTGCCATTCTGAAGTCGAAGCCCACCCCGCCGGCCGCGAAAGGTGCCGCAAGCCCGGCCATACCCGAAACGTCCTCGGCAATGGTGATGGCATCGGGATTGATTTCGTGTATGAGCTGGTTAGCAAGGGCAAGGTAGGTCACGGCATTCTCGTCAACCCCGGCGTCGAAGTAGAGCCTGTAGTCGCCGAAATCCTTGCCAAGGCCGTGGTCCCAGTAAACCATACTCGTAACTCCGTCGAAGCGGAAACCGTCCAGATGGTATTCCTCCAACCAGTACTTTAGGTTGGCGAGTAGGAACCTTTTGACCTCATCCTTGCCGTAGTCGAAGCAGCGGCTGCCCCAGGCGGGATGATGTCCTCTTGAGCCGGGATAGAAGTAGAGGTCTTCGCGTCCGTCGAAGCGGCCCAGGCTTTCGGCTTCGTTGCTCACGCAATGCGAGTGGACGACGTCCATCACCACCGCAATCCCGGCCTTGTGGGCGTCATCGACCAGATGCTTGAACTCTTCGGGAGTGCCGAAGCGCGAACTCAGGGCAAAGAAGTTTGAGACCTGATATCCGAAGGATCCGTAGTATGGATGCTCCTGCAGGGCCATAATCTGAAGGGTGTCATACCCGCCCTCACGGACTCTCGGAAGCACGTTCAGACGGAATTCATCGAAGGTGGACACTCCTTCCTTCTCGCCGCTCATCCCTATGTGACACTCATAGATGAGGGGGTTGCGTCGTTTGCCGGGTGAGGCCGATTGCCAGACGTAGGGCTGGGGCGGATCCCAGACCTGAGCGCTGAAAACCTTGGTATCGGGGTCCTGGACGCAGCGGGTAACGTATGCGGGCAGCCTCTCCGCCCCTCCTCCGGGCCACTCGATCCACAACTTGTAGAGTTCGCCGTGACGGATGAACATCGCAGGAATCTCTATTTCCCAGTTCCCCTGTCCTACAGGCTTCAAAGCATAGGCCTCGGTGCGCTTCCAGTTGTTAAAATCGCCGACAAGGTAGATACGGGTGGCGTTCGGAGCCCATTCGCGGAACACCCACGATCCGTTCTCGCCGTGATGAAGGCCGTAATAGAGGTGATTGTTCACCCCCAGGGCAAGGGGTCCGTCCCCGGCTATACGGCGCCGTTCGGAAAGTATCCTCGCGTGCCTTGCCTTTATGGCATCGGCATAGGGAGCCAGCCATGGGTCTGTCTGGTATATCTGCTTCATAATGTTTCTTTTACGCTTCTGAGGTACTCGCGGCACTGCGCGATGAGCTTGCCTGACTCGGCGATGTATTTGTCTATCTCTCCTATTCCGGTCGAAGGGTCCTCGACCTTCAGGGCAATCTCTTCGAGCCTTTTGAGAGCCTCACAATAATCGAAGTTCGGATCCATATGCTAATGTTTCAATTCTTTCACCTGACAAAGCGCCGTACCGTCGGCGAACATTATCTGGAGTTCATCTCCAGCTGAAAGGGTCTCGACCTTGCGCACCACCCGTCCCCTGGAATCGAGAGGCAGGACATAGCCCCTGCCGAGGACATTGCGGGGGTCCGCTCCCCTGATGCGGGCCTCAAGGACATCGAGCCTGCTGAAGATGGTGTTTATCTTGTTGAGAAAAGCAAGACGCAGCCGCGTTGAATACTGTTCGAGCCTCTCATCCTCGGCAGCCGTGGCCTCAAGGAAGAGGTCGGCAAGCGCCGTAGGGGTCTTGACCGAGCGGAAAGCCACCATATCCGCCACGTGCACATCTCTCTCGTGTCCTATGGCGGTAAACACAGGAACGGGGAAAAGGGCTATGGCCTTGCAGAGTTCGTAGTCGTCGAAACAGGCAAGGTCGAGCGACGAACCACCGCCCCTGAGAAGGAGCACGGCATCGTATCCCTCCTCTTCGCCTATGCTGTCGAGAGCAGAGATGATGGACCCGGGGGCTCCGTCGCCCTGCATAGTGGCCGGGAACAGGCAGACATCGTACTTGAAACCCCAGGCATTCTCCTGGAGATGGATGCAGAAGTCGCCGAAACCAGCGGCATCACTTGCCGAAATCACTGCCAGACGATAGGGCAGTACCGCAAAGTCAAGAGAGCGCTGCCTGTCGAGAAGACCCTCTTTGTCGAGCCTTGCAACGGTTTCGCGCCTGAGCCTCTCGGCAGCCCCGAGAGTAAATTCCGGTTCAATCTCATCTACGGTCAGGGTCAGCCCGTAGAGTTCGCTGTAGCTTGCCTGCACGCGCATCAGAACCTGCATCCCCGCCGAGGGAAGGCTGCCTGTCACCTCCTTGAAATAGGACGAGATTGCCGGATATCGGCTACGCCACACAACGGCCCTCGCCCGGGCAACGATGGTCCCTTCGGACTGTTCACACAATTCCAGATAGCAATGTCCGTTAGCACGGGCCTGCACGGAAGACAACTCCGCCTTAAGATAGAATCTGCGGGGAAAAACTTCCTCCACGGTCTGTCGCACCTCGGACAGGAACTCCCTCAGACCCAGATATTCAAAACCCTCTTCCATAGCGCGTCACACTATGGACAAATATAACTAAACTTTCGCGGAAAAAGAAGAGTTCCTCTGCTAGGAAAATGTTATTTCTGCCTTATGTATATCTGCACCGGGCAGCCGGTCAGAGGGAAGTTCTCGCGGATTTTGTTCTCGAGGAAGCGCTTGTAAGGCTCCTTGACGTACTGCGGGAGGTTGCAGAAGAAGGCAAAAGCGGGGAAACGGGTGGGCAACTGGGTAACGTACTTGATTTTGACGTACTTGCCCTTCCAGGCCGGGGGAGGGGTCTCCTCGATGAGAGGCAGGAGCACCTCATTGAGCCGTGCGGTTGGAATCTTTACCGAGTAGTTCTCCCACACCTGTGCGGCTGCGTTGAGCACATCCTGAATCCTCTGCATCTTAAGGACCGAGGAGAACACTATGGGCACGTCATCGCTAGGGGCGATGCGGCTTCTGAGAGCCTCGGTGTAGTCCCTGAGGGTATTGCTGTCCTTGACAAAGAGGTCCCATTTGTTCACCACCAGCACGCATCCCTTGCGGTTCCGGCGTATGAGGTTGAAGATGTTCATATCCTGGGCCTCCATTCCGGCAGTGGCATCTATCATTATGATGCAGATGTCAGAGTGCTCTATGGCCCGGATGGAACGCATTACCGAATAGAACTCCAGGTCCTCGTGGACCCTCGACTTGCGGCGTATTCCGGCTGTATCGACAAGCACGAACTCGTGGCCGTACTTGTTGTAGTAGGTCTCGATTGAATCGCGGGTGGTTCCGGCAACGGGAGTGACAATGTTTCGCTGCTCTCCAAGCAGGGCATTGGTCAGCGAGGACTTGCCCACATTGGGCTTTCCTACTATGGCTATCCTCGGAACTCCCTCGTAGCTGTCTTCGGCCCTGCTGTCCTCGGGAAGCACGCGGATGATCTCGTCGAGAAGGTCGCCCGTTCCGCTACCGTTTGCTGCAGAAATACTCCATACCTCACCGAGCCCAAGAGAATAGAACTCGTAGGTGTCAAATATCTTTTCGCCCGTATCTACCTTGTTGACGCACAGTATTACCGGCTTGCGGCTGCGCCTAAGGACATCAGCTATACCCGCGTCGTAGTCGGTTACGCCCGTTGCGGCCTCTACGAGAAAGAGGACCACGTCGGATTCATCTATGGCAATTTCGACCTGCTGGCGTATTGCCGACTCGAACACGTCGTCGGAATTGGTGGTATATCCTCCGGTGTCGATGACCGAGAATTCACGGCCGCACCATTCACAGTTGCCGTAATGCCTGTCACGGGTCACTCCCGAAACATCATCCACAATTGCCTGGCGCATTCCGACCAGACGGTTGAAAAGGGTACTCTTGCCGACATTGGGCCGGCCCACGATGGCTACTATGCTCATTTCTTTGTCAGATTGTGGTAATTACAGTCAGCGCAGGCATCTCCCATATTCCCCGGGCAGGAGCGGGAATGAAGTTCGGCATCTTCGTCCTTGAAACAGCGTATTCCCCTCTTGCGCATCTCCTCGTTCGAGCCTACGTCGTAGTGCGGGAAGTCCCTCCCCCGGAAGATATTGACTCCGAGGCAGAGCACGCACAGGGCTACCAGAACGAGAACAGGCAGAAAGAGTTTCATCTAACGTATGAACTGCGGACTGATGGGTTCGTAATTATATACCTTGTCGATGATGGATGCAAAGACCTCGGTCATCGAGACTATTCTAATCTTGGGATCACCGGCAAGTTCGGGATGAGGCACCGAATCGGTGATGAACACTTCTTCGAGAGCGGAGTTGTGAATCTTCTCAAGGGCATTTCCTGAAAGAAGACCGTGGGTGGCACAGGCACGAACACTCTTTGCACCCTTTTCCTTGAGCACGTCACCGGCCTTGCAAAGGGTTCCGGCAGTGTCGATAAGGTCGTCAACTATGATGATGTTCTTGCCCTCGACCTCGCCTATGGCCTTGATTTCGGCAACAACGTTGGCTCTCTCCCTGGTCTTGTGGCAGAGTATGACTCCGCAGTCTTCGGTCTTGGTGCTCAAGGCCTTGGCATAGGAACTGGCACGCTTGGCACCTCCCATATCGGGGGCCGCGATGGCGAGGTTGTCAAGATGCAGGTCGTGGATGCAGGGGATGAACACCTTGCTGGCATAGACGTGATCGACGGGGATGTCGAAGAAGCCCTGAATCTGGTCGGCGTGCAAGTCGCAGGTCATAACCCTGTCGGCACCGGCCGCCCTGAGGAGATTGGCTACGAGTTTGGCTCCGATTGCCACTCTGGGCCTGTCCTTGCGGTCTTGTCTGGCCCATCCGAAGTAAGGGATGACTGCTATAACCTTGTCGGCGGAGGCTCTCTTGGCCGCATCGATACAGAGCAGCAGTTCCATCAGATTGTCCGAGGGGGGAATGGTTGACTGGAGAATGAACACTGTCGCGCCTCGTACGCTGTCCTTGAAGCGGGGCTGGAACTCGCCGTCACTGAAAGGCGTTACTTCCAGGTCTCCAAGATGCACGGGAGACTCCCCTTCCCTGATATTCCTGTTCAAGTGTCCGATAACCTTCTCTGCAAAGTCGTGTGAGGCTCTGCAGGAAAACAATTCCATACGGTGAGAATGGTACATAACTCTATATCGATTTCAATACTGTATCTATATACTTGAGTATTTCTTCTCTTCCTTGTCCTGACTGCGACGAAGACAGGAACACGGGCGGCAGCTCTTCCCAGTCGCGCAGGAGAATCTCGCAGTCTTTGTCAATCATATTCCTGACTGCCACAGGGCCCATCTTGTCGGCCTTGGTGAAGATAATGGCGAAGGGGATTCCGTTCTCGCCAAGTTCGGCAATGAAGTCGATGTCGATGCGACCTATCTCGTGACGCGAGTCCACAAGCACGAACAGAAGGGTCAGGTCGGGAGAATTGTGGATGTAGTCGCGCACGACATCGGCAAGCGCATCCCTTCCCTTCTGGCTCACCTTCGCATAGCCGTAGCCCGGCAGGTCAACCAGATACCACGAATCATTGATAAGGAAATGATTCACGAGGCGAGTCTTGCCGGGCTTGGAGGAGGTCATCGCAAGTTTCCCGTTGCCGGTGAGCATATTGATAAGCGACGACTTGCCTACATTGGAGCGGCCTATGAATGCAAACTCAGGCAAATGCGGAGACGGGCGGTCCGCAACTCTTGTGCTGCTGCCTGCAAATCTTGCTTGAGTGATATTCATACCCTGTCTGAATTACAGTCTGCAAAGATAAGGAAAGTGAAGCGAAAATCCACTATCTGTCTCTGAAGTCTTCGAGATAATCCGACATCGAATCGCGGAAATCTTCTCTCTCGGAAGGATCGTCAAGATAGACTTCCTGCTCTATGTAGGGGCAGAATAATTCATAGGTCGTCATACCCTCTATGGCTTCTGCCGAATGAGAAGGAAGACCCGGGAAGAAGTTGTATCCCGACTTGTGCTCGATGAGGTTGACGCACTCGCTGAACTTCATCGAGGAAAGCGAAAGCCCCGGGGAATTGGGGATGAGAAAGCCTATTGACTTGTATCCAAGCCCTCCTCGAACCTTCTTGCAGACCACAAGGAAGTATTCGTAGGGCACTGCATCCCTGCCTGCAAAGCGCTCGGCTCCATAGACAAGAGGTCCGCAGACTATGGCAAGATTGCCGACAGGCTTCTCCCAGGCCCACTTCCAGCACTCGTCAAGCACCCCTGCCCATACGGCAGAATCCATCTTGATTTTTGAGGGGCTCATATGCCGGGCGAGCAGGTCGCGTCCGCTCCCAGTTTCGACGATTGACACGCCCTTGGAACTGCTTTCTGCATTCACGTCCCAGGCTATCCAGTTGGGCATTCCGAAGTCGAGATTCTCCGACACCCACACGCCGTTACGGTACTCTGTCTTCTCGCCGTAGATGGCATCGCAGATTACATTGGTCAGCAGGACCTCGGGCTCAGCGGTACGCTGGTTGCGGTCATATCCTCCCATCTTGAAACTCTGCTCGGGGAGTCCGAGAAAGGGCATAAGGTAACGCATCCCTTTCCAGCGGGCCGAAATGCGGGAGGCCTTGAGTTTTTCGGGGGAAAGATTCTGAGGGGAGGGAGAAGACTCATGCGATAATCTGCCTGCCGGACGGGCGGGACCGGCGAGCAGGGACGTCAGCAGAAGCGTCAGGGCTGCAATATGTAAACGCAGGTTCAAGACTCTCTGATTTGTTTGGGATAGGTAATTGTGAAACAAGCCCCACCGAGAGCGAATGAACGGGAGTAATTGATGGTTGCGTTGCACCTCTCGAGCACATTGCGCGAAATGGCAAGTCCGAGTCCGGTACCTGAACTCTTGGTGGTGAAGTTGGGGGTAAAAAGCCTGGCGCGGTTCTCCTCACTCACTCCCGGACCATTGTCCTCGAAGACTATGTCGTAGAAACCGGACGTATTGGAGTTGCGCAACGACACCAGAACCATTCCGTCAGGAGAGTCGCCAATTGCCTGAACGGCATTGTTGAGCATATTCACAAACACCCTGACAAGCTGTGGTCTGGGGCCCTGAATCCAGGCATCAGAAAGGCCGTAATACTCGAATCTTATGTTATCCCGGACATCGAACATTACCGTCTCCTCCCTAAGCATCCTGTCTAGGTCGAACTCGGTATATGGCTCAGAATAGAGCCTTGCAAATGCCGAGAAATCATTTGCAGCCTCTGAAAGAATGTCTATGTGGTGCAGGAGCATTCCAGACACCTCGTCGAAGACACCGGTCCATCTCGGGTCGTCCTTCTGCTTGAGACGGATAAGCCTCTGGACCTGGAGTTTCATGGGCGTGAGAGGATTCTTGATTTCATGGGCAACCTGTCGGGCCATCTCGCTCCATGCCTTGGACCTTTCGGCCTGGGCAAGCTGTAGGGTGCTCTCCTTGATCTTGGTAACCATACGGTTGTATGACTGGACCAGGGTCTGGATTTCGTCGTCGCGGTCGTACTCGATGTATTCCAGACTGTCGAGCTTGGCCGAGGACATCTTGCGGCCCATCTCGAGCAGAGGAAGGAACATCCTGTTAACCACTGCCCTTGAGGAAAGGTGAGCCACAATCAGCAGGATGAAGAAGACTACCAGAATGGACATCGAATGAAGCACGGCATCGACCTCGAAGTCGTAGTTGCGGTTCACGTAGGGAGTGCCCATAATTGCCACTATCTCGCCCGCCGAGCCTCTGACCGGGGCATAGAGGTTGTAATAGGGTATTCCGTTGATTCTCTCGTTATTGAGGAAGTACCTCTTGTGGTGGCCCAGTATCTCGCGGTAAGCCTCATCTTCTATCCTCGAATCGAGCATCATATTGTCGAGCAGGCCGGGCGAAGTCGAGGCATACGCCTTGCCGTCAAGGCTGTAGAGAATAATATCGGTGCGGGTATTGTCGCCGAGCCTCTGGATTATCCCCATAAGGTCCTTGCGGGGAATGTCGTAGAGCGAAGTCACTCCACCCAGCCTGTTCTCGAGAAGTCCCTGCAGGGAACCGACCTGCGAAGACATCATAGTATGGAGGTTGGCATTGTTGCGTCGGAACACGAAGAACACGCTCACGACAGCCATCACGACGAGGGTCGTAATAAGTGACAGCATCATCACTGTCGTGATACGAGTCCTGTAGTAGTGCTTTTCGAAACGGGTGCCTGAATGCCCAAGCCTCAAGGCCGACAGAATGAGGAAAGAAAACAGGGCTACTGCCAGAAGGGCGACCGAATGCTCGACGGCCCCAATCACCGGCCGGGATATGACTATCAGTTCATCGTTGTCCACCCTTGTGGGGAAGTGGACGTAGCCATCTTCAATTATGTGCCCCTCGCCATTGACAAAAACCCTCTCATAAAGGGCCTCAGGCATAACTGTGGCATAGGCGAAGTTTCCTCTGAATAGCTGAAGGTCACGCCCTTTGTACTTGGCGTAGGAATAGGTCTCGGGGACATATACCTGTCCGGGGAAGGTCGCTTCAAGAAGACTGTAATAGCCCTTGGCATTGCGGTCGGTCAAGGGATCGACGCAAAGCATCATCCTCGAAAGACCCGAGTCGGGAGAGAAGTACAGAAAAACTCCCGTATAAGAGACGCTTCCGTTATTGCGTATGGTATAAAGGAAGCGGGAACCGTCAGATATGGGCTCTCCGTCCTTGATGCGGGCATTGAACCACGAAGTAGCCTTGTCGGAATTGTCGGCGTCTCTGAGCACTGTCACCGAGACCCCATACGACTGCGGCAGCCATCCGAAATAGGTATCCAGAACGCGGTTGCGCACCGTGAGCTCGGTTCCCTGCAACTGGAGCAGAGAGGCTATCAGGGCATCATCCGCTATCTGGTTTTCTACCCTTCGGAGATGAATTTCAAGGGTAATGTCCCTGTCAACGGCAAGGAGGCTGGCCCATACCGAGAGTTTGTCTGCCTCTTTGTGCCCGCCTAAAACTGCCGGAACAAGAACGAGGTATGCACCGCTGAGGAGCGAGAAGGCTATGCGCCACGCATTCGGCAGGAAGTCCTTGCGAAGAATGATCAGAAGCAGGACAGGCACCGTCAGAAGCAGCGATATATACGAAATATACACTGCAAAGGTATATCTCGAGAGGGTGTTCAACTTGTACAACTCAAGCGAGATGCTGGAGTTGCGTATGATGCTGCACAGCGAGATATGGGTATAAGCAACAAGCAGTACAAGTACCAGGGACAGGAAGAGGTTCAGAGCCAGTTGGGGGCGCCCGTCCTGAATCTTGGCATAAAGTTCCCTGCGGACCAGGTACAGGCCGGCGACAGTAACGACTATGGAGATGTTCATAAGGAGCACATCTCCCAGGGAGCGGAAGACAGGGCCGTCGGCAAAGAGCGAGGGCGAGAAGATATGCACGTCTTCCTGCATAAGAGTGCCCCATAAGCGCATAAGGAAGAGTAGCACAACCAGACCGAGGGTCACGAAAGCATAGCTCTTAAGGGTCCTCTGGCGCGTAACGAAGAACAAGGCCGAGACTATCACGAATATTACCGCAAGCCAAATCAGCAAGGGATTGGCTATGAAGCGTGATGTCATCGAGGTATTGACAAGCTTGAAAAGCGGCTGTCCATTCAGAGAGACGGCCTCTCCCCCGCTGGTCGTAAGCGGCTGTATCGAAACGCTTTCTGCTATCTTGAGGTCGGGATTTACCCCGTTATGGGTCTTCCAGTTATGGGGATTGATGACCTCGTATCCGGCGGCAACCTTGCAGTTTCCTTCTTCGAGCATATAGGCCAGATACCACTTGGGGCCCATATTAACGAATCTTACCGTGGAGTCGAGAGTCGCCAGCGGAGACTGAAGGTTGACCTTCGGACTGGTGAGTCTCTGGACTATGTTCCGGGCAGAGATGCCGTCGTTTACGACGCTGAAGCGGTTGACCCAGGCCTGAAGGGTGTCGTTGACATAGCGGTATATAACCATATCTTCAGGCAGGTCAAGTTCTTCGAGCATCACGTCGGAATGGTGACGGAGGGCCTCCCAGGCATTGCGATCGAGTTCTTCGAGTTGAACAGCCACAGCCTTTTCTATATGGCGGACCGTAGGTTCGAGATGCCCCGGGCGGGTGAAAATGCCGAAGGCCGAGAGCAGCGACAATACTCCCACCGACATAAAGATGATGGATACGAAAGTGAGTATGTGCGACTTGTCCGGTTTCATTCGTGGTGATATGGCTCGCCCCTCAGGATGGTGAAAGCGCGGTACAACTGCTCTGCAAAAATCGTACGAACCAGCTGGTGCGAGAAGGTCATCGGCGAGAGCGACAGTTTTCCGTCTGCCCTCGAATAGACCTGGGGTGAAAAGCCGTAGGCTCCGCCTATGACGAAAAGGAGGTCTCGTCCGGCCTGCATCCAGGACGAAAGCTGCGCTGCGAATTCAAGCGAACGGTATTCCTTGCCGTGTTCATCGAGAAGTATCACTCTGTCCCTGGGCCTGACGGTCTTCAGAATCAGTTCTCCTTCCTTATGCTTGATCTGCTCCTGAGTCAGAGACGATACGTTCTTGAGTTCGGGAATCTCTTCGAGCGAGAATCCGGCATAGTGCCCCAGACGGGAAACATACATCTCCAGCCCTTCTCTCACCCAGGGTATGTCGGTCTTACCGACTGTAAGCAGTCTGATACGCACAATGCAAATATAGACACGTGGCGCGGTATTTGCAAAACAAACACTCCGTATGAGTCATTCTATCAGAATATTGCTGACGCTTCTGTTTCTCGGGACAGCCTTCGCGGCCGCGAGAGCGCAGGGGGGCAACGTTTTCATCCCCATCTCAAAGTACATCGAGATGGGCGATTCGGAGTCGCTTTCGGCCTGGTTCGATGACAATCTCGAGATAGGAATTCTCCAGAAAGAATCAAGTTCGAGCCGCAATCAGGCAAAACAGATTGTCCGCAGATTCTTCGAGGGATACACTCCCCGCTCATTCAAGATTACCCACACCGCAGGACGTCCCGGACTCAAATACGCGCTGGGGACACTGAATGCCGGAGGCGAAGTCTTCAACGTAACCATCTTCGTCAAGTGCAAAGACGAAGACATACGCATTCAGCAGTTCAAGGTGGAGAGGTAGTTACTTAAGGTACTTCTCAAGAAAATCGTAACCAGCTTCGAGGGCATATGCCGGAGGCCTGTGGCCTGTGGCGTGATTCAGTATGACCAGGCGCTCAGGATGACGGCGGTATCCCCGCGCGAGGGTCATTGCAGAGTAGCTCCTGTCGTCGTCATACTGTCCTGCTATCAGCATAAAGGGCTTACCCGAAGATAGCGAAAGAAGCGAAGTGTGATCGAGCCCGAGGGCCTTCATCTGCTGGAGAGTTTCGCCCCAGTACCAGACTTTCTCCCAGTTGGACTGCTCCCAGAGAAAGCCGAAATCACTTGCGAGAATGACCTTGATGCGAGAATCAAGGCAGCCTGTGTAAAAGGCCATCTTGCCACCGAGCGAGTGCCCGGCAATGCCAATGCGGCGCGCATCTACCCTCTGGTCCTCGACGAGGAGATCAACAAGAAGCCTTGTATCGGCGACGAGTTTCCCCATCCCGGTCCAGGAGGGATAATCCTTCACAAGGGCCTGCCCCGCGAGTTTCCAGCGCGAGAAGTCTCCCCTGTCTCGTGGAGAATCCACATAGGTCAGGTGATACGAATCGGCACTTATGCACACGAATCCCCTGCGGGCAAGGTCGGCCATCATCTTAATATGAGAGTACTTTGGCAGAGGCTCGCGGCTGTCCAGCTCGAATCCTATCATAGCCTCGGGAAAGTAGAAAGGCACTACTACCGCGGGAAGCCTCCCGGAAATGTTCTTTGGCAGAACCTTGAGCACGCGCTGCACCGTAGCGGGACCGTTGGCCTGCTCGAGAAGCTCGGCATCGAACTCTTCGAATGAGTACTTGCGTACAAGGCGGACGGAAGGCTCGAAGCTGTAGTCTGCAGGAGGGTCGAGGTAACGGTGCCAGATTTTTGCCTCAGACCGATTGCCGGGTTTTGCGGCAGGGGCGCTGAAGCAGCAAAGAAGCGAAAGAAGAAGTATTATTGTGTGTCGCATAGCAGTTTTAAAAGCGGTTGAATAGTATCGAACGAACGCTGGGCTATGGTATCCCAGAAAGCGGCATACTCTTGGTCATCGCCTGAATCGCTCATTATCTTGACACTCAGAAGTGGAACATTCCTCAGATAACAGGTCTGGGCGATGGCGGCACTCTCCATATCGACGCACAGGGCATCGGGGAAGGCTGCGCGTATGGCCTCAACCTTCGAGGGGTCGGTAACGAACTGGTCGCCGCTCACCGCGAGTCCCACCCTGGCTCCGGGAAGGACCCTGGAGGCCGCTTCGACAAGGCGCTCATCGGAGTGGAAGCGCTGCGGCAGGCCCTGAACCTGGCCCGGGGCATTGGGTGCGCCGCACCAGACATCGTGATAGCTTATCTCGCTGCAGAGTACGGTATCGCCAAGACGGAGCGAAGGGTCAAGGGCTCCGGCTACTCCTATATTTATAATGCAGCCGGCTCCCTCCCTTATAAGGGCATCGGTTGCCAGGGCTGCATTCACCTTTCCAAGCCCGGAGAGTGTTCCGAGGACACAGGTATTGGGAAAAGAAGCCCGCACAAGTGCGAGCTCATTTTCCATTGCACAAACCAGTCCTATCATCAGACTCTCTGGCCGTATGAACGGTCGGTAGTGTTGACGGTAATGATGTCGCCGGTGTTGATGAACAGGGGAACCATAATCTTGGCTCCGGTCTCGAGGGTAACCTCCTTGAGCGCGCTCGTAGAAGCGGTGTTGCCCTTGACTGCAGGCTCGCTGTAGGTGACTTCGAGAGTGACGTATGTAGGAAGTTCGCAGGTCAGGCACCTCTCCTCGCCAACGACGAACATCATTTCGACGTGCTGTCCTTCCTTCATAAGGTCGGAGTTGTCAACGACGTCCTTGGGAAGCAGGATCTGCTCGAAAGTCTCTTCGTGCATAAAGTTGAACCCGTCCTCCTCGGCATAGAGGAACTGGTAGGGACGGCGCTCGACTTCGATGGTCTCGATTTTGGCACCTGCGGTGAAGGTGTTCTCGAGTATGCGACCGTTCTCAAGGTTGCGGAGTTTGGTCTTTACGAAAGCGGGGCCTTTTCCGGGTTTTACGTGCTGGAACCATACGATTGAGCAGGGCTTTCCGTTGAAATTCAGGTAAAGGCCGTTCTTGAAATCAGCTGTTGTTGCCATAGGTATATCTTATTGATTAATTGTTCGAAGCAATCGTGCAAAGTTAACTATTCAGCCTCATTATTGCAAATTTTCTATAGCGGAGGCCACTTTCTCGAGCAGCCAGCGGGGGGTCGATGTGGCTCCGCAGACTCCCACAGAGTCGTCGGGACGGAACCAGCCGCTCTGAAGTTCGGAGGGAGAGCCTATGTGGTATGTGCGGATATTGACACTCTTGCACAACTCGCAGAGCACCCTTCCGTTAGAGCTGGCCTTGCCCGAAACGAAGATGATGACATCGTGGGCAAGGGCAAACTCAGAGAGTTCCCTGTGCCTGTATGCCACCTGCCGGCAAATCGTCTTGTGAACCGTCACGAGCGAAGGATCGTCCATTGAATCGGTCAGGGCTTCTGACACCTCTTCATAAGCGGAGGGGCTCATCGTAGTCTGGGAGAATACCTCTACGGGACAGTCGGGAAGGAGAAGTTTCAGGGCGAAGAGATTGCGCAACTGTTCGGTATTCTCTACCACCAGGGCCCTTCCTTCGACCTGGCCCACGAGTCCGAGCACCTCGGCGTGGCCTATCTTTCCGAAGATGAGCAACTGACCGTTGACTCCCGGAGCGCTGAGGCGGGCATAGGCCTCCCGTATGCTCTGCTGAAGCTGGAGAACCACAGGACAGGTGCAGTCGATAATCGAGAATCCCACCTGAGAAGCAAGGGTGTAGGTCTTGGGAGGTTCGCCGTGCGCCCTTATCAGAAGAGTCTCTCCTGTGGCATCGCCAGTCTCGGAGAGGTCCTCGGAATCAATGCACACAAGTCCTTGAGAAGCAAGCCTTTCAAGCTCTTCCTCGTTATGTACTATGGCTCCGAGCGAATACAGACGCTCGTGGTCTGACAGAAAATCCTCTGCCGAGCGTATAGCCCTTATTACTCCCCCGCAGAAGCCTGAATGCGGATCGATCTCAACTCGTGCCATTATTCAAGAATTCCGAATTTGCCGCGTATCAGACCTTCGACCCAGATGAGTTCCTCTTCGAGGGTCATCGACGAATTGTCGAGAACAAAGGCGTCGGGGGCCTGGGTCAAGGGAGATGCCTCCCTGTGCGAATCTATATAGTCTCTCTCCCTGAGGTTGGCGAGGACTTCTTCGAATACCGGGGTCTGCCCCTTGGCGAGCAGTTCATTGTAGCGCCTGCGAGCGCGCACCTCGTCGGATGCGACCATAAAGAGCTTTAGCTCGGCATTTGGAAAGACGGTGGTACCAATATCGCGTCCGTCCATCACCACCCTTCCCGATGCGGCATCGGAGTGAAGGCGTCTGTCAACAAAGCTGCGCACATAGGGCAGAGCCGCGATGGGGCTGACCTGCGAGGATACTTTCATAGAACGTATGGCATCGCCATCCGTTACAATTTGAAGGGTTCCGTCGGCAAGGGCGGCCTCAAGGGCATCCGACACGGTATTGTCTTCAGAAATGAGACCGTTCTGCTGGGCATAGAGGGTCACGCCGCGATAATACGCGCCTGAATCGAGATACTGGAACGAGAATCTGCGTGCAAGGAGCTTCGCGAAAGAACTTTTTCCTGTGGATGAATATCCGTCAATCGCAATAGTTATGTCAGGAACGGTCATTTAGATTACTTAGGTACACAAGTTGTAAAACGCAAATATACACAAAAAAATATCGATATTTGCACTGCTATGAAGATACTCATCATTGACGACGAACGTTTCATCAGGAACTCGTTGAAGGAGATTCTGGGGGACGAAGG
>JAQXJU010000112.1 GCA_029009115.1 Bacteroidales bacterium | reverse complement strand
TCCTCAGATTTTTGCCCTCTCATTGGTCGCTCCCGGCGAAGAAGGCCCGCTGCAGCTTGACTGCAGCAATATGGCCGTGCTCGGAAAGACCAAGGAGAACTTCATAACAGCCCCCGAAGGAATCGAGTTCAAGGATGTTGCATATCTCTATAGCAATGTCTATGCACTTACCACCGACAACAGGCTCTTCTCCCGCAGCGAGGCGACTTATGAAACATATGTCGTTCCCCACGCTTCGGTATTCCCGTCATCTCCTGTAGCAACAGGTGACGGCTGCCGAATTTCGCATTGGATCAACACAGGTCACATCTCCGTAATGATGACCTTCTTCGAGGACCTTCTGGCGTATGACGAGGCCAACGGCAGATGCGTGATGATTTATCAGAACGAGATTATACCCTTCTCTGACATCTTCTTCACAGGAGGAGAGATGTATATGCCCGGTGATTCTGGAACTGACGGAACCAACACCTACGACGACTACAAGTTCCCCAATCCTGCCGATCTGAGCGATTATAATGTCAAGGGTATGTGGGGTGCTGGATTCGATACCGACTTTATGGCCTGGTCACAGGGAATTTCGGTCATAATGCTTCTGGAGAGGAAGTCGGACGCTAAGAAATTCATCTTCACTTTCCGTTTCTATGATGCCTGGGGCATGCAGGACATAGACCTCGACCTGTTCTTCCCTGTGCCCGACGATATGGACATCGACCCCGACAAGTCTGTCATACTGAAAGAGTATCTCGGAGGCCCCAACAACTACTTGTTCTTCACTTCTGCCGACCGCAAGAATCTTTGGTTCTTCAATGCAGTGTCCGGTGCAAAGAAGGTGATTTACACTTCAGACACTCCTATCAGTGCCATCGGCTCCGGTGAGATTCAGGATTGCTATGTTTCGTTCGGAATGAGCGAATACAATGCATATTACGAGAAACTTGCCTTAGGAAAGGACGATGGTTCCATTGATGTCATCGGTGTTGACGCAACGGCTCTTGCCACAGGGAATGCTCCGCTGGTCAAGACGCTGACTCCTGGTGTAGGTGCCCCTAAATTCATCACATATCTGACGAATTCGCCTATTGTTTTCTAAATAATATCCATAATGAAAAAGACACTGAATGCGGTGTTAGCAACAACTCTCTTTGCAGCCTTCCTGCTGCAGGGAGAGTTGTTTGCAAAGACATCGGCCCCAAAGGACTCCACCAAAAAGGAGTCTGCCTACGAAGAGTTCATCAAAAAGAAACCCGAAACTCACAAGGGCTTCATTACCGTCCACAAACTCAAGGGAAAGGTTTATTTCGAGATTCCCGAGAAGATGATGGGCAGGCTGATGCTTCTTGGCTCAACAATCAGTGAGACATCTGACAACGGAGATGGTCTAATCGGCTCTAAGCCTGACACACCGCAGATGGTTGCCTTTTCAAAAATCGGCGAGAATGTCAACCTCCTGAAGATGGGAGGCGACTATATCACTGACTCAGAAAGCGCTGCCCTCAGGGAGGCACTCACAAAGAACAGTGCAGGTGCCGTCATCGGTAAGTTCAAGATTGACTCCTACACTCCCGACAGTACTGCCGTCGTAATTGACGTCACTGATTTCTTCGTCTCGGACAAGAAGGATATGCGACCCTTCGATTCTTTCAGCGAGAATACATTCCTTGGCCAGGCGAAGCGGACTCCTGTGTATGAGAGTGACAAATCTTTTCTTGGAGAGGTCAAGGCCTTCGAAACGAACCTCTCCGTACGCAGTCACCTTTCGTACAAGTACTCGATCAACTACAAGACAAGGACACTTGCCGAGGATGTTCCCTTCACGGCCGTTCTGACCCGTTCGCTGATTCTGCTTGACGAGCAGCCCTATCGTTCCCGCCCCGTGGACAGCCGCATTGCAATCTTCCCTACCGGAAAGATTCTCTACTCCGAGAAGGAGCAGGGCGCAAAGGTTGTCTATTTTGCCAACAGATGGCGTCTTGAGCCTTCGGATACAGCCGCTTATCGCGCCGGTAAGCTGGTGGAGCCTGTGAAGCCCATCGTTTTCTACATCGATCCTGCCTTCCCCGAGGAGTGGAAGCCCGCCATCTACACTGCCGTCAACCAGTGGCAGGAGCCCTTTGAGAAGATAGGCTTCAAGAATGCAATCGTTGCCAGGGACTTCCCCACAGATGATCCTGAATTCGACCCAGACAACATCAAGTATTCCTGCATCCGCTACGCTCCTGTGCGCATTGAGAATGCTATGGGCCCCTCCTGGGTCGATCCCCGCAGCGGCGAAATACTGAATGCTTCGGTCTATGTGTATCACGACGTCGTCAAGCTTATCAACAACTGGCGCTTCATCCAGACTGCGCAGGCCGACGAATCAGTACGCAGCGGCTCCCTCCCCGAAGATGTGTTCTCAGATGCACTTCGCTATGTCATCGCGCACGAGGTGGGGCACTGCCTGGGAATGATGCACAATATGAGTGCATCGGCCTGTGTGCCTGTCGATTCGCTGCGCTCACCATCGTTTACCCAGAAATACGGAACGACCTATTCCATAATGGATTATGCCCGTTTTAACTATGTAGCGCAGCCCGGTGACAAAGAGAAGGGCGTAAGCCTTACCCCTCCCCGTTTCGGTCTGTACGACTACTTCACCATCCGCTATTCCTACACCCCTCTCTTCGAGGACAGCCCCGAGGAAGAAGCCATGATTCTTGACGGATGGATTCGCGAGGCACAGGCTGATCCCATTTACCGTTACGGAAAGCAGCAGGGCAGGATTCTCGACCCCCGCTCGCAGCACGAGGACCTGGGAGACAACGCTGTAAAGGCTTCCCGTTACGGAATCAGCAATCTCCGCTACATCCTTTCCAATATGAAAGACTGGATAAAGGATGACCCCGACTATACATACACAGGCGAGATTTATACTGGAATAATTTATCAGTATCTCACTTATATCCAGCACGTCTTCGCAAACATTGGCGGCGTTTACCTCTGGGAGAAGCACAGCGGAGACCCTGTGGAGCACTCCTACCTCTGTGTAGAGAGAGAAAGGCAGAAGGAAGCTTTCGACTTCCTCTACGCTCAGGTCTATGATCTCGAATGGCTCGACAATCACGATCTGATGAAGCAGCTGCCTATTATGGGCAGTCCTGCCTCGGTTCTGCAGACAGCAATCATCGAGGCCGTCGTGGCCGCTCCCTTCAAGATTGCCTCTACTGAGAAACTCAGCCGCGGCGAGCAGATTTACACCTTCTCCGAATGTATGGAGGACCTCTACCGTATGGTCTGGGAGCCTTCGCGCAAGAAGGGCGGTCTCTCCGACATAGATATGGCTTTCCAGAGAGAATTCGTGGCAAACGTTTTCTCTGCAGCCGGATTCAAGTATCGCGGCTTCGGTGCCAGGACCAAAGGCATTGCTTCCTTCGCGATGACAGACCCCGCCGAGGTCCCCACTCCTGACTTCCTGCTCGACTACAAGATGCGCTCCGATCTTGCCAGCGGGAAGTATCTGCCGGTATCAGGCTATAGCCAGCCGCAGGTGATGTTTGCAACCAATCCCATCCACGAGCCCGAATGCTACAGCTATGCCTTGAAGACCCGCAAGCTTCTTGAGAAACTCGTGAAGTCTTCCTCAGGAGATGAGAAGGCCCACTACACACTTATGTTAAGGAATATCCAGAACACACTTAAATAAATAGGCGTGATGAAAGTGAAAAGAATAGCCTCAATTGTGTTCTGTGCCCTTTTGGGTCTTGCAGTGCTTACTCCCGCCAGCTCCGCTCCCCGAAAGAAAGATTCAGCCAAGAAGGCCGAGGCTGACAGCGTAAAAATCTCTGAATACGACAAAATCTTCGACGGCAAGAAATGCGTCACTGCATCCGACTTTATGAAGTTGCACCTCGTCGAAGGCAATACCGTAATTGCAGAACTCCCCAAAGATATACTCGGGCGTGACATTCTTGTCAGCACCTCTGTTGAGAAGACCAGTTCCCCCGATGTGACAACCTCAGGTTACATATCCCCCAAGACCCTTCACGTGAGTTTCGAGGCTACCGACTCCCTGGTGATTCTCAAGGAGGTGGATGCCTACAGATATCGCGGCGAGGGCCTTGATACCGAGATAGGGAAGAGTCACATAGGAGCCATAATGAAGATTTTCCCCATCAAAACTCAGAGCCCCGACAGCACTTCTCTGGTTTTTGACGTCACTTCATTATTCAGCGAATATGACAAAAGACTCAATCCTGCCGATCCCCTTGGAGCAGGCTCTTTCGGAGGACTCATCTCAACCATACTGACCCACACCTCAGGCCTTTCTTCCACCGTGGACGTTCAGGCAAATGAAGGTACGGTGTCTGTTCTGAGGAACGAGACCTACTCGATGAAGCAGTCATTTATGGGTATGAGTGTCGCTGACGACGGAAGTTCACCAAAACTGACTCTTCTGCAGCGCAAGTCTCTCATCCTCCTTCCCGAGGAAACTGCCGCGCCCCGAATCGCCGATTCCCGCATCGGGGTCACAGCGGTGTCCCGCATCGATTACTCGGCCTCGGACAGGGGCTCCCGTACAAAATGGTACGCCCGCAGATGGAATCTCAAGCATAGGGACCACATAACCTTCTATGTCGATACTCTCTTCAACGAAGAGATGTACTCCAGTATCTCCAAAGGCATACTCGTCTGGAACGAGGCCTTCGAGAGTATGGGCAGGGGACAGGTCCTTGAGGTGCGCCGTTATCCTTCAGATGACCCTTGCTTCGATGCAAATGACCCTCGCAGATGCTGCGTCAGGTACGATGCCTCCACCTCCGAGATTCTTCGATACAATGTATGGACTGATCCACGCAGCGGCGAAATTTTCGGAGCAAGCATCTCAATCCCTATGGATGTGCTTCTGGGGCTTCACACCAGTGTCCTTGCTGAAATTTCGGTGGCCGATCCGGATGTGCGTACGGTCAAGCACAATATACCTGCGTGTTACGAAGCGCTTACCGCAAAGGTGGCCAATGCAATAGGCCATTGCCTTGGTCTGGACCAGAATCTCGCGGCATCTGGTGCATATCCCGCCGATTCGTTGCGTTCGCCTTCATTCACAAAGAGATACGGGCTATCCCCTTCGATAATGGATATGCTTCCGTACAACTTCTTTGCAACTGAAGGAGACAAGGAGAGGGGAGTGACACTTATCCAGACGGGTATCGGGGCCTACGACAAATATGCCATCAACTGGCTCTACTGCGACATTCCGGGAGCAGTCACTCCCGAGCAGGAACTTCCATATCTGGACAAACTGATTGCCCAGTCAAAGTCGGATCCCCATTGCCTGTATGTTCGCCAGGCCAAACGAAGCGACCCCCGCTTCAGTATGGACCCCCGCCCTGCAACAATGGATTTGGGAGATGACCCCATCCGTTGTGCCCTGGCACGCAAGGAAAATTACACCAAGGTTCTCAAAAACCTTGGAGAATGGCTCAAGGACGACGTAGCCAGCGAATTCATCCCCTATATGAATATCAGGACCATAGAAAACGGAGCATATCCGGTGATGGATTTGATGAAGTATGTGGGTGGCATATACGTCAACGAAATCAAGGACTGCGATTCCCTGCCTTCATTCGAGTTCGTTCCTGCAGAGCTGCAGGAGAAGGCTCTGCGTACCAGCATAGAATGGCTGGACGATATGACCTGGCTCGATGGCTCGGATGCCTGGAAGGACCTCATTCTGGTCAATTCCTTCGCCGACTATATCCAGAATTTGGTCGTCCCCGAACTTGGGACCTGCCTCCCCAAGCTTGCATTTGCCGAAGAGATGGGCTTCAACGACTTCTCCGTAATCAAGGTCTATGACACTATCATCGAATACGCCAAGGAGTCGATACGGGCAAACAAGGTTTCGATGGCGGACAATATTATGATGCACTACTTCCTCGTGAGCACCGTAATGTCCCGCTCCAGCATCAATCCCACGGCAATCGCTGCTGTGTGTCCAAACCTCAGCTCCTTTGCCTCTCAATGGGCGTCGCACAGCAGCAGGGCTGACCTGACTATGGGCTTTACTCCTATGGCCGCTGTTAGTTTCCAGACCCTCTCGGTCAACGACTACCGCGTCCTGGGCAAGCTTCACGAAATCCGCGATCTCTATGCCAAGGCGGCAACCAAGACCCGCGATGCTCAGCTCAAGATGCAGTACGAGTACTTTGTGATGGCCATTGACAGGGCCCTTAAGATTGACTGAAATACCTGAGGCTGGGACTTTAATACTCCAGCCTCAGATTATCCATCCACAGAATAGAGTCTTCGCTGCCCGTGAAGTAGTCTCCAAGCAGACTTGCGGCAGCGGAGACTATTATGTGTGTGGGCTTGCGTGTCAGGCTCTTGTATTCGAGAGGAATGCTTATCTGCATCCACC
>JAQXJU010000111.1 GCA_029009115.1 Bacteroidales bacterium | reverse complement strand
GTTTATCGATGGAGTGAATGCGGCTCTTCTGGCTCCCACAGCCGTCAATCAGCAGAAGTTCTTCTTTGAATATACTACCGGGGACAAGGTGATTGCTAGAAGCGGCTTCTCTCTCGTGGGCTATACCAGGATGGACCTCGGGATTGCGAAATACCATTTCGAAGTCGGTGCAGGGAAAGAAAACTTCGAATGGGCTGATTGCCGATAATCATCCATTGAAGGCATTGTGGAGGGTTCAGATCTGAGGTAGATTTTACGGGAATGACAGCATCTGAACCGAGGCAGCACAATCAACATCTGGACCGAGGCAGCAGAGCCGGCATCTAGGGTACTTCTGACAGGGGTAGCCACAACCCGTGAAATTCACCTCGGAAACCAATGTGCCTCTGAAGGCATTCTGAAGGGGGTCGGCTCGAAAGGTGAATTTTACGAGTTCATCGAATCGGCCTCTCAGGTACTTCTGGCAGGGGTTGCTGCAACCCGTGAAATTCACCTCGCGAAGCAATGTGCCTCTGAGGGCACTGTAGAGGGGGTAAGGCTCTGAGGTGGACACAAAGTCGTTCCACCTCGAACACCAATGTGCCCCAGAAGGCATTCTGAAGGGGGTCGGCCCGAAAGGTAAATTTCACGAGATCACCGAATCGGCCTCTCAGGTACTTCTCGCAGGGGTAGCCCAGACCCGTGAAATTCACCTCGAACACCAACCTGCCCCAGAAGGCATTCTGAAGGGGGGCGGCTCGAAAGGTGAATTTCACGAGAATGCCTGCAACGGTGCCGAGACCACCCAAGCGGCCTCAGAGGCACTTCTGGCAGGGGTGACCAGAAACGATGCCGAGACTGCCCAAGCTTTCGGACAGGATATGGGGGCAGCCATCAGGCAGAAGGCTATGTCAACGAACCTCGCTGAAATGCTTGATAAACTGGGTACGAATCAGGTTGTCGTAATTCTCCGGATTCGAAGCATTCAACTTGCCGCGATAGTCGGCTACTGAAGCGAAGCCTTTCGCATCTTGCCAAGCCTTGAGACCCTCATTCACCTTAGAAATCCAGGATGCTCCCTGCCTGATAATCGAGCTGGCTACTTCAACTGCAGCGGCACCGCTGAGTATGGACTTCACTGTGCTCTGCCAGGAATCAACTCCTCCAGATACGGCAATTGACAAGCCCGGCACCGAAGATGAGACAAGACCGGCCCATCTTAGCGGCAGGGACAAATCTGCCGGAGAAGTAAAGGGGATTCCGGTTGTGAACTCAATTTTGTCAATGTCGATGTCTGTCGGATAGAATCTGTTGAAGAGCACGACCGCTTTTGCGCCACGGGCATACAGACTGTCGCACAAAGCAACCGGATTTGTATGGTTTGAACCAATCTTGGCGATGACAGGGATGCTTACCATCTTCGAGACGTGTGCGACTATGTCCGCATTCATCTTCTCGAAAGAGCCGTCAGTATAGTTGCGAGCAGTGCAGAGACTCATTATGTTCAGTTCTATGGCATCAGCCCCAGCTTCTTCAATCCGCTTAGCAAACTCTTCCCATTTTCCGTCGGTATGGCAGGCAATCGACGCGATCACGGGGATGGAGCAGACCTTCTTGGCTTCACGGACAAGGTCCAGATAATCGGAGAGGACCTTGTCGCCCAAATAAGCGGCGAAGTAGTCATAAGCCTCTGGATGCGCGTCCGTATCATAAGCATCCATCTCAATGGCTATGCTTTCCTCGAAAAGAGACTTGAGTACTACGGCTCCTGCGCCTGCCTTTTCATATTCAAGCAATTTGGGAACCGAGGCAGTCAAGCTGCTGCTGCCGACAATGACCGGAGACTTTAGTTCCAAGCCTGCGAATCTGGTGATAATAGAGCTCATATTCAATAACTGTTATTTTTCATTGATGTCATCTGCCCTGCAACAGGGGACGCACCGGCTGTGCGAGTTGCAGACATCGCGCTAAGATAATGTATTTTTCAATGGTTCACAATAACCAATCATCAGCGGAATGGCTAAAACTTATTTGCAAGTTCCGGCTATCTGTTCCAGTTCGAAGTCTGCCTTGATTTTGTCAATAATGGCGCACACCACTTTGTATGCCATTCCATCTTTTGTATAGACTGCCGGAGTGATGAATTTCACTCTCCCCTGCCGGAGCAGTTTCTTGGCCATCGATTTCTTCGAGTCGTTCTCGGGATTATAGACAGCAATAGAATTGCCCCCGAACATTCCGACTATCTTCATACAGGGAACATCGGTTTCTCCGTCTCCGAGATATATCATATTCGAGAAAGGGATTCGCTTTTTGTCTTCTGCAACGCTTGAATTAACCTTTTTGTTGTCTCTGGATGAGAATATCCCCTTGCTGATTTTGAAGAGAAACTGGGTTTTCGCAGTGTAGTCCACCGCAATCCCAGGCCATTCCGCCTCCCCGTTTTCGTCGTAAAGGAAGGACCCGGCGAAAATGTGCTTGAATTCTTTGGCGACTGGGGAACCTTCGATTATCTCTTTCAGTCCTGATGAATTGATGTAGTGTTCGATCCTGACACCACGACTCCTGCCGTATGCATTTATGAGCGAAAACCATTCTCTCACTCCGGGAAAGAGCGCTATGTCCTTGCCGAAACGTTGGAAATTCTCGCGCCGCAGAGGAATTCCGTTGGCCTTGGCCTCGTCGAACATCAACTTCATATATGCCAGAACATTGCTGGCATCCTGCCCTTTTGCAATGTCGTCACTCATTGTCCAGAATTCAGGAATGGTCTTTCCGACCGCCTGGATGAATCCGAATTCCTGCATGTTGCCGGGAGAGAGTGTCCCGTCAAAGTCATAAATCAGCGCTGCTATTGGTTTCTTCATAATCACAAATATCCGAAAAAATTGCAACATTACGCATACTAATTTCATCTATAGTCCTGTGAACTAATCATCAAAAAACTAAAATCTATGAAAAGAACATCGCAAATTGTCATCAGCCTAGCCGCTGTTCTGCTCTTTGCGGCGCCCCAGGCAAACGGACAGGCATTCACTCGCGACCTTTCAGGCACATTTGAAATCAATGCCGGAATCTCGGGGGTAAACTTCTTCGAACTTCTCTTCCCCTACTCTTTCGGCGCCATCGCTCACAGTTCGGCGGCGGTGGAAAAATGCCACGACGGTCTCGAAAGCAAAATGGATATAACTCTGCCTCTGCACCTGAATGTATCAGGGCGCTACTATCTGACAAAATGGCTCGGAGTCGGAGTGAGCGCAAGTTTCGGATATATGTCGCAGAAGATTTACAAGACTAGTGACGGTAACCGTGAATACAAAGGCACGCACTGCCTGAAGTCATACGCCCTTATGCCCAGCATACGCTTCAACTATATGTCCCACCCGAAGTGCACGCTATACGGCGAACTGCAGGGAGGAATCGGCATTTACAAATGGGATAAGATATGTACGGAGAACACTATGTCAAAGCTCTTTGCGTTTCAGATAATCCCCGTTGGTGTAAGCTTCGGAAGCAAACTTTACGGTTTTGCCGAACTGGGCATCGGTGTCGAGTGGGCCGGAGCCAATCTTGGCATAGGATACAGATTCTGACAATTTGTCAATGGAACATAATTTGATTTTTCAGAAAGCCGGACAGCGCATTGTCCGGCTTTTTAGTTTATGCCCCGGGCAAGAGAGCGAAGCGGCTCTCCGGCGTAAAACAAACAGACGGAATCGCTGACCCGAAAGAAGAGCAACAACAAAACTTTACAGATATGGAAGAAAAGACACTCAAAGGGAAAATCGGAGTAACCACCGAGAACATATTCCCGGTTATCAAACAATTCCTCTATTCAGATCACGAGATATTCCTCCGCGAACTTGTTGCAAACGCTGTCGATGCTTCGCAGAAGATGAAGACTCTTGCCAGCAACGGCGAATTCAAGGGTGAGCTCGGCGAGCTGAAGGTCAGAATCGAACTCGACGAAGAAGCCAAGACCCTGAAGGTCATTGACAACGGAATAGGAATGACCGAGGAAGAGGTTGACCGCTATATCAACCAGATCGCTTTCTCTTCGGCAGGGGAGTTCCTTGAAAAATACAAGGACCAGGTAAGCGGAATCATAGGCCACTTCGGACTCGGATTCTACTCCGCCTTTATGGTCGCAAAGAATGTCACCATCGAGACTCTCAGCTGGAAAGAAGGCGCCCATGCGGTAAAGTGGTCCTGCGACGGCAGCCCCGAATACAGTCTCGAACCCTGCGACAAGGCAGAGCGCGGAACCGTCATCACCCTATATCTCGACGACGACTCGCAGGAGTTTGCCACCAAAGGCAAGATTGAGTATCTGCTGGGCAAGTACTGCAAGTTTATGCCCGTGCCCGTAGTCTTCGGGAAGAAGACCGAATGGAAAGACGGCAAGAGCGTGGAGACAGACGAAGACAATGTCATCAACTCCATTGTGCCAATCTGGACCAAGGCTCCTTCCGAACTCAAGGACGAAGACTACAAGGATTTCTACCACAAGCTCTACCCTATGGAGGAGGAACCTATGTTCTGGATTCACCTGAACGTTGACTATCCCTTCAATCTTACCGGTGTCCTGTACTTCCCCAAGATCAAGGAGAGGATGGCAATAGACAAGAACAAGATTCAACTCTACTGCAACCAGATGTTCGTCACCGACCACGTCGATAACATAGTTCCCGACTTCCTGACCCTGCTGCACGGTGTCATCGACTCCCCCGACATCCCCCTGAACGTAAGCCGCAGCTACCTCCAGAGCGATTCGAATGTCAAGAAGATATCCACCTATATCACAAAGAAGGTGGCAGACAGGCTCGAAGAAATCTTCAAGGAACACCGCGACCAGTTCGAGGAAAAGTGGGACAATATCAAGCTGTTCATCGAATACGGCATGCTCTCGGACGAGAAGTTCTGCGAGAGGGCACTGAAGTTCGCCCTGCTCAAGAACACCGACGGCAAGTACTTCGCCATCGACGACTACCGCTCGGCAATCGAGACAGCCCAGACCGACAAGGATAAGAAAGTAGTATTCCTGTATGCCACGAATGCCGATACCCAGTACAGCTGGATTGAGCAGGCAAAGAACCAGGGCTACGACGTGCTTCTTATGGACTGCGAGCTGGATTCGCACTTCGTCAACCTGCTGGAGCAGAAGGTCAAGGACTGTCGCTTCGCACGTGTTGACTCCGACTCCGTGCAGAATCTCATTCCCAAAGAGGACAAGGTCAAGCCCGAGATGTCCGACGATGACAAGAAGGCCCTTGACGAACTCTTCAAGGCCGTCCTTCCTCAGGGCAACGACTACTTCGTCGAACCCCAGAACCTTGGCGAAACAGCCGCTCCGGTGGTTATTGCCCAGAACGAGTTTATGCGCCGCTATCGCGAGATGAGCAGCATTGGCGGAGGGATGAACTTCTACGGCGAGATGCCCAAATCGTACAATATCCTCGTCAATATGGAGAATCCCCTCATCGGGCGCATATGGGCAAAGAGGGACAAGGAGGACAATCTGCTCAAGCAGGTCGTTGACCTGGCTCTGCTGTCGAACGGAATGCTGAGCGGCAAGGCTCTAGCCGAGTTCGTTGCCAGAAGCGAAAAGATTCTCGCCGAGGGCACCGGCTCCTGCAGCGCGCCCGCACAGGAAGAAAGCGCCCCCGAGGCTGGGGAAAACGCCTAAGCCAGAGGGCTCTGCCCCGAGATGAGGGCAGAATGACAAAAAAGCGATGCGGAAAAATTGTTGATAAGTTTTTCCAAAACTTCAGATCAAGCTTATTTCCGCATCGCTTTTTTTGTCTAAATTTGCGGCTTAAAAATAGAGTCTATGTCATTCCAAGAAGAAAAGATTGCTCTGGACGGATTAACATTTGACGATGTTCTTCTTATCCCAGCCTATTCTGAAGTCCTTCCCCGGGAAGTATCGCTCAAAAGCCGTTTCTCGCGAAACATCACTCTGAACATACCGATTGTGTCCGCTGCGATGGACACCGTCACAGAAGCGCCGATGGCCATCGCCCTTGCAAGGGAAGGAGGTATCGGCGTTATTCATAAGAATATGTCCATCTCCGAACAGGCCGCCCAGGTGCGCCGTGTCAAGCGTGCCGAAAGCGGGATGATCAACGATCCCGTTACCATAAGCGGAAATCTGACCGTAGGTGATGCCCTTCGCCTGATGGAGGAGAACCACATCGGAGGCATTCCCGTCACCGACGGCGAAGGCTACCTTATCGGAATTGTCACGAACCGCGACGTCCGCTTCCAGGAAGACCTCAGTGTCCCTGTCAGCGAGGTGATGACATCTGAGGGGCTGGTCACCATTCAGGCCGGCGAGCGCAACGACCGCGAAGCCGTACGCAACGTACTGCAAAAGCATAAGATAGAGAAGTTGCCCGTGGTTGACGCCGAAGGCAAAATAGTGGGACTGATTACCTACCGCGATCTCCAGAAGGAGAAGGAACACCCCAACGCCTGTAAGGATCCCAAGGGTCGTCTGAGGGTGGCTGCCGGCATAGGCATCACTCCCGATGCCCTCGACAGGGTGAGTGCCCTCGTGGCTGAAGGGGTTGATGCGGTGGTTCTCGACTGCGCCCACGGCAACTCCAAGTCAGTGGTCGAAAAGCTGAAGCTCATCAAGGCCGAATTCCCCGCCCTCGACGTGGTTGTAGGCAACATAGCCACTGCCGATGCTGCAGAAAGGCTCATCGAGGCCGGTGCCGATGCCATCAAGGTCGGTATTGGGCCCGGTTCAATCTGCACCACCCGCATAGTTGCCGGAGTCGGTGTTCCCCAGCTTACGGCCATCTTCGAATGTGCAAAGGTTGCTGCAGCCGCGGGGGTTCCGGTAATTGCTGACGGAGGTCTGCGCTACTCGGGCGACGTAGTCAAAGCCATTGCCGCCGGAGGAGACTGCGTGATGTGCGGGTCGATGTTCGCAGGTACCGAGGAGGCTCCCGGCGAGACCATCATCTACAATGGACGCAAGTTCAAGACCTACCGCGGAATGGGTTCGCTTGACGCAATGGCGGCCGGCTCCAAGGACCGCTACTTCCAGGACAAGGAAACCGAGACCAAGAAACTCGTCCCGGAGGGAATCGTGGGGCGTGTACCCTACAAGGGAACCCTCGAAGAGACTGTCTATCAGTTGATAGGAGGTCTAAAGTCCGGAATGGGCTACTGCGGCGCAAAGGACATCGAGACACTCAAGAAAGCCAAGTTCACCAAGGTAACAGCCAGCGGAATGGCCGAGAGCCATCCCCACGACGTGACTATCACCAAGGAGACGCCAAACTACTCCAGAGGAGAATAACTAATTCACTTTTAACCTATAACACCAATGGCTTCTGGTATTTATGACGCCCGCACACTCGGCAAGGGCAGAATGACGGTGCTCGGACTCCAACATCTGTTCGCGATGTTCGGGGCAACCGTGCTTGTTCCGGTAATCACCGGTCTCTCTGTTTCAGCAACCCTGCTCTTTGCAGGACTCGGCACCCTCATCTTCCACGTTTGCACAAAGTTCAAGGTTCCCGCCTTCCTCGGCTCTTCATTCGCCTTCCTCGGAGGCTACTCGGCCGTAACCCAGATGGGAATGAATCAGGGGCTTACCCTCGCGCAGGCTCTCCCCTATGCCTGCGTCGGTATCTTCTGCGCCGGACTGATGTACTTCGTGCTCGCCGGTCTGTTCAAAATCTTTGGAGCAACAAGGGTTATGAAGTTCTTCCCTCCCATCGTAACCGGCCCCATCATCATTGCCATAGGACTGTGTCTGAGCGGCAGCGCAATCCAGAACTGCAGCAGCAACTGGTGGATTGCCCTTCTGGCCGTTGCCATCATCGTGGTTTGCAACATCTGGGGAAAGAAGATGATTAAGATTGTCCCCATACTTATGGGTGTGCTAGGCTCGTACATCGTGGCAGCCTGCTTCGGTCTGGTTGACTGGACTCCCGTCAAGGAAGCAGCTTGGGTGGGCCTTCCCTTCAAGATGGAAGACACGGCCTTCGCAGTGTTCAAGAACCCCAACTGGAGTCTGATTCTGGCTGCCATCATCGCCATCCTCCCCATCTCGCTCGCCACAATGGTCGAGCATATTGGAGACATGTGCGCCATCTCTTCGACCACCGGAGTAAACTATCTCGCCGACCCCGGCCTGCACAGGACCTTGCTCGGTGACGGACTCGCAACGAGCCTTGCATCGCTCTTCGGAGCCCCTGCAAATACTACCTACGGCGAGAATACCGGAGTGTTGAACATCACCAAAGTATTTGATCCCCGCGTAATCCGCATTGCCGCCGTCTTTGCCATCATCCTTTCGTTCTGCCCCAAGTTTGCGGCAATGATTGCCGTGATGCCTGCGGCCACCATCGGAGGTGTGAGCCTCGTGCTTTACGGAATGATTTCAGCAGTGGGTATCAGGAATCTCGTCGAGAACAAGGTTGACCTTACAAGTTCGAGGAACCTTCTGATTGCCGCCCTTATTCTGGTGCTTGCCATAGGAATCAAATATGGCGCGGGTGATGCAATCAGCATAGGGTTCACCTCGCTCAGCGGACTTGCAGTCGCAGCCCTCGCGGGGATTATCCTCAATGCTATTCTCCCCGGCAACGACTACCAGTTCGGAAAGAACCTCAGAGGAGACGAAGCAGTCAACTTTGGAGGAGACCATACCGCCAACCAAAAGTAGTTCACCAATACAATGACAAAGCAAGAACTTCTGTCACATCTTCGGGTAGTACCCGACTTCCCCATCAAGGGGATACAGTTCTTCGATGTTACTACCCTGTTCAAGGACAAGGACTGTCTTGCAGGTATGCTCGACCTGCTCTATGAGGAATACAAAGACAAAGGAATCACCAAGGTGGTGGGAATAGAGTCCAGAGGTTTCCTTCTTGGCACCGCGCTGGCGGCAAGACTCGGGGCCGGTTTTGTACTGGCTCGCAAGAAGGGCAAACTGCCTGCCGACACCATCTCCGAGACATACACAAAGGAATACGGCAGCGACACCATCGAGATTCACGCTGACGCGATAAGCCCCGACGATGTCTGCCTCATCCACGACGACCTCCTTGCAACTGGTGGCACGGCTGCGGCAGTATTGCGTCTGGTGCAGAAGTTCCACCCCAGGCAGAGTTATCTGTCCTTCATTCTGGACATTACCGACTGCCCCAAACTCCCGGAGTTCCCTACTGACATCTCCTGCAGCTCGATACTTCAGGTTCAGGAAGGCAATTTCTAATCTACCATTTATAACCGGTCCGGGGACTACGTTCCCCGGTACCACAAAACAACAAACAAAACAATTATGAAAAAGTCAGCCTTTTTCGCTGCAGCCCTCGCTGCACTGTCCGTATGCCAGATGGCATCGGCCCAAACCAACTTCCAAACATTCTACGATTTCGGCAAGAACCGCGATCACTTCACCACCACTCTTGAAGGGTTCTACGGTGACAAGTGGGGCAACACCTTCTTCTTTGTCGATTATGACTACAATGCCAAGGACAGCGACGGTGTCAACCAGGGAGTCAGTGGAAGCTACTTTGAGATTGCACGTTGCCTCAACTTCTGGCAGGACAGCCAGCTCGGAGCCCTCAGCGCACACGTTGAGTACAACGGCGGCGTAGGTTTCGGCAACCAGAACTTCCTCTTCGGTGCAGACTGGTTCATGCACAATGCCGACTTCAGCAACACCTTCAACTTCAAGCTCCTCTACAAGACCTTCAGCGGCAATGCCTCGAGCAATCTGCCCCTCCAGTTCACGGTAGTATGGGGAATGCAGGACATCTTCGGGGTCAAGGGCTTGCGTTTCAGCGGCTTTGCCGACCTCTGGGGAGAGAACGTCTATAACTTTATGGAGGCCAACCCTCTCGACAAGGACACCCAGCACAATGACTCTTTCGTATTCATCTCCGAGCCTCAGATCTGGTACAACGTAGGCCAGCACATCGGAGTCGAGAATCTGCATATCGGAGCCGAGCTTGAGCTCTCTCTCAACTTTGCGGGGTACCACGGCTTCTACGCACGTCCCTGCATCGGAACCAAGTGGGTCTTCTAACAAAAGGACACTATGAGCAAAATTCTTGAAAAGGTTTTCGGTCTGCAGGCCGGACAACACAAAGTTCGCACTGAGGTTGTGGCGGGTATCACCACCTTCCTCACGATGGCATACATTCTTGCCGTCAATCCGAATATCTTCGGTGCCATTCCCGATATGCCCAGGGGAGCAGTCTTCACGGCAACAGCCCTTGCGTCCATCATCGGTACCCTTATGATGGCCTTCTATGCAAAGAAGCCTTTTGCCCTTGCTCCGGGTATGGGTCTGAACGCATTCTTCGTGTTCACCGTCTGCCTGACTATGGGCTACAGCTGGCAGTTCGCCCTGACCGCTGTCCTCATCGAAGGTATTCTCTTCGTGATTATGTCGGTAACGGGAGTCCGCAGCTGGCTTGTCAATGCCATTCCTGATACCCTCAAGAAGGCAATCGGAGCCGGTATAGGTCTTTTCATCGCCTTCATCGGCTTCCAGAATGCAGGAATCATCGTCAACAACGACGCTACCCTTGTAAGCCTCGGCCATCTTACCCAGGGCACAGCCCTTCTTGGAATCATTGGTCTTGTGATTACCATAGCCCTCGTTCTGCTCAAGGTTAAGGGCGGTATTCTTTGGGGAATCCTTATCACTACAGTCATAGGTCTGCTTATCAACGATCCTGCTACTGGCCACGCTATCACCAGCCTCACAAGGAACGAGGCCGGCAAGCTGATGCTGGTATCGCTTCCCGAGAGCGTGAAGCCCATCTTCTGCCAGTTCGAGTGGACCAACGTTCTCTCGCTCGATATGCTCGTGGTTGTCCTTACCTTCCTGTTCATCGACCTTTTCGACACTATGGGCACCATCATCGGAGTCAGCCAGAGCATTCCTTCTGCCCAGGGTAAGGATGGCAACATCGAAGGCCTCGACAAGATGTTCCTTGCAGACTCGGTGGCAACCGTAGCCGGTGCCTGCCTCGGAACTTCAACCACAACTACCTATGTCGAGAGCGCTTCGGGAGTCACTGCAGGCGGAAGAACAGGCCTCACAGCATTCTCTACTGCCATATGCTTCGCTCTTGCCCTGTTCCTCTCCCCTATCTTCCTCGCCATACCCGGTGCTGCTACCGCTCCCGCCCTCATCATTGTTGGCGTGATGATGATGAAGAACGTCAAGCTCATTGACTGGGAAGACTACAGCGAGGCCATTCCTGCCTTCGTGACCATTATTATGATGCCTCTCGCATACTCCATCTCCGACGGTATCCTTCTGGGTGTCATCACCTATGTGATTACCCACGCCATCAGCGGACAGTTCAAGAAGGTATCAGCAACGATGTGGATTCTTGCGGTACTGTTCATCCTGCGCTACATCTTCATCTAAAAGTTTTTACCAACGATATAGCCCCGAGGCTCATCACCCCGGGGCTTTTTCAACTGAATGAAGTTCCATCTCGAGTCAGAATACAAGCCAGCCGGCGATCAACCCCAGGCCATAGAACAGCTCTGCAACGCCATTGAGAGCGGGGTATCGGACGTGACCCTCCTCGGTGTTACGGGGTCGGGCAAGACATTCACTATGGCCGGAGTCATCGAAAGACTCCAAAGGCCCACCCTTATCTTAAGCCACAACAAGACTCTGGCGGCCCAGCTCTATGGAGAGTTCAAGTCGTTCTTTCCCAACAATGCTGTGGAGTACTTCGTATCGTACTACGACTATTATCAGCCCGAGGCATACATACCCCAGAGCGATACCTACATCGAGAAAGACCTCAGCATAAACGAGCAGATTGACAAACTGAGGCTGAGTGCTGCCTCGGCCCTGCTCTCCGGGCGAAGGGACGTGATTGTAATCTCATCTGTATCCTGCCTCTTCGGAATAGGCAACCCCGAGGACTTCCACGAGCAGACGGTGGTGGTCCGCAAGGGCGAGAGGCGCGACCTTACCGCACTGCTGTACAAGCTGGTAGATGCCCTCTACAACCGCACAGAGATCGAGTTCAAGCGGGGGACCTTCAGGGTCAGGGGCGATACGGTGGACGTATATCTCGGAGGTTCGGACAATGCCGTCAGGATAGAGTTCTTCGGGAACGAGGTTGACACTATCTCGATGATAGACCCTCTCACAGGGGCTTGCCTTGAGGAGATTGACTCAATTTCAATTTATCCGGCCAACAACTTTGTAACCACAAAGGAGCGCACGATAGCGGCTGTAAGCCAGATTCAGGATGACCTGGTAAAGCAGATGGAGTACTTCGAAAACTCCGACCGGGGATTGGAGGCGAAGAGGCTCAAGCAAAGGGTGGAGTACGACCTTGAGATGATTAAGGAGATGGGCTACTGCCCCGGCATCGAAAACTATTCGCGTTACTTCGACGGGCGGAGCGAAGGACAGCGCCCCTTCTGCCTGCTCGACTACTTCCCCAAGGACTTCCTGACCTTCATCGACGAATCGCACGTCACCCTGCCCCAGGTGAGAGCGATGTACGGGGGCGACCACTCGCGCAAGGAGGTGCTTATCCAGTACGGATTCCGTCTGCCGGCAGCTGCAGACAACCGTCCTCTGACCTTCGAGGAATTCAATTCTATAACAGGACAGAAGGTATATGTGAGCGCAACTCCCGCAGAATACGAACTCCAGGCATCAGAAGGTCTTGTGGTAGAGCAGCTTGTGCGCCCCACAGGCCTGCTTGACCCTCCCATAGAGGTACGTCCGACCAAGAATCAGGTCGATGACCTCGTGGAGGAGATACGCCTTAGAAGCGAGAAGGAGGAAAGGGTGCTGGTGACCACTCTCACGAAGAGGATGGCAGAAGAGTTGAACGACTACCTTTCAAGGATAGGGGTCAGAGTCAGGTACATCCACTCCGATATAGATACTGCCGAAAGGATTGAGATTATCGAGGACTTCAAGAACGGACTGTTCGACGTGCTGGTAGGGGTAAACCTTCTGAGGGAAGGGCTTGATATTCCTGCAGTTTCGCTCGTAGCCATTCTCGATGCCGACAAGGAAGGATTCCTGCGCACCACAAGGGCTCTTACCCAGACAGCTGGACGGGCCGCCCGAAACGTGAACGGGCTGGTGATTATGTATGCCGACAGCATCACCCCCTCGATGGAGGCAACTATCCGCGAGACTAACCGCCGGCGCAGCAAGCAGATAGAGTTCAACAAACTGCACAACATCACTCCCCGGCAGATTGAGACGCGCAGCAACGTGCTCGCTTCTGAACTCGCCTCAGGAGGAAAGGAAAAGAAGGGCGGGCGTGTATCTGCGGCCAACTCATACGACGACCCGACCTACATTCCCAGCCCGTCGGAACTCGGCAAGGGCAGGGTGACCGTAGGACTCGGACACGACTCGAAACGCAGCGAGGGTGCCGCCTTTGCCGACGGGCACGTCAGGGCTGACCTCGCGGCAGTGCTCCAGGATCCTGTAATACGTTCTATGTCCCGCGCTCAGGTTGAAAAGCTGATTGAGGAGGACAGGCAGAAGATGACAAAGTCGGCTGCCGACCTTGACTTCAGCGTAGCTGCAAGATACAGAGATGAGATGTGGGCCCTGCAGGAGTATCTTAAAGTCTGGAAAGACTGAATCAGATTCTGTGCACCTTCTGGATATGACGCAGCGATGACAGCTGCGAAAGAATCTTGTCGAGTTCCATATTCGAGGGAACCATCAGACGAACCGATATGTCATAGGTACCTGAGCGTCTGTTCTCGTTGACATTGAACGAACGGACGGAAGCCTTGAACTGACCTATCACGTTCATAATGTCTCCCATTACCGAGTGTTCGAGGTCGGCTGTAATAGCAAGAGAGCACTGGAAGTCGGCATCGGAACCGGTGTTCACCCAGCGAACCTTCTGGATGCGGTAGGGATAGTTCTCGATGAGGCGAGAGGCATTGGGGCAGGATATGCGGTGGATCTTTATACCCTCGCCGCGGGTGACAAAGCCGAAGACATCGTCTCCGAAGACAGGATTGCAGCACTTTGCCATCTTGTAATCCATCCCCTTGACATTCCGAGCGTTAAGCACAAGTATGCTGTCGGAGCTTGCTGCAGTTGCCGCTTCGGCAGTCCACGACCCCGGTTTGTCGGAGGAAAGGCGTGCAGGGTCAGAGGCGGAGGCACTCACCTTTGCCTCTGTTTCTTTGAGTATAAATGACTTAACCTCGTTGACATCGATATCTCCATCGGCGATTGCCGCCATAAGGCTGATTATCGACGTGTATTTCCTGGACTTCATAAAGTCCTTGACCATATCGTCGGGGAAATCGAGCTTCCAGTTTTTGAGCCTTCTTTCGAGCAGTTCGCGCCCCTGTGCGGCTTTCTTCCTCTCCTCGGCGTCGAGTTCCTGACGTATCTTGGTGCGGGCTTTCCCGGTCACAACCCACGAGAGCCAGTCATGGCTTGGATGCTGGTTGCGGCTCGTGAGGATTTCGACCACATCGCCTGTCTTAAGGGGCTCGCGTATGGAGACAGCCTTGCCTGAGATGCGGGCACCAGTGCAGCGGCAGCCCAGCCCGCTGTGGATATTGAAGGCAAAATCGAGTACGCTTGCACCCTGGGGAAGTATTCGGAGTTCGCCTGTGGGGGTGAAGACGAATATCTCTCCCTGAGGAGGCTTGGGCATATCTTCGGGGCGGGTCTCGCTCTTGTGTTCGAGATTGTAGCGTACACTCGTAAGCCAGTTGTTCAGGGTCTGGACTCCGGAGATGCCCTTGTATGACCAGTGCGAGGCCAGTCCGCTCTCGGCAATCTCATCCATACGCCTGGTCCTTATCTGGACTTCGATTGCGTGCCCCTGCCTGTTGCTGACGGTGATGTGCAGCGACTCGTAGCCGTTGGGCTTGGGCTGGGTCAGCCAGTCGCGGAGTCTCGAGGTGTCGGGTATATACTCCTGGGTAACGTATGAGTACACCTTCCAGCAGAGGTCAAGCTCTTTCTGGCGGTCGGGTTCGCAGTCGATGATGAAACGCATTGCAAACACGTCATAGACTCCTTCGAAGGGGACGTGCTGGGCCTGCATCTTTTTGTATATGGAATAAGCCGTCTTTGTGCGGACCTTGAGTTTGTACTTGATTCCAGCTTCGGACAGGGTCTTGGCGAGGGGCTGGACAAAGTCACGGGAGAGGGCTTCGCGGTCTTTCTCGGTTGACTTGAGTTTGTTGGTGATGGCGCGGTACTGTTCGGGGTCGGAGTAGCGGAACCATATGTCCTCCAGTTCAGACTTGATGTTGTAAAGGCCGAGCTGATGGGCAAGGGGGATGTACAGCATCAGGGTTTCGAGGAGTTTCTGCTCACGCGAGCTCTTGGGGAAGGCCGCCAGACTGCGCATTATCTCGAGCCTGTCGGCTATCTTGATGACAGTTACTCTCGGATCGGAGGAATACTGCACAATCAGACGTTTGTAGTTCTCCGCTTCGAGACGTGTATCCTTGGGCTTAATGGTGGATATGAGGTTCAGGCCCTCGACTATCTTGCGTATATCCTCGGGGAATTGCTCAAGCGATACCTCAGGATGGCAGCGGGTTGCCTCGTGCAGATATACGGCCGCCTGGCACTCGGGAGTCAGGCCAATCTCGTCGCGTACTATGGCCGCGACTGAGTCGGGATGCTCTATGAAAGGGTGACCGTTGCTGCGTTGTACATCCCTGAGGATGTCTGAGGCAAGTTCGCGTGCTTGTCTAACTATGTCTTCCATCGCCGAAACTTACTTTGATGCCTGCTGTCTGGCTTTCTGCCTTTCGTTGAAAGCCTTCTGGTATTCACGTGCCTTCCGGCAATGCTCGGCATATGTTTTAGAGAAGACATTGTAGCCGTTGAAGCGGGAATCGGCACAGAAATAGAGATATTCCTCACCGGCAGGGTTGAGCACCGCATCCAGCGAGGCTTTGCTTGGCACGCATATGGGTGCGGGAGGCAGCCCGAAGTGCGTATAGGTATTGTAAGGTGAATCTTTCTTGGCCTGGATATGACTCTTGAGCAATCTGTTGAGAGTAAAGTCGTACAGAAACATCACTGTCGGACAGGCCTGAAGCTTCATTCCTTTGCGGAGACGGTTCAGATATACGCTCGCTACCGAAGGATACTCCGACTCGTGATACGACTCCGACCTCACTATGCTTGCAAGAACAGCAACCTGCATACGGCTGAGCCCGAGGGCTGCTGCCTTTGCCTGACGGTCCTGTGTCCAGAAGTTGTCGAGGGCCTTTTTCTGCCTCGAGAAAATATCGCGCATAGAGTCGGTCCAGAAGACCTCGTATGTGTCGGGAACAAAGAGGGAGAACACTGTCTCGGGGGTCACTCCAAAGCAGGCAAGAAGTTCTTTGTCTTCCATAGCAGCCCTGACCTCGGTTGAATCCATCATCATCTGTGAAGCGATTCGCGAGGCTATCTCGCCCCGTAGCCTCAGGGAGCCGGAAAGTGTGAGCTTTACGGGTGTCTGCCAGCCGTTATTGAGCATACGGGCCACATATACCGAACTGTGTGAAGGCCGTACAACAAAATGGCCGCATTTTAGATAGTTGTGGACCTGCTTGCTTCGGAAGGCACGCTTCAGGCTTGCGGGATGTCTGGCTACTGCAGAAAGCTCGGCACGGACATCATCCGCAGTCATCCCCGGACGGACGTAGAGATTGTATTCCTCCTTGAAGTTGGGCAGTTTGTTGTCCTGAAGCCAAAGCAGAGCAAAGCCCACTGTAACAGCGAGCGATAGGGCAAGTATTGATATGGCTATGGTTTTGCGCGCTTTCATCAGTTCTTCTTCTGTCTCCTGAGGAGTATCACGTCACCCTCCGAGGGCTTGTAGTCGTCGGTAAAACCGTTTAGAGAACGAATTGAGGATAGTTTGACGGCGAATCTCTGGCATATGTCCCTGAGGCTCTCTTCCTGGCCTTCGACTATGTACTTGTCGAGTCCCTTTGCAGCACGGCTTTTCTTATGCTGAAGATATACTACCGTGCCCGGGAGAAGTTCGCCGCCCTGAGGGATGTCGTTGAAGCGGAGAATTTCGGAGCGGAAGAGCCCATAGGAAGCCGCTATGCTTGAATAGCTCTCACCCTCAGATGAAATAACGAAGGGGACTCCGTTCTTTTCATATACGGGACGGTTCAGGGGGAAAGAGAACCTCTCGTCGAAACTGTCGATATCGAGCGGAACGGCCTGTTCCAGCACTTCGGGCGACTCGGGTATGGACACCGCGGTGTCCTTGCGGTCTTCGAGCCTGGGGGTGTCGTAGCGCCAGAGAGAGTAGTCTTCGATAATTTTGATGAGTTTCGAAGCATAAGAAGGGTCGGTGGCATAGCCTGCCTTCTGGAGCCCGTAGCACCAAGATTTATAGTCTGTTATCTCGTAAGAAAAGAGGAACTTGTAGCGGTCGCGGTAGCGTAGGAAGTCGGAATGGTCGCGGAAGGACTGCTCCGGCTTGCGGTATGCCCTGAAGCACTCGCCCTTGGCATCGTCGTCCTTGTGGATTGTTTTGCCGTTCCAGTTGTTGTGGCACTTGATTCCGAAGTGGTTGTTGCCTTCGACGGCAAGCAAAGACTTGCCTGCGGAAGATTCGAGAAGGCCCTGCGCAATGGTGATGCTGGCAGGGACTCCAGTGCGGAGCATCTCGCTAACTGCAAGATCGGAATATTTTTCTATGTAGGCCTGTTGCGGGCTCTTGTCGCTGGCGCCAAGCAGTATCAACAGGGAGAGGAGCAGAAGAAAGGTTCTTTTCATTTCATTGCGATATAAACGCAAATTTAACGAAAAAAACTAAATATCGAACAGGTCTCCATCCGAGGCCGCATAGCTCTCGGGAAAGATTTCGCGGCACTCCCTCAGGTACTCGTCATAGTCCTTGATGCGCGAACTGTAGTGCCCGACTATCAGACGCCTGACTCCGGCCTCGAGTGCACAGCGGGCAGCCTGACGGGTTGTCGAGTGGAAGTAAGACTGGGCCTTGTCGGCAAGAGAGTCGGGATATGTGGCCTCGTGAAAGAGGGTATTGACTCCTCTCACGTAAGACGGAAGTTCCTCGAAGGGTGCCGTATCGGAGCAATAAGCATAGGACTTTGCTTCGTAGAGGGGATTTGCACTTCGGTGCCTCTCGCTGACCCTTTCGTCGAAGCGATAACCCCAGCAGGGAATCTTGTGCCTCAATGGGAAAGCCGTAACCTCAAGATGGCGAGAAAAATGTATCTTTTGAGGAGCATCTCCTTCAAGCGGGTGGAATACAAGTTCATAGCCCTCGCCGGCGGAGAAATGTTTCTTGAAACAGTCTATGATTTCTCCCAGCTGAGAGGGGCCGTAAATATCGAGTCTGCCTGTTCTGCCGTAGAGTGACATAGTGTTCAGAAGCCCGGGCAGTCCGAAGATGTGGTCGCCGTGGGTGTGAGAGATAAAGATGGCCTCTACCTTGAGAAAAGACAGATGACAGCGGCGCATCTGCTGCTGGGTTCCTTCGCCGCAGTCAATCAAAAACAAGCGCCCCTGTACGGACAGTACCTGGGCGCTTGGATTCCGGTCAGAAACGGGCATTGCCGAAGCAGTGCCCAGAGTCTGGAGTTGAAAAATCATTACTCTCCCCTCTCGAGTTTCTCCTTGAGAGCTGCAAGAGCATCGATATCTCCGAGAGTGGTCTTCTCGAGGTTGGAGTTGATCTTCTTGACAGCCTTCTTGGTGTTGTCGGACTCGACGGCTGCAGCCTTCTCCTTAATCTCCTGATAGGTTCTGAGGTGTGAGAGAAGAATGCGGCGGGTGCTGCGACGGAGCTCAACGACCTTGAAGGGAAGAGTCTCACCTGCAACAGCGGTCTTGCCGTCTTCCTTGACAATCTCGCGGGTGAATGCGAAGCCTTCGGCGTCGCCCTCGAGGGTGATGTTGGCACCCTTGTCGGTAACGGAAGCGATAGTGCCCTCTACAGTGCTGCCGACAGGATACTTGGCCTCAATCTCGTCCCAAGGGTTGGGAAGGAGCTGCTTGTGGCCGAGGCTGAGCTTGTGGTTGGCCTCGTCGAAGTCGAGAATCTGGACATCGATGCTGTCACCGATGGCAACAACCTCTGAAGGATGCTTGATCTTGTTCCAGCTGAGGTCGCTGATGTGAACGAGACCCTCGACACCGTCCTCGAGTTCTGCGAACACACCGAAGTTGGTGATGTTGCGGACAACGGCCTTATGTGTGCTTCCGACAGGATACTTGCTGCGGATGTTCTCCCAGGGGTTGGAGGTGAGCTGCTTGATGCCGAGAGACATCTTGCGGGCATCACGGTCGATGGAGAGAATCTGAGCCTCTACCTCGTCGCCAACCTTGAGGAACTCCTGAGCATTGTGGAGACGGGGGCTCCAGGACATCTCGGACACGTGTACGAGACCCTCGACACCGGGCTCAATCTCGATAAATGCGCCGTAGTCGGCCAGGAGAATGACCTTACCCTTGACCTTGTCACCTACCTTGAGGTCAGGATCGAGGTTGTCCCAAGGATGAGGAGTTAGCTGCTTGAGACCGAGAGCGATTCTCTTCTGCTGCTCGTTGAAGTCGAGAACGACAACTTTGATCTTCTGCTCGATGGACACCACATCTTCGGGATGATTGATGCGGCCCCATGAGAGGTCTGTGATATGGATGAGACCGTCAACACCGCCGAGGTCAACGAATACGCCGTAGTTGGTGATGTTCTTGACTTCACCCTCGAGAATCTGGCCCTTTTCGAGCTTGCCGATGAGTTCAGCCCTCTTGGCCTCCTGCTCAGCCTCGAGCAGAGCCTTGTGGGAGACAACGACATTGCGGAACTCCTGGTTGATCTTGACGATCTTGAAGTCGATGGTCTGGTTTACATATGAATCGTAATCGCGGATAGGCTTGATGTCGATCTGTGAGCCGGGGAGGAAAGCCTCGATACCGAAAACATCGACTATCATACCGCCCTTTGTGCGGGTCTTGACGAAGCCCTTGACAATCTCGTCGTTGTTGAATGCCTCGTTGACGCGGTCCCAGGACTTGAGGGCACGGGCCTTCTTGTGGCTGAGGACGAGCTGTCCTTTCTTGTCTTCTGCAGACTCGACATAGACCTCGACCTTGTCGCCTACTGCGAGCTCGGGGTTGTAGCGGAACTCGGGAGCAGGGATGACACCCTCGCTCTTGCCGCCGATGGTAACTACTACCTCACGCTTGTTGATAGAGGTGACTTCACCTTCTACGACTTCATTTGCCACGATTTTCGAGAGCGTCTTGTCGTACGCTGCACGAATCTCCTCGCGATTTGCTCCGCCATAGACTTCGCCTCCTTCAAAGGCGTCCCAGTCGAAGTTCTCGGGCGCTACTGATGCATTCAGCATCGCCTTGGTTTCCTTGATTTCTTCTGCCATAAAAATTTGATAGAATACTTAGTTGTTATACAATATGTTCTGTCTCCCGAAAGGAGCGCGCAAAGTTAAACAAAATATTCTGATTCACAAATGCTTTCGCAAGTATTTCTTTTACTATATTTGTATGTTTTAACACTTTGACACAACCGATCCCTTATGAAAGACTACGTCATCGCCCTAGACCAGGGTACCAGTTCTTCCAGAGCAATAGTTTTTGACCGTAACGGCGAAGCTAAAGCCGTATGCCAGAAGGAATTCACCCAGCACTTCCCCCAGCCCGGAATGGTAGAGCACGACCCTATGGAAATATGGTCAACAGAATACGCGGTGATGACCGAAGCCGTAACCTCGCTTGGCCTCGGAGGCTCAGACATTGCCGCAATCGGAATCACCAACCAGCGCGAGACTACAATAGTATGGGACGCCAAAACCGGTAAACCTGTCTGCAATGCAATAGTCTGGCAAGACCGCAGGACATCGCCCTACTGCGATTCGCTCAAGGAGCGCGGCCTGACTGAAATGATACGCGAGAAGACCGGACTCATAATAGACGCCTATTTCTCAGGAACAAAGATTCGCTGGATACTCGAGAACGTTCCGGGAGTAAGAAAGAGGGCCGAACGCGGAGAACTTCGCTTTGGAACTGTTGACAGCTGGCTCGTATGGAACCTCACCGGAGGCAATGTCCACATCACCGACGTGTCAAACGCATCGAGGACAATGCTCTTCAACATCCATACCCTGAGCTGGGACAAGGAACTGCTTGAACTGCTCGACATTCCCGAATCGATGATGCCCGAGGTGCATTCTTCTTCCGAGGTTTACGGAAACACCTCACTTCTCGGAGGAACTATCCCCGTTGCAGGGATAGCCGGAGACCAGCAGGCGGCCCTCTTCGGGCAGATGTGCACCGAGCCGGGATCAGTGAAGAACACCTACGGAACCGGCTGCTTCCTGCTTATGAACACCGGCGACAAGCCTATACTCTCGCGCAACAGCCTTCTCACCACCATTGCCTGGCAGATAGGAGACAAGGTGAGCTACGCCCTCGAAGGCTCCATCTTCGTAGCCGGTTCGGTTGTGCAGTGGCTAAGGGACGGGCTGGGAATCATCAGGAGTTCTTCAGAGGTCGAACAGCTCGCGCGCGAAGTACCCGACAACGGCGGAGTATATATGGTTCCTGCCTTGACCGGGCTCGGCGCGCCCTATTGGGACCAGTATGCCAAGGGGAGCATCACGGGAATCACCAGGGGCACTACCGCAGGGCACATTGCCCGCGCGGCTCTCGAGGGGATAGCCTTCCAGACTATGGACATAGTCAGCGCTATGGAAAAGGACGCCGGAGTCCCTCTGGGAGAATTGAAGGTTGACGGAGGAGCCTCACGAAACAATCTGCTTATGCAGTTCCAGGCCGACGTTCTCTCCACGAGGGTGGTTCGTCCCCAAGTTACCGAGACCACAGCACTTGGAGCAGCCTACCTCGCGGGTCTGGCTGTCGGATTCTGGAGCGGTCTGGATGAGGTAAAGAAGCAGTGGCAAGCCGACAGGGTGTTCGAGCCCTCTATGCCCCCCGAAGAAGTACAAAAGGCAAAGAACGGCTGGGCCGATGCGATGAAGCGCAGCCTGTCCGGGAAATAATCTATCCTATGAATCCTTATCTCGCTGAATTTCTGGGGACTATGGTCCTCATCCTGTTGGGCGACGGAGTATGCGCCTGCTGTAGTCTCGAAAAGTCCAAAGGCAAGGGCGCCGGCTGGGTTGTCATCACTATTGCCTGGGGCTTTGCCGTGATGTGCGGCGTGTTCATTGCCGGGCCTTATTCCGGGGCTCACCTCAACCCTGCGCTCTCGATTGCCCTTGCCGCAGCGGGCAGCCTTGCGTGGAGCGCGGTGCCAGGGTATGTCATTGCCCAGATTCTGGGAGCTTTCTGCGGAGCAGCCCTCAACTGGCTATTCTACAAAGACCACTATGACGCCACCGAAGACCCAGACACCAAACTGAGCACATTCTGCACTATGCCCGCTATACCCAACATCTGGAGAAACCTTCTGTGCGAGGTCATCGGAACCTGGCTGCTGGTGTTCTGTATCCTTATGTTCAGCACCGAAGGGAATACGGCCACAGTAGGACTAGGTTCGCTCGGAGCCGTGCCTGTCACCTTCCTGATTATGGCCATAGGCATGTCTCTTGGCGGAACTACAGGTTATGCCATTAACCCCGCCCGTGATCTGGGACCGAGAATTGCCCACAGCCTGCTTCCGTTCAAGAGTCCCAAGAGGGACAGCGGCTGGAGTTACGGCTGGATTCCCGTCGTGGGACCTGTCGCAGGTGCACTTTTCGCCGTTCTGTGCTTCAACCTTATTTTCTGATCTTTACGATGAGCAACAGGACACAATACCCTTCGAAAGTCCTTGGCGATGCCGTCGAGGCCATCGCCTCGCTCCCCGGAGTCGGCAGGCGCAGTGCTATGAGGCTCGCGATGTACCTTATGCGCCAGCCCGGCGAGAACATCCATCACTTCGCCGCAGCAGTGGACCGTCTGGCCGACGACATACGATACTGCAGCATATGCAGGATGGTCTGCGACGACGACATATGTCCCGTATGCGCCGACCGTAAGAGAGACCGCTCTATGGTCTGCGTGGTCGCGGGGATACGCGACGTGATGAGCATCGAAGAGACGGGGCAGTACCACGGGCTCTACCACGTTCTCGGGGGCATAATCTCTCCAATCAACGGAATAGGGCCGGGAGACCTGAGCATAGGCAGTCTGGTAGAAAGGCTTCAGGGCCCCGAGGCACCTGCAGAGGTGATTCTTGCCCTGAGCGGGGATGTCGAAGGAGAGACCACCTCGTTTTATATCTACCGGCAGATTGAAAAGTTCGGGGTAAAGGTATCGTCGCTCGCGCGCGGCCTTGGTTTTGGAGACGACCTCGAGTATGCCGATTCGCTGACTCTTGGAAGATCCATACTCCAAAGGCAGCCCTTCAAAGTATAGGATATTGAAAAAATATTCTTATCTTCGCGCGCTGAATCAGTCCGTTTGATTTCAGCCAACCCGTAAGTAAAACCCTTCCGACAGAGAATCGTCCCCCTTTTGAACAGGGAACTTTTCTGCAAGCCGGGAACAAAACAGGAAGAGGTATGGTAAGGATCTTCTACAGGAATGGTGCCGAGATTGTTATCTCCCAGTCCGAAACGGAATTTGCGACTTTTCGCAAGCAGGATATCCTCTGGATAGATCTTGTCGCTCCCAGCGGCGACGAGAAAAGAGCGACCGAGTCATTCCTCGGTGTCGAACTTCAGACAAGGGCCCAGGCCGAAGAGATTGAGAGTTCGTCCCGGTTCTCGGAAGATGACCGCGCCATATACGCCAACACGAACTTCCTCTCCCCCGCCGGAGATGAGATGTCGATGGATCCGGTGTCCTTCATCATCTCCGAAGGCATCATTACCACAGTCCGTGAGATTCCCCTGCGTTCGTTCGATATTCTCCAGCGCAAGATTCAGGCTCTTCCCGAGCAGTACCCCGACGGGTTCACCATCTTCGTCGAGATTATGGACAAGAGGGTTGACCTTGATGCCGATATCGTCGAGCTGATATCCAAGGATGTATCGCAGTTCAGCAAGCGCATCAACCAGAAAGAGGATATCAACGAGGAATTTCTGCTGGATATCAATCAGTTGCAGGAGAATGCAATGTTTGTGCGCGAGAATATAGTTGATAAACAGAGGCTGATTTCGAACCTGCTTAAAAGCAAGAAGTTCTCAAAAGACACCGAACTGCGCGAAGATATGTCCATCATCCTTCAGGATATCGCGTCGCTCATCAACCATACCAACTTCACTTTCGAGAGGCTCGAGTATCTGCAGGACACAGTAGTCGGTATCATCAACCTCGACCAGAACAGGATAATGAAGATTTTCACCTTCATCAACCTTCTGCTGATGCCAGCAACCCTGATTGCAAGTTTCTACGGGATGAACGTCAAACTCCCCTTTGCCGAGTTTTCATTTACCTGGATAGGAATAATAGGTATAATGGCCTCGATAGTGGCCGTTGTTTTCATTGCCTTCAAAAAACGCAGGATGCTCTGATCCGAAAAGTCAGGAAGGCGCTGTAGAATCCTAAAACAGATATTCCGAAACGTCCTGCCCCGAGGCGAGGGCGTTTCTTATTTGGGTTGAGGAGATGTCAACGAGCGGAGCATCCAGAAGTTCAATCCGGTACTCCCCCGACTCGCAGAGAAGTTCCTGTTTAAGTGCTTCAGTATCGAATCCCTTGCGCGGATATACGAGCACCCCGAATTCGAGAAGAATGCGTCGGTAGTCTTTCCAACGCCTGATATGGGCGAGGTTGTCAGCACCGATGACAAGGGTGAAAGTGCTATCGGGCTCCCTTTGGCGAAGGACATCGAGAGTTCGTATAGTATAATGAGGCGGAGGCATCCTGAGTTCGATGTCGTCGAGAGTTACCTTCAGTTCGGGATAACGCCCGAGTGCCTTTGCGGCGGCCTCGTATCGTGCCTGCCCCGATTCAGCCTTGCTGACTTCTTTCAAAGGGTTCTGCGGAGAAACGACAAGGAGAGTCCTGTCGAAGCGTGAGTCCTCAGAAAGACTTCGCAGAATGGCGAGATGTCCTTTGTGCAGAGGATCGAAGGAGCCAGAATATACGGCGGTCCTCATCGGGCGAGAAATTCATCGACAATCTTTTCGGCCCGGGCGAAGGTGTCCTCGAGCCTGTCGTTGACGAGTTCAACGTCGAACTTGCCCGATGCAAATTCAAGCTCAGACCCTGCCTTTGCGAGCCTTTCAGCTATTGCTTCCTGAGAGTCAGTTCCCCTTCCACGCAGCCTGGATGCGAGAACTTCCATTGAAGGAGGAACTATAAGAACAGAAAGGGCGGAATCGCCAAAATAGCGTTTGAGATTGTATCCTCCCTTGACATCCACGTCGAAGACTATGACGTGTCCGGCCGACCAGATGCGCTGGACTTCAGACTTGAGGGTTCCGTAGAAGCGGTCCTTATAAACTTCTTCGTATTCGACGAAGGCATCTTCGGCTATGAGTTCGCGGAAGCGGTCGGCGTCGATGAAGAAATAATCAACTCCGTCTTTCTCGCTACCCCGCGGGGCGCGCGAGGTAGCGGAAACGGAGAATTCAAATTCCGGGTGCAGACCCAGAAGATGCCTCACCACGGTGCTTTTGCCGGCTCCGGATGGGGCGGAGAAAATTATTACTTTCCCTTGGGACATAAAAGCAGCCTAGAGGGCCTTTCCGTCAGAGCCGAGCACATTGATAATCTTGTGCTTGTAGAGCTCTTCCATCATATCGCGTGCAGGACCGCAGTACTTGCGCGGATCGAACTCGCCGGGTTTCTCTGCAAGGACCTTGCGCACCGCGGCGGTGAAGGCGAGACGGCTGTAGGAATCGATGTTGATCTTGCATACAGCGCTCTTGGAGGCTTCGCGGAGCTGCTCTTCGGGGATACCCACTGCATCGGGAAGCTTTCCGCCGTTGGCGTTGATGATGTCAACATACTCCTGAGGCACAGATGATGAACCGTGGAGAACGATGGGGAAGCCGGGAAGTTTCTTCTCAATCTCGTGCAGGACGTCGAATGCGAGAGGAGGAGGTACCAGACGGCCGGTCTTGGGGTCGCGGGTGCACTGCTCGGGCTTGAACTTGTAGGCACCGTGGCTGGTTCCGATGGAAATAGCGAGTGAGTCGCATCCGGTACGGGTTGCAAAGTCGATCACTTCCTCGGGCTTGGTGTAGTGCGAAACCTCAGAAGCAACCTCGTCCTCGACACCTGCCAGGACTCCGAGTTCTGCCTCGACGGTCACATCGTACTGGTGGGCATAGTCAACGACCTTCTTGGTGAGGGCGATGTTCTCTTCGTAAGGGAGAGAAGAAGCATCGATCATCACGGAAGAAAAACCGAAATCTACGCAACTCTTGCAGAGTTCGAAGCTGTCACCGTGGTCGAGGTGAAGGCAAATCTGGGGATTCTCCCAACCGAGTTCTTTGGCGTACTCGACTGCACCCTGGGCCATATAGCGCAGAAGCGTCTGGTTCGCGTAATTGCGTGCGCCCTTGCTGACCTGGAGGATTACGGGAGACTTGGTTTCAGCCGAGGCCTTGATGATGGCCTGGAGCTGCTCCATATTGTTGAAATTGAAAGCAGGGATTGCGTAGCCTCCCTTGACTGCCTTGGCAAACATCTCACGGGTGTTGACAAGGCCCAATTCTTTGTAAGATACCATAGTAATATAACTGGTTAATGGATTTCAAACCAAAAATCCTACAAATTTACCAATAATTTCGCAATTATCTATGACTTATTTCAGAGCCTTGATTCGGTGGCGGCGGAGGAAAGCCTCGACACCGGACCACATTTCAACAACCCTCGGATCGTCCCAGGAGATGTAGGTCTTGTCATCGGTGTCCCTTCCTGCAGCCCAGAGTATGACTCCGTCTGTAAGGGAGTAGCAGGCTTCGAGCATCCTCCGCATCTGCTCCCCGGACAGAAAGAGCAGATAGTCGGGACTCCACTTGAGGTTGTAGCACTGCGGCCAGAGATAAACATATACCTTCTTGCCGGGATAGTGCTCCCTGATGTATTTCATCTCTGTTTTCAGGTCTTCTTCCCAGCGGTCGATATCGTGGTTGAAGATATACAGCGAAGGCAAGAGGATGTCCGAAACATTCCCGGCCGGCTCACGGACTTTGCTGGAAGCCTTCCAGCGCTCCATTACGGTCTTCTCATCGGTAATGCCCGCGTGGGCGAGGGCGTGACGCTGGACATTCAGGTTCTGGACAGGAACGCCGTAGTTTCCGATTTCACATCCCGGAATGGCCTCCCTGAATGCTCTGAAAACTGAATCAAGGCGCAGCTGAACTTCTTCGGGGGATACTTTGAGTCTTGAGTCATACCAGCTCTCTATGTCTATGCTTACCGTCTTGTAGCCGCCTTCTTTGGTTTGAAGAATCTGACGGTCGATTTTTTGCCAGTCGAGGGCTCCGTCGGTGACTAGCCGGCTCTCGTATATGAGCTTTATCTTCGAGACGCCCTGCTGTTCCAAGTCCGGTTTATTCCGGTAGTACATCGCGTCGAAGACATAAAACTTGGGGCTGCACGAAGCGAGCAGCCCCAAACTAAGGAGTAACAGAAGACCTTTCCTCATCTCTTTGCACCGTAGGCCGAATATTCGGCAGTGGGAGCGAAGTCGCCGGCGGAAGGAGTGGCATCCTTCATAAGGTCGCTGGCAGCCTTGGGAATGGTATTCTCCTCCACATCATCGATCTTGAAGGTTGAATTCGAGTGAGTGATGGTAAAGGAAGGTGTGCCATAGGCGATGTTGTCGCCGACCTGGCATTCGAGTTCGACTCCCTCGGCATTGGTCTTGATGACGAAAGTATTCGCACTCTGGCCGGCGGGAGCATAGAAGAGATTGTTCTGGACAGTCAGGCTCTTTGCTCCGTTGACAACCAGCAGCACGTTGCTTCCGGCAACGCCGTAGAAAGTATTCTGCTTCAGCACGAACTCGGTCTGCTGGGCATTTCCGCTCTTGGGAGCGGCACCGGATGAAGAAATGAGGGCGAGGGCTCCGCTTGCGTTCGGGTTGTAGAAGATGTTGTTATAGAACATCACTTCCTTGACATTGTCAAGATAAGGGTTGTTCGACAGACCGATGAAGTCCATACGTCCGGCCTTAGTGGACTCGATATAGCAGTTGTAGAACCTTATGCTCTTGACAAGTTCCTGCGAACTGGCATACATCAGCTGCTTGGCAGTGCCGGTAAGTATCGAGCATCCGTCAAAGTGCAGGTTCGTGAAGGGACCTCCGTCACCGGGACTTCCGAAATTGCACATATACGAAGTGGAAAGAGAGTTGAGGTCGATGATGACATTCTTCATAACCAGGGAACCGCTCTTGCGGAGCTGGTGATAGGTCGAAGGCTTGTAGGTGACCGGCTTGCTGGTATAGCGGCTGACAACCACTACGTCCTTGGTTATCTGGACCTGGGATCCGGCAGGAGCGATGAAAGAGTTTCCGTTCTCGGCCTCGAGGAAGAAAATGCCGGTTTTGTCGTGGATTGCTGCGCGGAGATCGACGTTGGCGGAAGTTGCAGACAGAAGCTGAGGCTCTCCCCAGACGGACTTCTCGTACTTGATGCCGGCTATGACAATGGCTTTACCCTCGTTGTATGCCGTATAATTGTCCTCAAAAACGACCTCAGGTGCCGCAATTGTAGTCACGGTGCAGGTTGCCACTGTTCCAAGCTTGTCGCCGTTGATAGGAAGGACGTAAATCACGTAGGAGGTAAGCTCGTCCAGATCGGAAATGACTACAGAGTTGCCGCTGCCTTCAGTTCCCGAAGTAAGGATGCTTGCAGCTCCGGGAGCTTCGGCGCCACTCTTTGCAAAGATGTATTTCCAGGAGCTGATGTTCTCTGTCGCCACGGTGAAGGCTACCGAATTGTGGCTTACCGAGGTAGCGGAGACCGAAGCTTTGGGGGTTCCGGCCGAGATTGCGCCGTCGAGCTGGACGCGTACCTTTGCCACTGCGGAATAGCCTTGAGCGGAGATTCCGAGAATCGACACGTCGGTAGAAAGGTCGGCGATTGTGGACCTGGTGAGGCTGGCGGGGGCTTTTACGGTCAGTAGAGTCTCGGAAAGAGATGCTGTCCATCCGGAGGGGGCGCTAAGGATGCTCTGGGCGACTCCCTTCATCTCTACGATGAAAGATTTCTCCTCTCCAAGATTGAAAATCTGAATGTTCTCGGAGTCTTTGATGGATATAAGGAAATCCTTCACCACAGGCACCGAGTATGTGTCTCCGTTACGGAGAGTCAGAATAAGGGTGTCGTCTATTACATCGACATTGCTGAAGTAGGCATCAGTACCACCGTCCTCGGAAGCAAGCGCCTTGACAGGTTTGCCAGCAGCATCGAGCACTCTGGCATACGACACTCCGTCGTACGAAACGGTCCAGTAACCTTCGGAATCCACAGAAAAACGAGGAGTCTGACCGTTGTCGCCCTTTGCAGACACCTTCTGACCCTTGGAATCGAGAACAGGAACGGGGCCTTTCCCGTCCTGGTAATCGGCCATCCAGAAGCCTTCGGAATCGATGGTCATAATCGGAGCGAAACCTACGCCTATCGAACCCTGGTTGATGGTGAGTTTTTCTCCGTTGGTAAGAACAACGGTATATACACCGTCCTTCTCGGTAACGGAATTGATGGTAGCTCCCCCGGCCAGTGCCGACAATGCTTCGATGTTGGCATTCAAGGCCTTGATGGAGGTTTCGATGTTGGTTACCCTGCTGTCGAGGTCATCGACTCTCTCTTTGAGTTCAGAGAATCCGTCATTGCAGGAGGCAAAAGGAAGCGCAAGCAGCGCAACTGCAACCAAACGTGTAAACTTGTTCATATCGTGTATCTATTTATTATTCTTTATTTCAGTGAATTCAGCCAGGCGGGAACGGCACCGAGGCGCTTTACGAGCTGGGCCTCATACAGAGACTCGGGGCTTACCGGAGTACCGTGGCTGTCGTCAACTACAACCGAGGAGGGGTTGAACAGGCAGTTGCCTCCGTGGAAGCCTACGATGATGGGCGGCAGGAAATTGATACTCCTGCTTCCAGTTGCCCACCACAGCATGGTTCCGTCGGAAGTGTAATTCGCCTTGTGGTTCGTCGTGGCCTCGAAATTCCAGATGGTAAGGTCGGCCAGATGGTTGGGCAGAGCTGCCGTCCCGCCACCCTGGCGATATTCCATCCATCCGCCCTTGCAGCAGTCGATAAGAGTTGCGCGGCACTGGTCTGCGTGGGCTTCGAAGCAGGCGTCGTCACCCCAGAGGTTGCGCCAGATTACGGTACCCATAGTGGGACCGTTGACTCCGACGGCGTGGAACTGCCCTGCATTTTCAAGCATAGTACCCGCGGAATACTGAGGATTGCCGGTTCCGACAGGGCCCTTGGTACGGTCCTGGGTGGCGCCGATGAATATTCGTGAAGAGTTAGCCGAACGCATGGACGCGTGACCTCTCCAGCCGGTGAATCGGCAGTCGTAACCGGAACAGTTGGCGCTCGTGTGGAAGGTCATTGCCTCGGAAGTGCTTTCGAAGTCGCACCTGCGGACCCAGGAATTGACGCAGCGCATAAAGGTCAGGGGCTTGAAGCCGCCGTCATCCTCCCACGAACCGTGGTGCAGGAAATCGTGCTTTGCATTTGCCGCAAAGGTAATGTCCTCGACCCCCACATTCTCGTAATGCGGGTAGTTCTTTATCATAAACTTGCGGCTCGCATCTACTGCGTGCATCAGAGGCTCCACGAAGGTGACCTCGCCGTTTTCTATCGACTTGATCTGGTGGTAGTCGTAGATATAGACAAGCTTGGAGATATCCCACTCGGCTTTGGCCTCATAAGGAGCAAGTTCGGCGGCGATATAGTCCGAATCGGAAACTTCGGCCCACAGGCATACCCAGTCGCCTGCCTTCATTCCGGCGGTGGAGTTGACCTTTACGCTGAACCCTCCCTTTGGAGCATCAGCAGTCACTTCGACGGGGGTTGCAAAATCCGACAGGCCGCTCCAGTTGCGGAACGAGAGCATCACAGGCGATGAGTACATCTCCTCGTTGGCAGGGAGATTGGGGTCCTGCATCACAATGCGGGTCTTGTCGCGTCCAGCTCCCTTCAGGACAATGTTCCCCGAGCGAATCATTATCTCCCTGGAATAGTTCTCAGAGTCATCCGCGCTGGTGTGCAAGATGAAATCTCCTTCGGGGAAATAGATTATTGCGTTTGCCTTGGGCTTGGCATCAAATACGATGTACCTGTCCTCGACCGAGAAGTTCACTCCGAGAGCAGCCTTGACACAGTTAAGGAAGGCTTCGCGGTCGGATTTGCCGTCATTGGCAACGGCACCGTAGTCTGTTACGTCATATACCTTGTATCCGAGCGTATAGACATCCGCAGGGGCTTCTTCTCCGTGGTGATATCCTGCATAAGAGTAGTCTAGGAGAATATTATCGGGGCTGGCCGCGGCAAAGTCCGCCCATATCTTGCACCCGATTTCGTCGATGGTCTGCTTCTGGAGGATGAATGTATAGTCGTAGCGGCGCAGATATCCTTTTGTCGAAACGGCGAGCAGGGAAATCGTGTACTCCCCTGCCGGAGCCTCGGCGGGCGCGGTTATGCGGATTTCGCTGTCTTCCAGGACCGCTCCCCATCCCTCGGGGCCGCTGAATACTGCATTGGCGAGTTCGGAGGTCTCTACAAGGTAGGCCTTGACCTCGGAACGGTAAATAGGGGTGTTCTCCTTGTATCCGACTGCCTTTACGAAGAAGGTTTCAAGTACGGGAACCGAAATGGACTGTCCGTTCATAAGGTTGAATACCATCTCTCCGGCCGCAGGGTCATAGGTTACGCTCTTGAAGAAAGAATACTTGCCGGCAACCTGCTTGGCATCGTTTGCGCTGATGGGAGATCCGTTTTCGTCAAGAATCCTTTCCGTGGTCTTGCCTTCATCGAAGGAAATGGTCCAGTAGCCCTCCTTGTCAATGCCGATGAGAGCGGATGCGCCGTCGCCGTCGTGTATGTTGGAGGTCTTCTTCACGTAGTCGAAGGTTTCGCCACCGTCGAGCGAGACGATCCAACGGCCTTCGGTATCGATACCGAGGACAGGAACCACCCATGGAGCTGTCTTGCCATAGAAAATTTCGACTGTGGAGCCGTCGGACAGAGAAAGGCGCACTCCGTCGGAAGTGATTTCGTGCGACAGGATTAGAGTCTTTGTATCGAGCAGGGCCTTGAGAGCTATATTGTTTGCGTTTGTTGTGGAAACAATCTCGTTGAGGTCGTCCACTCGCTTTTCGAGGTCTGCAATCTGCGATTCGAGTTCCTGCTTGTCCGTGCAGGACAAGAGGGCTGCGGAAGCGCAGAGGCAGAGCAAAGCGTTGGTGATAATATGGTGCAATTTCATCGTCATCCTGTTTTAGAGGTTAGGGAAGATATTGACAGTCAACTGCTTCACTTTCTTCGAAGAACCTTCTACATTGTCGTTGATACCAACAAAGGTAACGGTATATACGCCGGGCTGCTCGAAAACATACTCATAACGGTCCATATATGTCTGAAGATTCTTGACTGCAATTCCGGTATCGTTGGAAATCGATGTGAGAGCCATCTTCTTGGTAAAGATCCATCCGTTATGTGCATAGTCGGGTCCTCCGCCGAGTCCCAAACAGCCGTTAATCATAATGGCGGCAGTAGAGGGTTTTGTAGTATTGAATCCGGGATTGCCCGAGAGGGTGTAATAGCCTTGCGTATATTCCGGGTTCAGCATTATTGCTTCCCAGTCTATTCCCGTAAAATCGGTAGTGGATGCAGGGGCGCCCTTGATATCGGCGGTTATCGCTCCGTTCAGCCAATAGTGACGCTGCGCAGAAGTGCCGAGCACAGGATGCCAGTGGAATGCCAGCACGAAGTTGGAGGCATAAGCGCTGATGTCGTATTCCTGCGAAGTCCAGACCGTCGAGGGACCTTCATTGTATTCCAACTGGTTCCATCCGGGCATTCCTTCGCGGACCATCTTGCCGATCATAGTGGTATCTGTCTCATAATCACCCGACAGACCGTCGAAAGAATCGGTAATGTACACACTGAGTCCGTTGGCGTACCCGTTGCGGGGCTGGTAGTCAATATGCAACTTTACACTGTTGATTTCCTCTGGAGAAACGCTGAAACGGTCTTTGTAGAGATACTGATGATTGATTTCTCCGCTGTAAAACACAAGATTGTCAACATCACCGGAAATGTTGAATCGAACCGGTTCGCCGGCAATATAGCTGTTTCCGGGATCAAGGGTGACATTGTAGGTCACAGGGTAATCTATCCCCTGGGAGCATCCTGCCGCAAGGATTACTGCAGCAAGAGCCGATAGTGACATATATTTGATATTCAATCTCATACTACCAGAGTTCGTTTTGTTTGAGTAAAGTATTCACGCCAAGTTCTATAGTCGGAATCGGAAGAAGGACGTGCTGTGGCTTGACCGAGGATGACATCTTGAGCGCATACTGCGTGGTTCCCACTTCCGACCAGCGGGTATCCCCGGAATATCTGTTGTAGTCCTTCATCGCATCGGTGAAGATTCCCCAGCGGATCAGGTCGTATTTGCGGACAGCCTCAAAGCAAAGCTCTCTGCCACGCTCGTTTCTGACCAGCTGACGGAAAGATTCGACATCGTAAGAGGAAGCCGGACGGGTCTCGATATCCGCACGGTCACGGACCAGTTTCACACAGTTGTATGCGCTGTCCGAAACGGCACCGCTGCTTTCAAGGTCGGCTTCGGCGAACATAAGAAGCACGTCCGAATAGCGGAGAATCGGGAAATTGATTTGCGTGAACTGGGCCTTGGCAACGGTGCTGCAAGGCTCATAGGCAGTTTCGCGGCGCCATTTCCCGCAGTTGCGGTTACCGGGCACCAGGAGCGGATCCTCGTTGGTGGTCGTGGTGATATTGTTTTTGGTTATATGATAGGGTGTACGGTCCTTACTGTTGCGGGGCTTGCCCATCGTAGCATCTCCGCCGTAAGGATAGACGCTCGCGCTTCCTGTGTAACCGGCATAATTGTAGGGAGGCAGGTTCCATTCCTGACGCTTGTCGGTAACGACCGCGAGCCTGTCTTCTTCCTCTGTCCTGTCGGTAGCCCAGTACAGGTCCCAAAGCTTAAGCGAACCGTTGAACTGCCCGTACGAGTAATTGCAGGCAAGTTCGCTGATATCCTCGATTGAAGTACTCTGCAATCCTATCATACAACCTATGGTGCCATTGGTAAAACGATCTGCCGAGGAACGGTCTCCGATAAAGTCGGCTTCCCACATCGACTCGTTGTAAGTCTTGTCGTACTTGTCGGAAATCATATTGATGAAGACCTGGTCGTAATCTGGATTCAGAGTATGCTTGCCGCTCTGGATTACCTTACCGGCAAAATACTTTGCCTTGGCGAAAAGTGACTTCTTGTCACCACCTTTGACGCTTTCACCAGCCATAAATAGGTAAACTCTGGCAAGAATGCCCTGAGCGGTCGTGCGGCAGACACGCGAAGGTGCGTGTTCTGTTTCTTCCAAAAGTCCGGGCAGGCAGGCCTCCATCTCGTCGGCAGCCCATTGGAGCACATCCAACTGGGGAGTAGCCGCCAGATTGGTCTTGTCATAAGACTTGACCGACGAGGACCTCAGGGGAACGTCTCCCCAGGCCTGGGCAAGAAGGAAATGATAGTATGCGCGCAGGAACCTTGCCTCATTGGAAAGGGTCTTGCCGTCCTCGAGTTCCGAATTATTCATTGCATCGATGAACTCATTGGCATTCTTGATGCCTTTGTACAACCACACCCAGGCGTTGTAAACATCTGCTGTGGATGCGTCGTGCTGGTAGAAATCTGAAAAACTGTTGGATGTAGCGCGATTGTAGTAACAGAGGTCATCAATCCCGGACAGATGCAGGGAATAGGCAAGTCCGTAGAGTTGCAGGCTGTTGATGACGCCGTAAACACCGGCAAGGCCGTAGAGGGCCTCGGTATCCGTCTTGTAGAAAGTATCGGAGCAGATGACCTGAGGTTCCTTGTCAAGGAAATTGCAGGAAGGCACTGCGACCAGCGCGGCAAGAATAGGAATTATAAATGTCTTTTTCATTTCACGCTCGAATTAGAAGGTCATTGACAATCCTCCGGTGACGCCCCAGGCCCGCGGATATGCAGACCAGTCAAAACCTGGCGTCAGTACGGAATTACGGGTTGAAACCTCGGGATCCGGTCCGGAATATCCGGTCAGTGTCCAAAGGTTCTCGGCGGAAACATAAACGCGCAGCTTCGAGCAGCGTATTCTCTGAAGAGTGCTCTTCGGGAAGGTGTACCCGAGGGAAATGTTCTTCAGCCTGAGGAAGGAAGCGTCCTCGACGACTCTTGACGAATACACGAACATACCCTGGGCAAGCATCCTGGGGATGTCTGAATTGGGGTTAGTCTGCTCGTTGAAGCGATTTGTCATACTCTTGAACTGGTTCAGGTCTCCGACGCTGGCATTTTCAAAGATGAGCCTGTTTGCATTCAGCACGTCGTTGCCGTAGCTCCAGTTGAAGAAGAAACTAAGGTCGAAGTTGCGGTAGTTGAAGTTGCTGCCGAATCCTCCGGTATGCAGGGGCTGGCCGCAGCCTATGATTGTGCGGTCGTTGTCGTCGATGACTCCGTCGTCATTCACATCGCGGTACTTGGGATCTCCGGGACGGGTACTTGAACGCCCGACTGAACTCATATAGGGAACGCCGTCCTTGAGCGAATTGCCGGCAAAATCATCAGCCTTGTAGGTTCCTTCATAGATATATCCGTACATCATTCCGGAAGGCTTGCCAACCTGGGTGATGTAAGGATACTGGGCATCGAAGCGGGTATCCCACTTGACAGGGCTGAGCAGCGAATACTGGTTGTTCGTCAGGGCCATTACCTTGTTCCGGTTGAAAGCGATGTTCATATTGAAAGCCCACTCGAAGTCTCTGGTCTTGACCGGAATGAGATCGAGCGAGAACTCGAATCCGCGGTTGCGCATCGAGCCGATGTTAACCATTGCCGAGGTGTATCCCGAAGAGGCAGGCAGGGTTGCCATCAGCAGCAGGTCGTAAGTGCTCTTGGAGTAGTAGTCGGCCGTCATCTTGATTCTGTTCTCGAAGAAGCCCAGGTCAAGTCCGATGTCGGTCTGGACGGTGGTTTCCCACTTCAGCAGGTCATTTGCCATATTGCTGGGGAAATATCCGGGCACATAGCTTCCATCGAATACATAGTCGAGAGATTCGGTCGAGCCGGGCAGGGTTGTAATCTGCGCATAGAAATCGTAGGGGGTATCGGTACGGTTGTTACCGGTCTGTCCCCAGGACATACGGATCTTTCCGTTACTGAGCCAGTTGAACTGCTTCATTATGTCTTCACGGTTGAAGTTCCAGGCAAAGGATGCCGATGGGAAGAAGCCCCAGCGGTTCGCTTTGGGGAATTTCGAGGATCCGTCGGCACGGAACGAAGCCGTAAGATAGTATTTGTACTTGTAGTTATAGTTCAGTCTGGCGAGATAGGACATCATCGTCCAGTCTCTCTGCCAGGGAGTAACCGGCTGATAGGTACCGGTATGCAACCCGTTCAGACCGAGGGTCTCATTGGTCATACGGATTGCCTTGACGCCGCGGTAAGACCTGTTCTCTCCCTGGAAGGTGATACCGGCGAGAATATTGAGGTGGTGGTGCCTGCGGATGGTCTTGTTCCAGGTCAGGGTGTTTTCGTTCACCCAGGAAGTACGGTCGGTCCAGTATATGGCTCCGTTTACTCCCAGTCCCGAAGAAGATGCGGGATAACCGGTATATGTCTCGGTGCCGTTGAACTGCTCGTTGCGGCTGTTGTAGGCATTGTAACCGCCGGTAATGCGCAGACGCAGGGCATCAGTGAAATCGAAGTTGACTGCGAGATTGGCGCTGAAGTTGTCAACCAGAGTCTTGCGATATTCGTTCCGTACAGATTTTGCCGGGTTGAAGCGGTAGTCATTGGACCCTGATATTTCCTCATCCACGAGCTGGTCGAACCAGTCATCGTCGATAACACCGGCAGAGAGCGGCTTGACGGGACGGTAGCCCCATACGGAATACATCAGCCACCCGGAAGCGGAAGAACTCTGCTGCGCACTGGTCGGATTGGTTCCGGAAGTAATGCTGCGGGAATAGTTCGCATTCAGTTCCGCGGTAATGATCTTGCCGATCTTCTGGATGAAATTGATCTTGCCCTGATAGCGGCTGAAGTTGGAGTTTACGATGATACCGTCCATATCCGTTGCGGACAGACCTACATTGTAGCGGTTGCCGGCATTCTTGCTGCCTCCGCTGAGCGATATGTTGTAGTTCTGGGTCAGAGCAGTGCGGTAGATGCGGTCTTGCCAGTCGGCAAAGGGAGTGTTCTTGTAATCCTCGAGGGAGTAGAAGTTGTGAACCTTTTCCCCTGCTTCGTCGAAGCCGTCCAAATAGATATTCGCAACCTTCCTGCTCGCATAGTACTCATCCTGCAGGCATACGAACTCGTAAGCATCCATCAGTTCTACCTTGTTTGCCAGATTGTTGGCTGTCCAGTAGGAATTGAAATTGATTACGGGTTTGCCTTCGGTTCCCTGTTTGGTCGTAATGACAATAACTCCGTTAGCTCCTCGGGCTCCATAGATGGCGGTAGCTGAAGCATCCTTGAGAATGTCCATGCTCTGGATGTCGGCCGGGTTAAGGGAGGTGGCCATGGAACTTTCGGTCGGGAATCCGTCGATGACGTAAAGAGGTGCAGAACTCTGAGTCAGGGAGTTGTTGCCTCGGATGACGATGTTGGCGCTGCTTCCGACAGCACCGTCAGAGGTCGTTACGACCACTCCGGCGACTCGTCCCTGGATAGCCTGGTCGAAGTTCGTCACAGGCGTTTTCATCAGTTCGTCCATATCAACCTTGGATACGGAACCTGTGAGGTCTCTGCGGGTCACGGAACCGTAACCCACGCTGACGACCTCGGCGGCATCGAGTTCGAGTTTCTCGTCGTGGAGAGTGACGTTGATGACTGAACGGCCCGCAACATTCTCCTTAACCTCGACAAAACCGAGAGCGGAATAGATGAGGACCGCATTGGAAGGGACTGTCAAGGAATAGACTCCCTCGGCATTGGTAATCGTTCCGACGGAGGTATTCCCGTCCTGGAAGACCGTGATGCCGGGAAGAGGCAATCCCTGGTCGTCGATCACCTTGCCGGTAACCTTGATGCCTTTGGACTGGCCAAATGCCAGAGCGGACAGCATCAGGGGCAAGAGAGTCAATACCAGATAAAAATATCTTCTCATTGCATTAAGTTTATGATAGTTTTTTTAGTGAACTTACTAAAAGAAAGACTGACACGGGCAGGCCGGAGAACGGACTGTCTGAGGTAAAGCGGATGCTGAATGTCAGCTCGGTCGGAAGAATCGACACTTTCAAGTTAATTCTTCTACTGTTATTAATTGTGGTCAGGCGACGCCGGTGCGTCCTTGCAAAGATAGTCAAAAAA
>JAQXJU010000110.1 GCA_029009115.1 Bacteroidales bacterium | reverse complement strand
TTGAAGGGTATGTCTTCGACGGCGGTGTTCACTCCGCTTTCAAGGTCCAGGCGTGACATCAGAGCGGCGCTTGTGTAAATGCTTCCGTCGAATGACTTGCCTGCATTCTCGCAGAAAGAGTCCAGTCTCAGTCCTCGCACCGTGTCTTTCTGCATATCGTAGATGAAAGCGGTCACGAATGAATGAAAGTATATGCATCCGTCGATTTTGAGAATGGACCAGATCTGGTCGTTCTTCATTTCCCAATTGTCCAGTTTGTCGCTGAGGGAGACGTATGTGGAGTAGCCGTAACGGTCCATTTTCCAGTAGCCGAACTCCTCGTAACCCCCGCAGTAGAGCCGTCTGTCTTCCGCACTGTTCAGCAGGGAACGCATTCCTCTCATCTGCGCACATTCCGTGCGCTGCCACCTGGTCCCGTCAAAGGAGAGCAGCCCGGAGTTGTTGGCAAAGTGGATCATTCCGTCATTCGTGGAGCACACCGCCCAGTTCTGCGAGGTCCAGAGGTAGTCGTTGCGGTTGAAATTTGAGACCACAGGAGCAGGGGACTGCGCATGGATGCTGTAACTAATTAACAGAAGTATGGTTATAATCGAAATTGTATATCCTAATTGTCTGATTATTTTCATTTTACCCTCTTTGATTGTACAAAGATAGAAATAATAATTCGTAAAAATAGGGTTAAAATAGGGTTAGTTGAAATGCCCCTGTTTTTTGTTTTGTGTCGTTGTAGGGGTGGTAAATTTTGGAACATTTGTTTCTTCGTTTACTTTTGTGCCGTTAAACCACTAATTGCAATGACACGGACAAAAAAAGTAACATTTTTGATAGGACTTCTTATGTCTGCGCTGTTCTGCTCCTGCGGAAACAACCGTGGTTCAGAGTGCCAGTCTTTCAAAGTGAACATCCCCTGGGGTGTAAGGGCAGATGCCTATCCCGGACACGTGGAAATCAGCTGGAACTCTTCGAATGGAGCCGACTATGAACTGTGGCGCAGGTCATCGGGCAAGTATGAACTTGTCGCAGTGAGCTCCTCAAGCCCCTATCTCGATTTTTCAATCGGCGCTTCAGAGAACGTACGGAATTTCACCTATGCATTATGCCCAAAGGGACTCGATCCGCTTTGCCTCGAAGACAGCGCTTTCGTCAGCTCGCACCCGCGCGCGGAATCCCTATTGATGGACGTCCTTGTGCCTGCCGCCAGCGATTCCCTCCTGATCGATGCCGTGCAGCGTTACACTACCCGCTACTTCACGGATTTCGCCGAGCCGTATTCAGGCATGGCCCGCGAAAGAAGCAATGACACCAAGGCGGATATAGTGACCATAGGCGGAAGCGGTTTCGGCCTTATGGCGCTCATAGCCGCACAGGAGCGCCAGTACGTGACTGACGAGCAGGCAATTGAGCAGTATGACCGTATCCTCAATTTCCTTGAAACGGTGGAGCGCTTTCACGGTGCCTGGGCCCACTGGTACGATGCCGACACCCGCAAGCCTTTCTCATTCAGCAAATATGACGACGGAGGCGACCTCGTCGAGACTGCCTTCATGGCTCAGGGCCTCATAGCCCTTCGCCAGCACCTCAAGGACAGCAATCCGCAGCTAAGCCGCCGTGCCGACAGACTGTGGCGTGAAATCGAGTGGGACTGGTACACCCGTGACAACTCCGATTCGCTTTACTGGCACTGGTCCCGCAACTGGGGATGGAAGATGAATCACAGGATCAAAGGCTACGACGAGTGCCTCATCACCTATGTACTCGCCGCATCATCTCCTACCCATCCCATCCCTGCCAGGGTATATGAGTCCTGCTACAAGACTTCCACATATTATCACAACGGCAAGGAATACTACGGCATACCTCTGACCATAGGAATGGAGTACGGAGGCCCTCTTTTCTTCACACACTACAGTTTCCTCGGCCTCGACCCGAGAGGCCTGAATGACGGATTGACGGATTATTGGGAGCGCGGACGCGCCCACAGTCTCATCCACTACAACTATGCAAAGGAGAATCCCAAGGGCCACGAGGGCCTCGGAGAGAATCTCTGGGGCTTCACCTCTTCCGATGACCCTATGGTCGGCTACAGCTCGCATCATCCTTACACCGAGGCAGAAAACGGCACCGTGTCTCCTACTGCCGCCCTTTCTTCGATAGTATATACCCCTGAGGAGTCCCTGCGCTGCCTGCGTCATCTCTATTACGACCTCGGCAATCTTACTTTCGGAAAGATGGGTTTTTACGATGCCTACAATCCGTCAATGGTAGAAGGGGAGCAGGTGGTCAGAAGCTACCTTGCAATCGACCAGGGACCTATTGCGGTAATGATGGAAAACTACCGCAGCGGACTGCTCTGGGAACTCTTTATGAGCGCTCCGGAAATTCCGGCCGGTCTGGCAAAACTCGGCTTCACGGTGAACGAAACCAATCAAAACAAATAGTATTTCTCAAAGAAATCATATTATGAAGCGTTTAGCAACTATCTTCCTTCTCTGTCTTATGTCTTCGGCGCTTTTCGCGCAGAACATACAGGTGCAGGGTACGGTTCTGGACAATGAAGGCTATCCTCAGATAGGAGCCGGGGTTTTCCAGAAAGGTACTTCTAACGGTACGGTTACCGATCTCGACGGCCGCTATTCTCTCAGCGTTCCCGCCGATGCGGTGCTCGTCTATTCTTTCCAGGGCTTCTCTGATGTCGAGGAGGCTGTGAACGGCCGTGAGACCATCGACGTCACGATGAATCTCGACAGCCAGTTCCTCGAGGAGGTGGTCGTGGTGGGCTACGGTGTCCAGAAATCCAAGGACCTTACCGCTCCTATCGTGACTGTCAAAGGTGATGCCCTCTCAAAGCAGGCGGCAGCCAATCCTATGTCCGCCCTTCAGGGTATGGTGGCCGGCGTGCAGATCATACAGAGCGGCGCCCCGGGTGCCGGTCCGAGCGTCAAGGTGCGTGGCGTGGGTTCCATCGGAGACTATGCGTCCCCTCTTTACATCGTAGATGGCACCTTTGTGGACAACATCGACTTCCTCTCCAATAACGACATCGAATCCCTGACCGTGCTCAAGGACGCTTCAGCTGCCGCCATCTACGGTGTGCGCGCTGCAAACGGAGTCGTTCTCGTCACCACCAAGAAGGGTTCCCACGACCATCTCAGCGTTAGCTATGACGGTTATGCAGGTGTCCAGGTGCCGGTGAACATCATGAAGCTTTGCAACACGGAACAGTACGTCGAGCTGCTCAATCTTGCCAACAGGAACACCATTGGCTGGACTGACCGCAATGCGGCCGACTACCCGGGTAGCACCGACTGGTACAAGGAGCTCGTCCACCCTGCGGCCACCACTTCCCATGCGCTGGATTTCTCTGGCGCTTCCGACAAGACCAATTATTCGGTCGGCCTGAGCTATCTCTATCAGGACGGCATAATGAACCACTCCAATAACGACTACAACCGAATCAACATCCGCGCCCGTCTGGACCAGCAGATGACCTCCTGGCTGAAAGTCGGTATCAACAGTGTGTTCTCCCGCTATTCCAAGCACAACTACAACGGCAACGCCTTCTATCAGGCCTTCATCAATCCGCCTGTTTACAATGTATATAACGAGTCCAACGAGGCCGCATATCCGGAAAAGTTCGACTCTCCGCAACTTTACGGTTTCGGCAATGCCTACGGCAACCCGGTGGCATTCGCGAAATATTGCGACGACAGCGACAAGGGTTTCAAGGAGGTTCTTTCCGCCTATGCCGAGTTCAGCATACTGCCTTCCAAGCTGAGCTTCAAAATCAGTTACAATCTCGACTACAGCCAGTGGGATCAGCAGAATTACACTCCTGAAAGTTATGTCGGGGGCTCCCAGGGCACTTCTGTCAGCGTCCTCAGCAAGACCTTCGGCTACGGCGTCAACCAGATTCTGGACAATGTCCTGACTTATACCGACCGCAAGGGACGCAACGACTTCTCCGTGATGCTCGGCCAGTCCACCCGCAGCCAGTTCAGCTCCTGGCTCAACGGCCGCGTGAATTCGGTGCCTGACTTCGACGATCAGTCCAAGTACCTTGTCAACGGTTCCTATAAGAATCAGACGGCGACCGACGGGGCTTCCCGTTACAACGGCCTCTCCTTCTTCGCACGAGGCACCTACAATTATGACGGACGCTACCTTGCAACCCTGACCTTCCGTGCGGACGGCTCAAGCAAGTATCAGCAGAAATGGGGCTTCTTCCCATCCATAGGTCTAGGCTGGAACATCTCCGACGAGGCTTTCATGAAGAACCAGAATGTGGTGGATTACCTCAAGCTGCGCGCTTCCTGGGGCATGCTCGGAAATGACAATGTCCCTGCAAACTCCATCGTCACCGTCGGCTCCACCGGAGTGGGCTCATCCGCCGTGTTCGGGGACACGCTCGTGGACGGAATGGGCGCACAGACGGTTTATCAGAACTTCCTCCGCTGGGAGGTTGTCAATGAGGCCAACGTCGGCCTGGACTTCGGTTTCCTGGACAACCGCCTCACCGGTGAACTCGACCTTTACAACAGGGTGACCGACAATGTGGTCTTCGAAGCTCCTATCGCGACCGGCGGCGGTACGGTCAACCTGCTTGCCAACAACGGTAAGGTACTGAACCAGGGTATAGAGCTCTCGCTGAACTGGGCCGACAAGGCCGGTGAGTTCTCCTACAAGCTCGGAATGAACGCCACCTTCAACCGCAACCGTGTTCTCGAACTCGAGGGACGCGATTATATACCTGGCGCTTCCGTGGCCGGCAACTATGCCACCAGGACTATGGTCGGCTATCCTATCGGCGCCTTCTGGGGCTATGAAATAGACGGAGTATATGCCTCTGAGGGTCAGGCTCTCAGGGATCCCGTCTCCCAGACCATCAAGGATGCCGGCTATTTCAAATACAAGGACCAGAACGGTGACAATGTCATCAACGAGGAGGACAAGACCTACCTGGGCAGCGCAATGCCTTGGATGGTACTCGGAATCAATTTCGGCTTCAACTGGAAGAACCTCGACTTCTCCATACTGCTGAATACCCAGGTGGGCAACAAGATTCTCAATGCCAAGAGAATGCAGAGGGGAACCTTTACCGATGCCAACTATGACCTCGACTTCTACAAAAACTGCTGGAGAGACGACAACAAGAGCAATGTCTATCCATCACCGGAGGCCGCCTCGACCAGCTTCATACAGCAGGCAAACGACTTCTATGTAGAGGACGCTTCTTTCTTCCGCATACAGAACGTGCAGCTGGGCTACAGCTTCACCGGTATGAAGTGGGCAAAGAGCATACGTCTGTATATTTCCGCGCAGAGGCCTCTCAGTCTCTTCCGCTACAACGGTTTCACCACTGAAATCGGAGGTTCTCCTATCAGTTCAGGCATCGACAGCTCCGTTTATCCTATGCAGGCGATATACACTGCCGGTGTGAACTTCAACTTCTAAATATTTCCTCTACGATGAAAAGAATAATAGCAATAGCAAGTTCTCTCGCCGTGCTGCTCTCTGCCGCATCCTGTGACTTCCTGGACATACGCACCGAGGCGACTCTGCCTTCCACTGGCATTGACTACAGCAAGAGCGAGAATATGTTTATGCCGGTAAGTGCCGCATACGCCCAGATGCGTGCCGGACACGGCTTCAATTACCTCTGTCTTGCAGAGATTCCGTCCGATGATGCCGACAAGGGCAGCGAATCCTCCGACTCGGCGACTGCAATCGAGATGGACGGCTACAAGTTCACCCCGAACAACGGTTTGCTCAACAGCGTCTGGACCGAATTCTTCAATATGGTTTCTGCGGCTAACAACGCCATAGAGCAGATGCCGCGTTTCGCTGCCGCCCAGACTACGGAGGAGAATATATTCCTCAGCCGTCAGTATGCCTGCGAGGCGAAGCTCATCAGGGCCTACGCCTATTTCCAGCTCACCCGCCTCTTCGGAGAGGTCCCGCTGGTTGACAGGACCATGACTGCGGAGGAACTCGGAAACAATCCGGCTCTCAGTTCCGACGAGCTCTACGAGTTCATGTGCAGGGATCTGGACGATGCCATCGACACCCTTCCCGAGAGTTACGGAAAGGGCTGGGGCTGCCGCTACACCAGGTACACCGCAATGGGCCTCAAGGCAAAGGTGGCCCTCTATCACGGGGACTGGGCCGAGGCTGCAAGGCAGGCCGATGCCATCATAGCCAGCAACCGTTTCAAACTTATGGATGACTTCCGCTATGTCTTCTCCGTAGAAGGCGAGGGCTGCCAGGAGTCCATAATGGAAATCGAATCCAGCGATATGGGCATGTCCTCCGGTTCGGCGCCATATCTCGACTACGCCTATATCCAGGGCCCGAGAAATAACAAGCCTTCCAATATGCAGGGCTGGGGTTTCAACGTCCCTAACGACAATCTCATCAGCTTCCTGAAGGAGCGTGGCGACGACATACGTTATGCTGCCACCATACTCGAAAGGGGCACAACCACTCCTGAAGGCGACTACATTCTCGAAACCTGCACCAATCCTTACTACAACGGCAAGGTATATACCCCTTCGACTTACAATGACTGGTCCTATAACGGCTACGGTTTCGACCACAACGTCAGGGTGATACGCTATTCCGACATATTGCTCATATATGCGGAGGCGCTTGTCAACGGAGCTCCTGCCGGAACTTGCGGCTACAGCGCGGACTTTGCCCTGAATATGGTGCGCGCACGTGCCGGACTTGCTCCTGTCAGCGCCACCATCGACAGCATACTCGACGAAAGGCGTGCCGAATTCGCAATGGAGGAGAACCGCCTCTTCGACCTCAAGAGGACGGGACGTGCGGCCGGAACAATCAAGGGCTTCGTTTCTCCGAAGCACGACTATTATCCTGTACCTGCAAATCAGCTTCAGCTCAACACCGCCCTCAGCCAGAGGGCAGGATGGTAGAATACATATCAAAACCCACTAATAAACAATTCAAATGAAAAAGATTTTCTCAATGATGGCTGCATCCGCAGCCGCAATCGCAGTTCTTGCATCCTGCAACAACGGTAATCAGTCCGGCATCGATGACGGCAAGATCGATCCTTCGACCATCGCAAGCGATGCCCTCGTCGCCTACATTCCTTTTGACGGCAGCGCTGTAGAGGCACTCAGCAAGACCGAGGCCTCCGAGAAGGGCTCAGCCGTAAGCTATGTCAACGGCCGCCGCGGCAAGTGCCTGCAGGGAGCTGAGAACGGCTATCTCATCTTCAACCTCCCTCAGCTCAATAAGATGAGCAGCTTCTCCATCTCAATGTGGATCAATCAGCCTACCGTCCCGAGTTCCCAGGCTCCGGTTCCTTGCTACATCTCCTTCCTGAACAGCGAGAACTTCTGGAACGACCTTGCGATCGTCACTGACCGCCGCGATGACGACTTCATCGCCTACAAGCTCTACTGGAAGAGCGAGACCTATGACGTATGGAAGACTTCCGACGGAAAGACTGATGAAGCATACGACTGGGGAATGGCTTATCCTGCCAACCGCTGGACTCACATCATCTGGTCTTATGACGAGAATACTTCCGAGTTCCACGCCTTTGTGAACGGCGTTGACGTTACTCCGGAGAATTATGTCGCCGTCCTCGCCAATGATGCCCCTGCAGGTGCCATCACCTTCCATCCTTTCACCCAGGTTCTTATCAACGGCTGGCGCCAGAAGGTTTTGGAGGGTGCTACCGATGAGTGGATGGGCTGGATGAACGGCCAGATGGACGAGCTCCGCATCTACAACAAGGGCCTCAATGCAACTGAGGCAAAGAATCTCTACGACGCAGAGATCTCTCAGCTTTAATTCTCTTAAGGGGGGCGGGTGCGCCTGCCTCCCTTTTTCCCTTTTATATGAAAAGATCATACGGATTCATAGCGGCCCTGGCCCTCTTGCTTGCGGGAAGTTCCTGCAAGGAGCAGCCCGTGGAACTGCCGACAGCCATACTGTCCTCTTTTTCTTTCTGCGGAAAGAGCACTTCGGTCAATTCTGTGCCGGTCAATGTGCCTCTGGAAGGGGTGTATATGGACTTTGAGTTTACAAAGCCATTGGATATCGATGCTTTCGACCCTTCCCTCCTGCTCGTGTCCGGATGCAGCTCCGAACTCTTCGCTTTCAGCGTGACAGGGGAGGACAGACGGACTCTGCATGTCGGGACTGTGGCTCCGCTGCCTGCCTTCAGCCGCATCTCTTTGAGACTTTGCGCCGGGAAGAAGCTCGGCGTGAATCTGCCGGATGAGCTTATTTTCAGTTTCACTACAGAATACGACCCTTCCGACAAGTTCCCCCGCATAAGCCGGGACGAGCTTTTCGAGAAGGTACAGAAAGCCGCCTTCCTCTATTTCTGGGATTATGCGCATCCTGTCTCCGGTCTTGCACGTGAGCGCAAGGGCTCCGGTGATACGGTTACCTCGGGAGGCAGCGGCTTCGCCCTTATGACCATACCTGTTGCTATCGAGAGGGGATGGATCAGCCGCGAGGAGGGACTTGCCCATTGCCTGAAGGTGCTGGACTTCCTCAAGGACAAATCCGAACGTTTCCACGGGGCCTGGTCGCACTGGCTCGATGGAAACAGCGGCAAGGCCATTGCCTTTTCCACCTATGACGATGGTGGAGACCTGGTCGAGACCGCTTTCATGATTCAGGGCATACTGACCCTGAGACAGTATTTCTCGCACTCTGATGAGGACGAGATCCGTCTTCGCGCCCTTGCGACCGAACTGTGGGAGGGCGTCGAATGGTCCTGGTACCGCCGGGACGGCGAAAATCAGCTCTACTGGCACTGGTCGCCAAATGTGGAGTGGAAAATGAATATGCCTATACGGGGATGGAATGAGGCATTGATAGTCTATGTGCTCGCCGCATCCTCTCCTACATACCCTATAGATAAGTCCGTATATGACGAGGGCTGGGCGAATGGCGGGGCCTTGCGCAACGGACGTAATTTCTTCGGAGTCACCCTGCCCCTCGGCCAGGACTATGGCGGCCCGATGTTTTTCGCGCATTATTCCTTCCTCGGCCTGGATCCGAGACATCTCAAGGATGCCTACGCCGACTATTGGGAGCAGAATTGCGCCCACGCCTTCATCAACTGGAAATATTGCGCCGGGAAGCCAGCCAACTGCTACAGCGAGTCCTGCTGGGGCCTGACCGCTTCCGATTACAGCAAGGGCTACACCGCCTCTTCGCCTACGAATGACAGGGGCACCATAGCCCCTACGGCGGCCCTGGCCTCATATCCATATCTTCCGGAGCAGTCTGCCGCCGCGATGGAATATTTCTACTACGTACTCGGCGACAGACTTTGGGGCGAATACGGCTTCCACGATGCCTTCTCCCTGAGAGACAGGTGGTTCGCCGACTCGTACATAGCGATAGACCAGGGACCTATAGTCATTATGATGGAAAATGCAAGGACCGGTCTCCTCTGGGACAATTTCATGCGGGACTCCGACGTACAGGCCGGACTCTCTAAACTTGGCTTTAGCAGGGAATGACATTTTTGATATATATACATTCATTATGAAAACAAGACAGATAGTTCTCTTTGCCGCATCAGCGCTTCTGACGCTGGCAATAGGCGCATCTTCCTGCACGAAGAGCGCATCCGGCAATCCTGAGATGGACCGTTTCGTATCTTCCCTGATGGGCAGGATGACCCTCGAGGAGAAGATCGGCCAGCTCAACCTGCCAGTCGCCGGTACCATCACTACCGGTGAAGGTGTAAGTCTCAATGTCGAAGACCGTATCAAAAACGGCGAGGTCGGCGGCCTTTTCAACGTGAAAGGGGCTGCTGAGATACGCCGCTTCCAGCAGATTGCCGTGGATTCCTCG
>JAQXJU010000109.1 GCA_029009115.1 Bacteroidales bacterium | reverse complement strand
CCGGACAGGCCTCCGCCCCGAACTGTGAAGCGTAAAAAGCAAAATTCACCGGCGCTCCTCCGAGCTGCTTCCCTTCCGGGAGTATGTCCCAGACTATTTCTCCAATTGATGCTATTCTCATTTTTCGACAATTCCCAAAATCCTATCCAATCCCTGAGCCACGCTCTCTGCGATAAACTGATGGTATTCGCTGACAAATTCTGGCTGCGACTCCAACTTAAGGCTCTCGAAAGGGGAGAGCGACAAGAAGGCGTCAGGGTCTCCCGAAGCAATAGTTTCCTTGTCCTTATCAGTAATGTGAGGCTCGAAGATGTCAATTATTTCGCCATCCTCGGTATGTCCCAGACATAGATACTTGAAATAGCTCGCCAGCAGGAAGGCTTCAATCCGGCAGTCCCGTCCCTCACGGAGCATTTTGGAAAGAGTCGGAACCACATACACCGCGAATTTGGCAATCCCGTCACCGCACAGGCGCGAAACCTGATCGCTTATAGCGGCGTTGGAGAAACGCCTCAGCAGGGTTGCCTTGTACTCGGTGAGGTCGATCCCTTCCGCAACCTCCACGTATGGAGTGACGTCTCTGTCCATAAACAGGGCCAGAAGATTCCTGTACCTCGAATCGGCAAGCACAGCATCAACCTTCTTGAATCCCTCCAGATACGAAGGATAGCTCAGGAGAGTGTGCGATGCGTTAAGCAGGCTCAGTTTCATATTCTCGTAGGGGGTCACGTCAGAAGTGAACTGCACCCCAACCTTCTCTAACTGAGGCCTTCCGGCGATGAAATTGTCTTCCACCACCCATTGGATAAAATCCTCGCAGAGAACGTCTGTAATCTTCCCGGATTTTGTGGCAGGAGTGATTCTATCGACCATCGAATTGGGGAAGGTAACGTTCGTTTTCGCCCATTCGGCCACATCCGGGCACTCCCTTTCGAAATAACTCATAAAAGAGCGCCGAGTCGTATCGCCGTTATGCTGGAGATTGTCGCAGGAAAGTATGGTAATTGGCAGGCCCGCTTCCATCCTCAGACGCAAGCCCTTGGCCACATACCAGAATACGGACCCTTCGCTGGCATTGTCGGATTTGTACCCGCCCTCGGTAATCGTAAGGGTGATTATCTTGGTCTGAGCCGATGCAATCTTCGAGATTATTGCCTCTGGATTCTCTATGCCCCATTCCAAACCTACGAGCGACCCAATGCGGTAAACATCCCTGTGGCCGTCTGCGCTGCATACGGTAAGTTCGTACACTCCGTCATCGGCCTTTAGAGCCTTGTAAAGCGCTTCGTCGCCGGGCAATATCATCGCTCCGCAAACGCCCCAGGAGAGGTCCTCTCCCGAAGCGAGAAGTTTGTTGAGATAGAACTCAAGATGTGCCCTATGGAAATTGCCCACTCCGAAGTGCAGGATGCCGGGCTGCACCTGCCTTCTGTCGTAATCAAAACAAATCATAAGAAAGATTTTCTGTGTCTGCGAGCAGCCTTTCGGCCTTGTCGCACTGCCTAATATAGAAATCGTAAACTTCAACCCAGTCGTAGTAAGGCCCCTGGACCGATTCCAGCGGGAGTTTCAGGTCCTTTTCGTTCAGCATAAACTTTACGAGAATCTTGTCCGGATTCGCTACGCTGTGGTAGAATATCATCTGCAGGTTAGCTCCCATTGGGATGTTCCAGTACTGCCATTTCGTGAAAGCCTCCTCGGGAGAACGGGCCTCCTCTGCCCAGGAGCCTGCCTGCAAGTTAGTCAGAACCGCCATCAGCACACCGTCGTGCCCGAAATTGAGGTCCACTCCGTGGCGTCCGGCGAGTATGTCCCTGCGAGATTCTTCGAGCAGATGTCTCAAAGTCTTCGCCCCTCGCGCCCAGCTGCGTCCGCGGTTCTTAGGCTCAGGCCCCTTCTGTGAGAAATATTTGTAGTTTTCAGCCACCGCCCAGCAGTAGATTTCCTCCGGAGTGAACAGATCCCAAAGAGGTACCTGCCGGTCCAGACACTGCATCAGCGATGCCATAAGAAAGAATCTCCATTCCACCTCTATAGGGTCGTGGACAGCCTTTACTGCATCCGGGTTCTGGAAAAGCCTGGCAAGGAAAGCATCGGTGTCAATGTGCTTCTGAAGATAGGATTCGTATTCTTTGCGCCAGGAAGCCTCTTTCCCGTGGAGGATGAACCTGTCGATTTCAGGCACACCCGGACATTCGCTTCCGTACGGGTTCAGTTCTTCGAGGAAGGAGCGGGAATTGCTTATCTCGTCCGAGCCGAGCGAGGGCTGCAGCGACAGCATACCTGCGTGGACAGCCTGCATCGTGGCACTGACTCTCAGCACGTTGGTCGAGTTCATCTTTATGAATGCCCCTTCGCGGAACACCTCGGGATAGTTTTCCACCATCCTTCGGCCTATTCCTTCGCCCTGACGGTATCCAATTCCGGTCAGGTCTCCTTCGCAGTACTCCAGATTCCTTCGGAACGGCATCAGCCTGTCTCGGACTGCTTTTCCCAGACCGCTAAGGTTGTCGGCGTTCTCTTCAAGCAACCCGTATATGAAGGGGTATGTCTTTTTGTCGTCTATGTGCCTCGCCCCGTGACGGAAGTAGCCGTTGATATAGAAGGGTTCGTAGCCTTCGGGCGCCGCTGTTACAGGGTTTGACAGATCCGTAATGTAATATACTCCGCCAGCCCTCTCTGGGTCCTGGGATATCTGCTTGATGCCTTCCGGTTCCTGGGATATCTGCCCGTCGCTCTCCGACTTTGGTCTGGGCGAAGGCAGGGAAATTCTGTAAATGCAGGGGTTCTCCTTCGTCTTTGAGGGGTTGGTGTTGGCGTTCAGATACATCCATCCGTCCCGTACCACTATATCTTCCGGCTCCTGCAGAACCTGCTCCTGCAACTCGTAGCGGGCGCAAATCGTACGCCTGTCGGTGTCGTAAACCCTGATTCGTGACGGGCGTGTCTTGTCTTTGCGACCTAGGCCGAAGCAGAAATAGATTTTCCCGTCGTGGACGCATCCGGCCTGGGTGAACCATACGTCAAAGGGGAATACGGCCTGGCCCAGGATATCCCCGGCTCCCAGATGAACCTCCGGGCCTTCGCTCAGGGTAGGGATGCGGAAGCGAGTGGCTACATACTGGTTTTCCCAGGCATTCCGGGTGACGGAAGGAACAGTGCGCTTGCGCGCCGAGAATATCCAGAGTTGTCCTCTTTCGCGGTCGACCAGCCAACTCGGAGCTCCGAAAATCGGCACAAATCCGGCTGCGTCCCATCCCTTGCCGTCCAGAACTATGGTCTGGACAATCTCGGACGAGAACTTGCGGCCCCGGCGCCTTATGTTCTCCACGAAGCAGGTCCACTCGATTTCGCTGCCGACCTTGCCATTGGTTACATAGAGCAAGGGGAAAGAGCCTCCTTTTGCCGTCTCAACTCCGAAACAGACGTTGTTGACGTGGTTGTCCGGACGTGAAGACCCGAGTTCAAACCCGGCAATGGGTTTGGGAGAGGCTGTCCTGAAGTCATACACGTTGACGTGACCTCCATCTTCGCAGGAAAATATGTATCTGTCCCAGATTTCCATTCCCTGCTGCGCCATCCCGCGGCCTTGCTTTTCGAGGAATACGGTACATTCCACATTCTTCTCTGGCTCCACGTATATCTGGGCCTGAAGCGTTAGGCTGCCGACAAGGAGGGCGATCGGCAAAAGGAATTTCTTTTCCATTATCTGCACTTGTAGGTTCCGGAAACGTTCTTGACGGTCATCTTGCCGTCGGAATCGGTGGTACTCATTACGACATAGCTAGAGCCTCCCTCGGCAACCCTTACCACTATGTGCCCGTCGTATCCCTTGACTCTGGCGGCCTCTTCCGCAGTAACCTTGTCATCGACTCCCTTAGGCCTTTCGCCCTGCCAGAAGTTAGTGATGTAGATGTCCGCCCCGGGCAGTACCTTTTCCATACTGTTGAGAACTGAAGTTCTAGGGTGGCAGTCAACCCAGGAGCATACCACGATGCTCTGCGGATTGAGGGCCTTCAGCGCTGTGTCCTGGTTGGTGTTGGCGGTGCCGTGGTGGTCGGCCTTCATAAGCTCGACCTGACCGCAGGCCTTGGCACAGGGCAGCTCGGCATCTTTCCAGGCGAAGTATGATTTTCCGTTGTACTGGAGGTCGGCTCCTGCAAAGAAGTCAAACAGCCCGTAGCTGATTCGCATCACGCAACTGTTGATGTTCTCCGGGGGACAGTTGTCGCTGCTGGTGATGTTCCTGGAATCGCTGTAGGAAAGCTGTTCACGGGTGGGGAAGGTTTTCTTGGTCGCTGAGCCGCTGCCGGTCCAGATTTCACCATTTACGGATATGTTCTGCACCCTGACTCCGGGATAGGCTGCAGCGTCGTATTTGGCGACAATCTGGTCGTTGACTCCGGGCTTGAAGATCTCGGCAGTAAAATTGCCCTTGCCTACGTTCCACTTTACCGCTGAGATATAATTGGCGCAGGCGGAGGCGTTGTCGGCCATTGTCGCCATATCGAACGGGTAGTTGTAGTCGGGGTAGCCCCTGTCGATGAGTTTCCCGATTTTGAAATTGTCAAAAATCTCCGACATCCCGTTGATGCGGTAGCTCTTGGACTTGGCCGAAAGCGGCAATGATTCGGAATATCCGCCGAAATGGTCACTGTGGAAATGGGTTACAACAGCGTAGTCTATGGTGCTGTTTTTGGTCCAGTCCATACACTTGCGGAGGTAATCGGAGATGATTTCTGAACCTCTCGTGCCGGTGCGGGTAGGATCCCAACGGCTGCGGATGCCTGTATTGGTTGTGTTAGAATTGGAGTTTGTGGAAACAAGCGAACTTGCCGCATCTATGAGCATCTGGGTGCCGTCAGGGAAGATGACAAAGACGGATTCCCCCATCGTCGTGTTGATGAAGTGGATATCCATCTGGCCTTTCTGCCAGGCGGGGATGGTCTTGCCGACCTCGATGGCACTTGTCCCGCTTCCGTTGGAGGGATTGTTGTTGCCGGGCCTTATTGCCGGTGCGTCGGGCTTGCCGCTCGAGTCCGCAGTACAGCCGGAAGCCAGCAGCAAAACCGTTGTAACTATACAGCTTATCCTTTGCATGCAATGTGAATATTTAAGAACATTTCCCCGCCTTCAATTTTAACGGCAAGGCGGAGGTAATTGCCGAAGTTGGGCTGCACCTTGATAAAGTGCTGCCCAATCCCACTGATTGTGACAGGGGAGGACCCGTCGTCGGTGAAGTGCACGCCGTCCTGAGAAAGTTGCACTCTCGCGGTCATTACGGGCTCCCCAAGCTGTTTCTCGACCAGGATGAAGAAAATCGCTTCGTCGGCCCATCCTGCTTCGTAGGGATTGGTGCAGAAACTTCCCGAAAAGAATTTTTTCACCTCAAGGTGAGCATCTTGGAACATTTTCATCTTTTGCGCATTCTCTTTGTGAGGTAAAACTTATTCCTGGGACACTACGACCGAATCAACATAGAGGAAGACTCTGCGATTGGTGTCCGTGCTTACCCAGAAGACGGGGTTGATGAGGTTGTCGATTCGCTTGTATCCGTCCACCACGTCCAGAGGAATCCCCCTGAGGTCCCAGATTCTGTCCTGACACTGGAATTCCACGTATTCGTGGCTGATGGTGTCGATCTTTAGCCTCATATACTGCCAGTTGAGTTTGTCGTCAGTCTCGTTGTAGATGAGAGGTTGCCTGCCGTCGGGCAGGTCGCGGAATCCGTCGTGGTCACCATTGGGATAGCGACGGCCGAACCACCACGGGTCAATGCCCTTCTTACACCAGTCTCCTTCGAGTCCGTAGGCCCATTCCTTGTCAGTGATTCCGTCCGCGGAGAGGACGTATTGCCACTTCTGGGCCAGTTTGCCGTCAACAGCATTCAGATATCTCATCCCGCTGAAATAGCGTTTCCCGCCTTCCTGGGTGTCGAAGCCCATACCGAATTCTCTAATTGAGTTTTCGTGCAGTCCTGGTTGCGGACGGTCACCTCCGTCCACCACGTCCTGCTCGGCCGTGTATGAGAACCAGGCCTCAATCTGCAGATAACGGCTTCCCGGACGGGAGAAGGACAATCTCTTTATGGCGTGCCCCATAGACCCCTCGGCGGGCATCTCGCTGTAGGGATTAGCCGTCGGACGAGTCGAAACTTTCATCGAATAGGTCCCGGATAAGGAACCGTGCGTGCCGGGATAGCGGAACGTGGCGGTGCTCAACATCACCGGAGGCCACTGGTCTTTGTTGACCAGGGTCTTTGGGACGTCGAAATCGGGATACTCAGTGAAATTCGGCATTATCGTCATCCACCCGTTGAGGCCGTTGTTGAATATGTCGTAAATCAGTATTCGCCCGAGCGGCTGGAAGCGGCTCCGCAGCAGTATTTCATCAACGCTCATTGTCGCAAATATTAATAACCGGGATTCTGTTCAAGTTTGCCGTTCATAATCTGGACATCGTTGCTCGGCAAAGGCCAAAGATAGATTCTTGGTTCGAACTTGCGTATTCCGTGCTGCACGATGTAGGTTCCGTCAACCATATCCTCGAAGCAGGGGAATCCATCTTCGTCGAACTTGGGAACGCTGGGCCAGAACCAGTTTCCGCTGTCGAAGTTCTCTTTTGCGACAGCTGCGTTGCGGGTGAAACCGAACATATTGTGACCGAAGGCTTTCTCCAGCTGGTGCCAGCGTAGCAGGTCGAAGTAACGCAGGTTCTCCCACGCGAACTCGACTCTCCTTTCCCTGCGCAGAACCTTCCTCAGGGCACTCTGTTCGGTAGTTGTTATGGCAGGATACTGGGTGATGTCATTTCTTGATACCCCGTAGGCCCTTGCCCTTACGTCATTGATGCAGTCAAGTGTGAGGTCGTCGATTTTGTTCAACTCGATTTGCGCTTCAGCATACATCAGCAGCACGTCGGCATAACGCATCAGTATTACTGGGTTGTCATTGCGCTTCTCGGTGCGCCACTCGTCTCGGGCTCCCTTGCGCAGGCAGCAGCCGTTGTAGGAGGCGTTGGTAGCATCGGCTCCTCCCTTTGAATCCTTGTTTACAATTAATTCCTGCTTGGTATAGTCCCAGGTCTTTATCTTATCGGGAGCCGGATTCCAGTCGATGTTGTAAATCTTGGTTCCGGGTGCGGCGAAGGTTTCGCAGCAGCGTGGGTCCCTACCCGCGAATGGATTGTGGGGATCGAAACCGCTTGTGGGGTCGTCGATAGTCTTGCCGTTGGTCATCTCATATGTGGCGAGAAGCTCCCAGGAAGGCTGGGCGTTGTGTGTTCCACCTGCGCTGCGGGCTATGAAAGTGCCTATGTTCTGAGTAGTCGGATTACCATCTTCGTCTAGTTCAAGCTCGTTTGAGTGAGGAATGGACAGGATTATTTCGCAGTTCTTGGTCTGGTCGCGGAACAATTCACCGTAACCGGCGAAAAGGCTGTAGTGCTTCAGGTCCATACAGTCCTTGGCCGCTTTTGCGCAGGTAGCGTAGTCTTTCTGGTACAGGGCTATGCGGGCCTTGAAGGCAAGTGCGCAGCCTTTGTCCACTCGGGTGATTCCTATGCCGTTGTTTTTCAGAGGAAGCACGGATGCGGCAAAGTCAAAGTCCTTGTATATCTGATCCAGAATGACAGCCTTGTCGGTGCGCCCCATTTCGAAAGCTTCTTCCGGAGTGATGCTGGTCAGGAAGAAGGGAACGTCTCCCCAGAGGGTGATAAGCCTCGAGTATGCGTAGGCCCTGAAGAAACGGGCTTCGCCGCGGAGGTTGTCCAGCTCATCTGTGGAATACTTGCCTTCGAGATTATCCAAAGCGTCCAGAATACGGTTGGCGCGACTTATGTTGCGGTAGGTGTACTGCCAGGTGGTGGCTATGTCCGGATTGGATTTTGTCGAAGCGTCGAGCGAACCTGCGGCAATCGCGTAGATGTTGGTGCGCTGGGACCAGTCGTCTGTGTTGCGATCCATTGTCCAGTTCTGCTCAATCTGGAAGAACGTACTCCTGTAGAAGTCGTTCAGCGACATCCGCACTTCCCCTGGGTTGGAATACCAGTTCTCGCTCGAAGCCGAGGAGAGAGGATTCAGGTCAAGATTTGCGCAGGATGCCGCCATTGCGAGAAGTCCGGCTCCGGCAATTATCGAATATATTCTCTTTGTCATACAGCTTAGAATTTGAGGTCAACACCGATGGTGAATGTTCTTGCAATGTAAGAGGATGCACCTGCTTCGGGATCCCATCCCTTGAGGTAGTTGTCGAAGCATATCGGGTCGTCAACGTTGAGATAAACCTTCAATCCGCTGATTCCGGTTCCGGAAAGCATTGCCTTGGGGAAAGTATATCCGAGGTTGATGTTCTTGATACGCATATAGGAACTGTTGACAAGCCAGAAGTCGGACATCTTGTAGTTGTTGTACTCTCCGCCCTGGTGGCTGAGCCTCGGGTATCTAACGCTTGCATTCTCGGCCGCTGTGTTGTAAACAGACCAGTAGTTGCGGCTGCCGTCGCTGTTCAGCATTTCGGCGGGTGCGGGGAGCCACTGTGACTGGAGAGGACGGATCATACTCTCGGTGAGCCGAGAATACTGGCTTCCGACTCCGTTGAAGATCATAGAGAATGAGATGCCTTTCCAAACGAGGGATACGCTTCCACCGTAGATGAAGTGAGGCAGGGAACTGCCGAGGCTTACGCGGTCGTGTGTTTGGTTGATGATTCCGTCGGGTTCTCCGTCAGGACCGCTTACATCGACATACTTGACATCTCCGGGCTTGACCGAGGACACCAGAAGCGCGCTAGAGGCAATCTCCTCGGTACTCTGGAACAGACCGTCGGACTTGTATCCGTACCATGAATTGTACTCCTCTCCTTCGGTGATGATGGTTCCGTCTGGGTTGAACACCTGCTTCCCGTTGAGGTCGCCCATAATGGACCTGTAGTCGGACAGGTTCGCGCTGACGGAGTAGCTGAAGTCTCCTATCTTGTCGTGCCAGCCGACCTTGATTTCCCATCCTCTGGTGTGCATGTCACCGGCATTGCGCTCGGGAGCGGTGTATCCGGTAAATCCGGGAATAGCAACGTCCAGGAGCATATCGGTGGTCTTCTTGAAGTAGTAGTCGGCGGTCAGGTCGAGCCTGTTCCCCAGGAAGGTCGCATCGATTCCGAGATCCCAGCTCCAGGTCTTCTCCCAGTGGATGTCCTGGTAGGCGAATCCCGCCTGGGCGCCGCTCATTACCGACTGGGGAGTCTTGCCGGCAGCATCATACATAATGGCCTTGCTGAAGGAAATGTAGGTCTGGTAGGGATAGTTTCCGATTCTCTCGTTGCCGAGCGAACCCAGCGAAGCGCGCAGTTTAAGGTAGTTGACAGGTTTTACCGAGGACATAAACTTCTCGTTGCTCACCACCCATCCCATGGATACGGATGGGAAGTAACCCCAGCGATGGTTCTTGTGGAAGCGTGAGGAAGCGTCAGCTCGGACATTGGCCTGAACGTAATACCTGCTGTCATAATTGTACATCAATCTTCCGAAGAAGGACCTGTAGGCATTCTGATAGGAATTGCCTCCTACTGTGAGGGCATTGATGTTGGCAAGGTCGAGGTAGGGGAAGGTCGCGAGTTCCATCTTGTCGGATGCGGCCGAAACCGTCTCGTAGGTGTACATATAGTCCTCGTAACCGGCCATTGCGTTGAAATTGTGCTTCAGGGCGAAAGTCTTGTCGTAGGTGGCTGTGACCTGGGTTTCAAGGGCCCTGGAGTTTCGCCTTTCCTCGCTAAGAGAATTGGTGTTGTAGCCGGAGATGTATCCGAGCATCAAGTCAGTGTCGTAGGCATCGAAAATCGGAACGGCTTTCTTCATATCCTTGATTCCGGTGAAAGTGAAAGTCGGAGTCAGGTTTGCCGTGATGTCAAATCCTTCGAAGGGCTTGTAACTCAGCGAGATCTTTCCGCTGATGTGGTCGGCAACGGTCGATTTCTCACCGCCTTCGCGAAGTGCTGCGAGGGTGTTGCTCAGGCTGCCTTCCTTACCGGGCCCCAGGCGTCCGTCGGGATAAGTTCCGAGGTATATGGAAGGGTACATATACGCCGCCTTGAGAGGGCTCCCGGACTGCGGGTCTTCCTTGATTGCGTGGCGGAAGGAGAAATCCATTGAACCGGACAGCTTGTCGTTGAACTTGATGCTGTTGCGGGCACGCAGTGAGATGCGTTCGTGGCTGGAACCTTCATAAAGGGCGTTAACCTTTTCGTAACTGGCGGAAATGCGGGTCTTTACGTCCTTATTTCCGTAAGTCATCGTGAGGTTGTGCTTGTGGCGTGGTGCAGTCTTGTTGAGGATGGTTCCCTTCCAGTCGTAATTCGGATATGTAATAGGGTCGTACTTGTTGTTCTCGAAGTAGTTGTCGATGTAATCCTTTGAGAACGAGGCGTATTCTCCGCCGACCGGGTTGCCGGCGTCGTTCCAGGCCCATTCGTTATACATTGTCATATACTCGGTTACACCCGTGAGGAATTCGGGCAGTTCGGTAGGGGTAATGAGGGAAAGTTCCCCGTTGTACCCCACCGAAAGCTGGCCGTCACTGGCTTCCTTGGTCGTAATCAGGATGACACCAGATGCGGCGCGGGCTCCGTAGATTGAAGCGGATGCGGCATCCTTGAGGACGGTAATCTGCCTGACGTCTTCGGTAGCAACATAGTCCAGGCTGCTGACGACCATCCCGTCAACCAGAATCAGCGGGCTGCTGTCGGACATAGTCGTGATGCCGCGCACTTTGATTGTTGCGCTTGCTCCCGGCATGCTGCCGGTCCTGGATACCTGAAGGCCAGGCATCAGACCCTGCAGAGACTGAGACAGCTGCGAGGTGCTCTGCTGGGAGATGATATCCCCGTTGAGAACTCCCACCGACCCTGTAAGGTCTTTTTTCTTCACTGAACCGTAACCGATTACGACGGTCTCTTCAAGCTGCTCATAGTCTTCGTTGATTGCAACGTTAAGCGGGTTCTGTCCGTTCCACTCGAGCGTGACAGTGGTGAATCCCAGGCAGGAAAATTCGAGAGTGTGCCCCTTTGCAGCCTTCGTGACGGTGAAATTGCCGTCCAGATCCGTGGTGCTCCAGACTCCGTTGTTCTTGTCGAGAACCATCACTCCGGACACTGGGCCGGATGCGTCCCTGACAACTCCTTTGATGACGTCCTGCGCAAAGGCAGAAACGCACATCAAAAGAGCACACAATGTACTGATAAACAATTTATTCATAGAGGTCAGTCTCTTACTGTTCCTTTACACATCTTATCGAGTATCCGGCAGTGCGTCCCGAACTTGCGGCAAGGTTCATGGCAGTGCTGTGGGAACGTATGCAGAGTGAATTAACGCTGCTTGTTGTAGAGGTGGCATAGTAGCAGTATAGTCCGGGATTGATGATGGTTCCGCTATCGTATCCAATTCCTCCTGCGTAGGTGAACCAGAAGTCGGAGCTTCCCAATCCGCTGTTATCCTTCTGGATATTATCCTTCGTGAATCCAGTTTTCTGCGTCTGTTCAGCCGTAGGTACACAGTATCCGGCAGGGCAGGGGTCAAACATTGTCTTTTTGGTCACGGTTGCATCGTCGCCGCCTCCCCAGAGGTCGTCATACTGTGTGCCCCAGATCCAGTCCTTGTTGTTGTGATTCCTATCTTTGGCATAGATAACCAACTGGGGGTTCTTGATTGTAAAATCAATCGAGCCGTTCTCTTCTGATGCGACCTGGGGTGCAGGCCAGGTTCCGGTCGTGGCAATGTCGTTCCCTTCAGCCTCTACGGCATAGGAGCGGGAGCCGCGCATAGGATCCTTGCGTCCCCACTGGTACAGGAGTCCGCAGGCGAGAGGATCCTTGGTCTGGTATGTGTTAGGCGCGAGAGCTCCGAGGTTGCGGTCCATCCAGATCACTCCTTTGAAATTGACGTCACTGACGGGAGTGGTGGCCCATACGTGCCAGCTCCAGATTATCTCTCCTTCTGCATTGAGAGCGGCAATTACCACGTTGCCCTGAACGAGTTCAGAGATAGATGCGCTTTTGAACTTTACAAATCCTTTGTCGAGTGTGACGTCCTTGATGATGGCATTGTCGTCAGTGGGAGCCTCTCCGGTATTGAAGGTGGACCAGAGAACCTTTACGGACGCGGGTTCTATCGAAGCGGGCAGAGTCTGGGAAGCAGGAACGACCTTGTTGCCGCGGGCGGTGGCGGAGAACATATAGTTACCTGCCTTGTCGATGATATAACAGTTGGCTGTTGCTGTGGCACTGAGGTCGATGTATTCGGGTTTAGGAGTACCGTTCTGGGTAATCTTTACGGTGTAGTCCTTACCTGCGATTGTGACAGTGACAGTGGCGTTTATGGCATCGTAGCCAGTGTTCTGAGGGAAGGTGACGCTGACAGTCTTTTCGCCCGTGCCCTGAGTGGCGCTGAGTACGAATTCAGCTTTGTCGCATACAGCAGTCCAACTCTTGTCTCCGAGGACGGTGAATTCGGCGGAAGTGTCGGTGAATCCAACCGAAATCTCAGGAACGGATACTCCGACGGGGACCATTGCCTTCTGGGTAATGGTCAGCGCGAGGGGAGTGACTCCGTCTCCGATGAAGCGGATGCTTGCGGAGCGAATCTCTTGCTTGGGATTGGGTTTTACGGTCAGAGTGAATGTGGATACTTCACCATTTGTCTTGGGCTCGCTGATTTCTGCCCAGAAAGCTCCGTTGTCGTCAACGCAGTCATTGTTAACCCTGTAGTAAACATTGGTAGTCAAGTCAAAGGTAACGACTTCTCCATCCGCCGAAACTTCAATTTCTTTTGTTGATAGGTCCATTACGGGGACGGGCTGTTTCTGACATGCGCTGGCCAGAGCAATTATGGCTAAGCCGGCCAGGATTGATAATCTGTTATTCATGGCTTTGAGGTATTTGTTTGTTGTTGTTTCTGTCGATAATACGGTATGCCGCATAGAGGGCAATGACAATGCCGATGCAGATGCAGAATCCCAGCACTATGCCCTTCACGGCAAGAGTTTTGGGATCGCCGGCAATCAGAAGCCCTGCAAGCAGCAGGACAACTGCGCCGAGTGTTATGCAGAAGCAGTCGACGGCCATAAGTGAATAGGCCTTGACCGCCTTCTTCTCCATAGGGCCGGGCTCGACTTCTGCACTCGGGTCGGTGTATTGCCGAATCTTTTCAAATCCTTCGCGGGATATGCCCCTGGAGGCAGACCATACTTCCATTCCGGCAAGAATCAGAACCGGGAGAACGCAGCCCGAAATCGATTCGATCAGACTCGAAGACAACACCTGGGCGGGGACGGTCAATTTTGCCGTTATTCCGATTACCCAGGTTGCCACCATAGCCCAAATCAGCTGATTTCCTGATAGTCTCTTGGAGAAAAGTCCCCAGATGGACGGGATGTACAGCGGGCACATCACCATTGTCAGCAGCGTCACCACGACTTTTTCGGCTCCGCCTGCGAAGGGCACGAGCATAGACAGGGCGATAATCACCAGCCCGAAGATGAGGGTGAACATTCTCCCGACCCTGATGCGCTTGCGCTCTGAGGCATTGCGGTTCTTTTCGCCGTGGCCCCAGATTTCGTAGGTATAGACATTTGCATATACGTTCAATATGCCCGACACGTTGCTCAGGGTAGCCGACAGCATAGCGGCGAGCATCATCCCCACCATTCCGCTCATCAGCACCATCTTGCTCATATTGACATAGGCGTGCTCCCCGTTGTAAGTCAGAGCCGCGGCGTCCAGTTCCAGCCCGAGCCCCGGTTCCATAACTCGGTAAACCATAGTGGGCAGATACCATATCAGGGGAGTGACCAGATACAGCGCTCCAATGAGGTAGGTACTCTTTCTGGCGTCCTTGACAGTAGGAACGCTGATGTAGCGCTGCACGAAAGGCCAGTCTCCGCCTATCATCGAAACGTTCAGCACCACCCACAGCGCCAGCCACAGCCATGTGTAGGTCGGAGAAGTGCCAGACAGGAAGCCCGGAATCTGTGCAGCACCATCAATGAAACGATTCAATCCACCTACAGCATTAAAGGAAAGGGGTATCATAAAGACCACCACGGCGAACAGGACTCCGAACTGTATGACGTCAGTCATCAGCACTGCGAGGAATCCTCCGGCAATGGTGTACACGAGGGCTATGGTGCCAAGTATAAGTAGCGCCCACCAGATGCTCAGGAACCCCTCGGGGGAGTCCCCGGCCAGACCGGTGCTCGCGAGGATGCTGCCTTCAGGCACCTTTATCAAGGCACACATCACTACAGCGACCGCGTACAGAGCCACGGCTGTGTGGACGGCTCTGGCGACAATGCCGGAAATTGTGTAGAAACTCACTGACCTGTGCCCGAAGCGCACGGTCAGGAACTCTCCGGGAGACTTGATACGCAGCTGTCTCCATTTCCCGGAAATCCATTTCCCGACGACGAAAGAGGCGATGCCGAGGCAGATTGCCACTACGACGGCCACCAGTCCGGACTTGTATGCGACCCCTCCCCAGACCACGAAGGTGCTGGCGGAGAAAATTGTCATATAGGAAGAAATTCCGGAGAGCCACCACGAAGAGTTGCGCCCGGCTATGAACATATCCTCGGAATTCTTGATTTTGCGGGACATTATGAGACTGACCGCTATAAGCCCGAGGAAGTAGATTAAGATTACTATGTAGTCGAGTGTTTCCATATCTTATATTACTGCTCCTATTTCTCTAAGACGTTCGCGCAGGGAGACTGTGTCCTCCTGTTGTACCGGAATCCCTGCCGCCGCACATCGTGCCGCCGCGACTCCGGCTCCCTGTCCGGTTCCCATACAGCTTGCCTGGACCCGAAGTGACGCGAAGGCAGTCCGATCGGCGCTCAGGCACCGCCCCGCTACGAGCAGGTTGGGGTATCCGGGGGTTATCAGCGCGCGGTAGGGTACGTAGGCCGGCTCTTTAAGGAAGGTTATGTTCTGTTCAGCGCCGCCGGCCCGGTGGATGTCGATGGGATGTGCTCCGCGGGACACGCTGTCGGGATATTCGAATGCCGACAGGTATTCCTCTCCGCTTATTGTGTGGATGCCTTTGATCCGTCTCGTTTCGCGTATTCCGCCGTGGACGGCGATGGCGATGATGTAGCTGTTTCTGAACTCTTCCACGTTCTCCCTGAGCACACGCGCCATCTTGAAGGCATCTTCACGAAGGCGGCACTCGGCGGCGGTAAAGTCGCGGTTGTCGGTGGCGTCTCCGCTGGTTCTGGTCATATTGACGGCGATGCACCCGGGATGCAGGGTAGTGCAGAACCAAGGCCCTCCGAACTCCGGTATGCCCAGTTTGTCCTTTAGCGACAGGAGTTTCTCGCGTACCGGCAGGCAGTGGCAATTCTCACCCTGCCTGTTGTGGTGGATAGCCTTCTGCATCATAGGAGTGTCAGTATCAACGCCTCCAAGCAGGAAATAGCTCGACAGCGGCTGCAGGGGAGCGCCGTTGCTCTCCTGCATCGGAACTCCCGCAATGGAAGCGAGATCAGCATCTCCTGTGCAATCCACGAACACCTTGCCGGCGATGGCCTCGGCTCCGTTCTTGTTCTCGATAATCACGTGCGTGATGCGTTTGCCTTCGAGTATGCAGTCGGTAAGGTAGCTGTGCAGGTACATATCCACTCCGGCTTCCTGCATCATTCTCTGGCACATCAACTTATAGAGCTCCGGCTCGAAAGCCACGTTCCCCAGCGGGTGCTCGATCCTGGCGCCTCCCAGTTCGCTGAGGCGGTTTACGAATTCCCAGGGTATGCCTCCTATTACCAGTTTGCCGTTATAGGTGAAGACGCTCAGCGGGGTGACGAAACTCGTCGTTGCCATTCCCCCGAGGAAGCCGTATTGCTCGATTATCGCCGTTCTGGCACCCTCCCTGGCAGCAGCTACAGCTGCAATGAAACCGGCGGGTCCACCACCGCACACGACAACGTCGTAGTCCGCTACGACTGCTGCCTTCCTTGTAACTTGTATTGTCGTCATATCTTCAGACTTGGAAATCAGACGTTTACGAAAATAGGCTCCAGTACCTTGGAGTTCACTTCCCTTCCTTCGAGCAAATCCAGGAGCATATTGAAGGACTCTATCCCGAATTCCTTGGTGGACTGGCTGATATGTGGAATCTTAGGAGAATATACTTCGAACACGTCACAATCGTCGAACCCCAGGTAGTCTATGTTGCCGGGAATCGACAATCCAAGAGCGTTTGCGGCGGCAAGCCCCTTCACGGCTGCATTGTTAGAGGGGAAGAAAAGGGCATCGGCTCCGTTTTCCACTACGGTTGAAATGGTTGACTTGAATACTTGAGTGTCGCTGTTGTACGGCAGGAAGTTTACGCAGCAGTCAATCCCCAGCCTTGCAGCTTCCTGCCTGAAACCTTCGATACGGTCGCGCAGACTCGAAATCAGGGTGTCGTAGCATATGACTCCTACCTTGCTGCGGCCGTTGCGGGCAAAGTTGCGGGCTGCCATAGCACCGGCCTTGATGTTGTCAAGGGCAATCGAGGGGATTGCTTCGAGACCGGGAAGGAGCCTGTCCATAAGAACCAGCTTTATACCCATCTCGGCTGTCTTGCGCACTACCTGCTCGCTGTCGGCGCTGGGGGCGATTATCATCCCGTCCACGTTCGACGAATAAAGACCGTCGATGAGGGCTGACAACCTTTCCACGCTCTCCGAAGAACTGCAGAAAATCACTGTATATCCTTCTCTGAATGCGGCTTCTTCCAGATGGCCTGCAATGTCGGCGAAGAATTTGTTCGATATGTCAGGTACGATTACGGCGATGGTTTTCATCCTGCCCCTGCGCAGTCCGGCAGCCTGGCGGTTTGCCTTGTAGTCGAGCTCGCGTACGGCATCCAGCACTTTACGGGCGGTTTCTTCCTTTACGGGACAGTCCAGTTTGCCGTTGGCGCCGCGCTTGGCATTCAGTACCATCGACACCAGCCCTACAGAAACTCCCGCTCTGTTCGCCACATCTTTAATTGTGGGACGGTTCATTGGTTCTTTGTTCAGTGTTACTGCGCAAATATAAATATTAATTTTTGAAACGATTCAAAAACCCTTAACTTTTTGCAATAATATTTACCGTACTTCATTGTTCTTCGATTTATGTCATTTCCTGATTTAGGTTGACTCCGATTGGAGCCTTTCCCTGATAGAAGTTGACTCTGGCTTGAACGGCATCTTTGGCATTCTTGAGGGACGATAGCGGGCGTATTTGCGAGGGCCGAGAGCGTCCCACCTGCTTCGGAGGTACTTCTGGCAGGGGTTGCCCAGACCCGTGAAATTCACCTCGAAAGGGAATGTGCCTATGAAGGCCTTCTAACGGGGGTCGTCTCGAAAGGTGAATTTCACGAGATCTCCGAATCGGCCTCTCAAGTACTTCTAGCAGGGGTTGCCCAGACTGGTGAAATTCACCTCGAAGAGCAATGTGCCTCTGAGGGCATTCTGAGAGGGGTGGCTCGCGAAGGTGAATTTCACGAGATTGCCCAATCGGCCTCTCAGACACTTCTGGCAGGGGTTCCCCAGACCGGTGAAATTCACCTCTGAAAACAATGTGCCTCTGAGGGCATTGTAGAGGGGGGCGGGCTCTGAGGTGGACACAAAATCGTTCCACCTAAGAAGGCAAGCTGCCTCTGAAGGCATTCTGAGAGGGGTGGCTCGCGAAGGTGAATTTCACGAGATCTTCGAATCGGCCTCTCAAGTACTTCTGGCAGGGGTTGCCCAGACCCGTGAAATTCACCTCGAAAG
>JAQXJU010000108.1 GCA_029009115.1 Bacteroidales bacterium | reverse complement strand
AGCTTCCTTCCAGGAGACCACCAAGGTTCTGTCGGAGGCAGCCATCAGAGGCCGCGTCGATCACCTCGAAGGTCTGAAGGAAAATGTTATCTGCGGTCATCTGATTCCCGCAGGTACAGGTCTGAAGGACTACCAGGATATCATCGTGGGCAACAAGAACGATATGGCACAGGAACTTAACAACCTATAAGAATCGGTTTTAGATTCTTTAGAATTCATACCTTTACAAGAGGGTGACCCCGGGAAAGTCAAAGACGACTTCGGGGGCACCCTTTTTTCATTAGATGAAATATTCTTGCTAAATTTGGCGGTTCAACCACAATTGATTATGACCAAAAAACAAATTGGCGTTATTCTGCTTTTGGGCATTGCAATCGCTTGTTCAAAGAATGAAGAAGCCACACCACAGCCCTCAGGCAACAAAAATTCCGTTATTGAACTGAGCGTGACAGCATCCGCATTCTGCGGAGACTGGAAAGAAGGGGACAGAATCAGCGTTCTCGACAATACCGGCAATCACGAATTCGTGGCTCTTTCATCTGGCCAGACCGCAAGTTTCAAGGGTGAGAGCTACATCAAGGCTCTCGAAAGGGTCGCTTTAAGCCCATATGCAGGTGACGCTGTGTTTGCGGGCGATTCCGTTAAATTCTCCTTCCCCAGACAGAGCAGTGGATATTCAGCCTACAGTGCCGCTTACAGCAATACCAAGAAATTCAAGATGGCGGCATTAAGTTCCTGCATTTCATTTGAGTTTTTCTCCAGCGACGTCAGATCAATAGAGATAAACGGATTGGGAGGAGAGAGTCTTTCGGGAAAAACCACACTTACCGTCAATAAGAAAACCGGCTCTTTCGAGATCAGCGGCAGTGAAAAAGAGTCTTCGCTGATGCTGGTTCCCGAGGAGGGGAAGGAATACCTCGTGCCCGGGAAATACAAACTCGCTTGTCTCCCTTCCAGACTCGAGTCAGGATTGAAATTCACCATTCACTACGCCAAGGTGGATGCCGCCTTCGAGAGCAAAGCCATCAAAGAACTGGAGCTTGGGAAAATCCACGAATACGGCGACATCGAAACGGAATCCAAGATTGTCGAAGATCCTGAAAAACCGTTCAGCATAACTGACATCCAGATGCCGGCGCACTCGGAAGCGTTTTCCCTGACCGTGACATTCATCGAAAGCCCTTCAGGAACCTCCTTCAAATGGCCGTTCAGCGAACCTGCTGCCAGCTCGATTGCTCCCTCATGGGGCGAGGGCAAATCCTCCTTCCCCGGACAGAAGGTGATTTTGAAACTCCCCGAGAATGACGGAGGATACCGCTTCGAAGCTTTCGGAACCGTAGGACTGACAAAGAACGGAACTGCAGGACAGGGGCTGAAGATGGGCGGTTGCACCGAGGATTACATCGCCCTGCCGGCAATCAAGGGAGTGTTCCTCTCAAGGATTGAGTGGGTTGCCGGAGGCGGAAACTGCGCCGGTACACGAGTTGTACGCAGTTCGGACGGAGCCGCCGTTGCCGGAGGCGAAGCCATCACGAAGGATGCCCTGGACAAGGGGGAAACATACATCTGGGACCTGTACGGCAGCGAAAAGGAAACGGGGTACAAGATCAGCTTCGGACCCTCGGACCCCCAGTGCTTCCAGAAACTGATTCTGCATTACGACACCAAGGCACCCCAGGATCCGTCCGGGGCATTCCAGGAAGTCCTTCCGGACCAGATTCCGGATTTCAGCCGCGTCGGGTACCATTACGGGGATGTGGAGATTCCTGACGTTCCGGTAAATATGACCCTCAGCGCCCCTGCCGACGGAGCGGATGCGCTGAAGATTATTCAGGATGCCATCAACAACGTCCAGACACCGGGAGCAATCCTGCTGAAGGCAGGAACATACAATGTTTCCGGAAGAATCAGCCTGAACCGCAGCGGAGTCGTGCTGCGCGGAGAGGGTCAGGACAAGACCATACTCAAATGCACCGCGACGAAGCAGGTGAGCCAGCTTATTCAGGTGGGCAACACAAACGAACATAGACTCTCTTCAGGAAGCAGGATTATCGCCAGAAAAGTCCCTGTCGGACAGATGTGGGTGCCTGTTGCACAGCCGGAGCTGTTCAGCGTAGGCGAAAAGGTATTCGTTTACAGGCCTGCTACGAAGAAATGGCTTTCGGACCTGCATATGGATGAACTTGCAGACCTCTACGAGGGCAATACCAGCTGGACACCGGGTGCTTACGGAATGTACTGGGAGAGGAAGATTACTGCCATCGAGGGCAACAAGATTTATCTCGACAACCCGATAGTGATGTGCATAGGCGGAGACCCGGAATACGGAGAAGGAATCCTGTACAAGGGCAGCTGGGACCGCGTCAGCGAATGCGGAATAGAGGACCTGTCGCTGGACACCGTTTTTGACCCTTCCGAGAAGAACGGTTCCGACTTCATCGATGAGGACCACTGCCTGTCGGCAATCACGGTGCGTTCTGCCGAGAACTGCTGGATACGGAGGCTGACCGCAAGGCACTTCTACCTCAGTATGGTGGATCTGGCCGCCGGTGCGAAGCACGTGACGGTCTCCGACTGCACGTCCCTGTCTCCAGTATCCGTACTTACCGGAGGCCGCCGGTATGCTTTCCACTTCAGCCGTTCGCAGATGTGTCTTATCAAGGACTGCAACTGTGACGACGACCGTCACCACTATGTATGCGGAGCCAGGGTTCCCGGGCCTAACGTATTCCTTCGCTGCAAGGCTACACATCCGCGCAGCGATGCCGGTCCTCACCAGAGATGGTCCACGGGCATCTTGTATGACAACGTGAAGATTCCTGACGGATACCTCTGCGTTCAGGACCGTGCCGGATGGGGAACAGGCCACGGATGGGCCGGAGTTAACTTCGTTCTCTACAACTGTGAGGC
>JAQXJU010000107.1 GCA_029009115.1 Bacteroidales bacterium | reverse complement strand
TGAATCGTGTCGCTCTCGATGCTTTCTATGAGAATCTTCAGGGCTAGTTTGCTCATCTCCTCGACAGGCTGGGCTATGCTTGTGATGCCAGGGTCGAGATAGTCGAACATCACGTTGTCGTCGAAGGTGACAATCGAAAGGTCTCCCGGGATGTCAAGCCCGGCTTCCTTGACTGCCTTCATGCATCCCAGCAGAATCTGATTGCTGCCGGCAAACAGGGCTGTAGGCCTTTCTTTCCTCGAAAGCAGCATTCTTGTTTCGAGATATCCGTTCTGAATGGAGAAATCGTTTCCGCAGACCTGTATTCTGTCTGCCAGGCCGTGGGCTGTCATCGCGTGGATGTAGCCCTCTTTGCGGGCCTTGGAGGGGGACATCCTGGGATTGCCCTGAAGATAGACTATTGCCTTGTGACCGGCTCTGATGAGGTGTTCGGTTGCAATCACGGCGCCGGCAAAGTTGTCGGTGCTTACCATCGATAGCCCGCATTCGGAGGGGAACCCACGGTCCACAAGGACAAGAGGAGTACCCTTGGCTATGAGTTTCTGATATTTGTCCGGCTCTGAGGAGCAGGGCATTATTATCAGCCCGTCAACTCCACGAGCCTTGAGGGCGGATATGTTGCGGTCTTCGTTGCTTTCGTCTTCCTGGGTGTCAGCCACGATAATCTGGTAGCCGTACTCCTTGGCGTTTCTGACGAGTATGCTGGCAATCTGGGCGAAGAAGGGGTTCTCGAAACTGGGCAGCACAAGTCCCAGGGTGTAGCTCTTCTGCATCCTGAGCCCCTTTGCCAGAAGACTGGGGGTATAGTCAGCCTCCCTGGCCATTTTGAGGATACGGTCTATGGTTTTCTGGCTGATGCGGTATTTGCCTGCATTTCCCCCGAGCACACGGGATACCGTAGAGACCGAGCATCCGGCCTTTTGAGCTATGCTGCCAAGTGTTTCTTTTCCCATAACTGCAAATTTAGCAATTAATGTCATTGTCTGAGGTTGTCATATTCTTAAAAAAGACATATATTTGCGCAAACGATAAGCGCAATCATTAGTAACCAATCAGGCTTATGTCTAGAATTGTTGTTGTTGGAAGTTCGAACATCGATCTTACCGCCAGGATGGAATCGCTCCCGCGACCTGGCGAAACCATAGGCGGTGCCTCCATCCTTGAGGCATTCGGAGGGAAGGGAGCCAATCAGGCCGTATCCGTGGGGCGTCTCGGAGGTGACGTGTCCTTTGTGACCTGTGTTGGAGGCGACAGCAACGGATCCAGGCTGATAGATTCTTTCAGACGTGACCATATCGATACCAGCGGCATCAAAACTGCCGATGGTGTTCAGACAGGTATGGCCCTGATTTTTCTGGACAGCAGGGCCGAGAACTGCATAGCGGTAGCGCCCGGAGCCAACAACCGTCTCCTCCCGGAAGACATTGACGCTCTCGAGGGGCTCATCAGTGATGCCGAATACCTTCTGATTCAGCTTGAGATTCCCGAAGATACTGTGCTCAGGAGCATAGAGGTGGCCCGCAGGCATTCTGTCAAGGTTGTGCTTAATCCCGCTCCCGTGAGGCCCCTTTCGGACAGTCTTCTGAGCGGACTGTATCTTATCACCCCCAACGAGACCGAGGCGGAGAGGCTCACCGGAGTCGGAATCGAAAGCGAAGAGGATGCCGCCAGAGCCGCACGCTTTCTTCTTGCGAAGGGGGTCGAGAATGTAATCATCACCCTCGGACGCAGGGGCGCGTATGTGTGCTCAGACGAGTTCTGCGGCACGATTCCGGCACGAAAGGTTGAGGCCGTGGACACTACAGCTGCGGGAGATGTCTTCAACGGAGCTCTCGTAACCGCCTTGTCCGAAGGCCGTTCCCTAGTCGAAGCCGTGCGCTTTGCCTCGGCAGCTTCGGCAATCTCGGTGACCCGCATCGGCGCCCAGAGTTCGGTGCCCTACAGAAACGAAATAGTTCAGTGATCCAATCAATACCCATACGAACGAAATAGTTCAGTAACCCAATCAATACCCATACGTTATGCTAATCGTCAACAGCTATTTTCTTGCAGTTGTACTCTGCTTTGTCACAATGATGTGCTGGGGCTCCTGGGGCAATACCCAGAAGCTTGCCGCCCAGAACTGGCGCTACGAACTCTTCTATTGGGACTATGTCATAGGAATGCTCCTTTTCTCGCTAGTGGTGGCTTTCACTGCAGGAAGTTTCGGCCCCGAAGGCCGTCCTTTCCTCCAGGATATTGCCCAGGCAGAATGGAGCAGCATAGGATGGGTCCTGCTGGGAGCTCTGGTATTCAATGTCTCAAACATACTCCTCTCGGCTTCCACGTCCATCGCCGGCCTTTCGGTTGCGTTCCCTCTCGGAGTCGGTCTGGCTCTGGTGGTCGGGGTGTTGAACAATCTCATCTTCCATCCTAAGCCGGGCGTGAACGTGCTTGTGCTGATTCTGGGCGTAGCCCTTATCGTGGCTGCCCTCATCTGCAATGGAATAGCCTCGGGCAAGGTATCTTCACAGCAGAGGGACAAGGCCTCGAACCGCAAGGGCATACTGCTCGCGGTGGCCGCCGGACTTATTATGTCCTTCTTCTCACCTCTCGTGTACAATGGCGTGGATATCAACGACTTCAGCCATCCCGCAGCAGGAATGCTCACTCCCTATTCCGGGATGGTGTTTTTCAGCCTCGGAGTTTTCCTCAGCAACTTCGTAGTCAATACCTTGGTAATGCGCAAGCCCTTTGTCGGTGAGCCTGTCAGCTACAGCCAGTATTTTGCCGGTAAGTTCAAGAACCATCTTGTAGGTGTTCTTGGTGGCTCCATCTGGGCTCTGGGTACGGTTCTCAACTATATCTGCGCCGGAACTGCCGGTGCGGCTGTCAGCTATGCCCTCGGTCAGGGTGCGCCTATGATTGCCGCCATCTGGGGAGTGTTTATCTGGAAGGAGTTCAAAGGAGCCGGCAAGGGTGTTTACGGCCTGCTGGCGCTGATGTTCCTGTTCTTCGTGGCAGGTCTGGGCTTGATAGTAGCATCCGGGAATTGATTTGTTGATGAGAGAGTCTTTCCTGCCTTCGATGAGATGCTGCCTTGCATTGGCGGCCGTGGCTTTGTTCACCCTTGTTTCTTGTCAGATAGATGAGAAGAAGATGAGGCCGGAGGGCCTTTCGGGGGATTCTGTGTTTACTGCATACAGACCTTCTTACAGCTCTTCCGAGCCTCAGAGCGCTACGATTGTGCTCGAGTCGCTATGCGCTCCCTCGTCAGGGGATGCCGTTCCTATGCCTATGGTCTTACGTTCCGGTCAGGCGTCGATACCGGCCGGGGCTTCCTATTGGCACGAAGGGGACAGCATTCTTCTGGCAACAGTGCCTGATGCGCAGAAAATCACAATGCATCTCGGGGCGGAATCCCTCTCTGACGACGGTTTCAGTGCGAGTTTTTCTCTGAGACCGGACTGGCAGGCCGAAAAGGTTCTTGCGGCAACGCTGAGGAAGGGGCGTCTGCGCTGGATGGACAAGAGTCCGACAGCCTTCGCTACCTTGGACCCTTCCTCTGAAAGAGAGGTAGTGGAGGACTCTGCTGATACCCGCTCCTGCGGCGGTATTCCGGCTGTCATTCGCGCCGAACTCAGCCCTGACGGTTCATTCGCAGGGGCTGACGTGTCCGTGGCGACAACTCCCTCTGACGGCGGAGAACTCAGGTTCAGAGCCCTTCTCGGAGTCCTCGAATTCTCTGTCTCGGACCCTGATGTCAAAGTGGTCCGCGTCGCTTCTCCCGGAATTGGCATCCCTCAAATCATTGAGTATGATTTTGATAGACAGTCGCTGTCGCTGCTCTCGTCGCTCCGGAATCTAGACCTTCCGTCACCGGCTCCCGGAGCATTCTATCTTCCTCTTATGCCCTCGGTCATAACCGGCCTGGGCTTCGATCTTCTCAATGAAGGGGGCACGGTGCTCTACCGCGTCAAGTGCGAAGAATTCAGAATCGCTGCCGGCGAAGTCTTGTCTCTGGGCAATATTGAGGGCAGTGCCGAAGGGAATCTGTTTACAGTCGCAATTCCTTTCAAGACCGAAGAGAGCCTTTCCGATATGGAACTGTCTGGCTCTAATTGGCCTTTCAGGGAAGAAAAGGGTTCCAGCGGCGCCCACGTCAAAGGCGAGCGTTTCCATCTTTCCGAGAGCGGATATGCAGCTTATTGCAGTGCCGGGGAATACTATCTCAACGCAAAGACCGGACTCAAATTCTACCCGGGTAATCTTTCGGACTACTTCGAACTGCCCTGCTTCGCCCGAGGCAGGATAGTATCGGTCAGCATTATAGCCGGCAGCGCCACTTTTGCCCCTTCTTTCGTGGACAGCCGCGGCAATGTACTTGATGGCGGTGCCAGAGGAACGGAGCTCGAAGCCGGGGTGGAACGGGTATGGAATTTCGGTTCTGCTGAAATAGGAGAGCCCTGCCGCATACGCTTCAACCGTTCCAGCGGCAGCTGCGACCTGGTACGGGTCATCGCCACTTACGAGTTCAAGTCCACAGCTGATGTGAATCCGGTCAGCGAAATTGCTGAATTGAAGGCTGGAACCTCTCTCAACGCTTCTTTCGGAAAGGGTCTGTGTGAGATGTCGGCGGAAGTGCAGATGCAGGAGGGAAAAGAGGGCTCAATCGTTCTCAATGGTGCCGAATACAGACCGCTGTGGGCTGCGGACGGATACGTCCAGGCCTCTTTCGACTCTCCTACGGTCAGTCTGCCTTCAGATAGCGGGCCTCTGGTTTCCCGTGCGTGGGCGTCATCTCCACGTGGCTGGAGAGAATACTCCCCGTCGGTCACTCCTGAGAAGAACGGCTTGGATATTTCCTTCTGGACCGGATCATCGCTGCACAAACCCTTCGTTGAGAATTTCAAGAGCGGCAAGTCCAGCGCCTCGAATGAGTCGGGAATCGAGATGACACGCCATCTGGCTGACAACAACAACGTTGCAATCAAGACCTTCGTCCCAAAGAACGGAACCCTTTATTATATCGACAATAACTCTTCAAAGGCGGTGAGAGTTTCGTCCTCCGGCGAAGCGATGGCTCAGATGACCCGTTTTACCTTCCCCGCCCTGGAAGAATCCTCCCTTTCCTCAGTCACCGTCACGCTCGGGCCGGAGAGTGTCGGAACCACGATGTTCGTCTGCCTGGATCCGTCCACTCCGGAATTGGCCAACGCCACGAGGGTTTCAGGTGACATCAACGCCACCCCCGGAGTCGCCACTGAAATCAGTTGTAATTTCACCGCCCGAGGCACTTCATACAGCCTGGTCTTCCCCGAGGAGCAGATGTATTACCTCCACAACATCCATCTGTCATATTCTGAGGGAGGTTCCGAGCCTGTTGAGGTTCAGGAAGAAGAGCCGGACGACCCTTCTGCTGACCGTAACGGAGTATTCGACTATTCCTCTCTCGCCTCGAAGGGACATCCGCGTCTGGTCATAGACAAGGCCGGTTTCGACAATATCCGACGCATACTCACGCAGGATCGCGCTTCGAACCGTTTCCTCTGCGAAGTCTCCAATGACATAATAGCCCTTGCGGACCGTTTCGTGGCAGATCCCAACAACATCAAATACAAGCTGGATGCCTCTGGTACCCGGCTGCTCAGCCAGTCCAGAGCCGCTTTCCGCGAACTGAGCCTGCTCTCGTACGCCTGGCAGGTCACCGGAAACTCCAAGTATCTGAACAGCGCGCGAAACGTCATATCCGTAATCTGCGGCTTCCCCGACTGGCATCCTTCGCATTTCCTTGATGCCGCCGAGATGTGTATGGGCGCGGCCCTAGCCTATGACTGGCTCTACGATGCCCTGAGCCTTGAGGAGAAGAAACTCCTGCACAGGAGCATAGTTTCCTTCGCTCTGACTCCCGGACTGGAAAACTCCTTCCACGAGATGCCGACTAACTGGAACCAGGTCTGCAACGCAAGCCTGATTTCCGGAGCCATAGCCCTCTACGAAAAAGACAAAGAAGTCTGTTACAATACGATAGAGAAGGGAATCGTCTCCAACCGTGCAATGGCCGAAAAACTCTATGCTCCGGATGGAAACACTCCCGAGGGTTACGGCTACTGGGGCTACGGAAGCGGATTCCAAGCTATTCTGATGCAGGCCCTCGAAACCGCCTTCGGCTCCACGGGTGGCTTGGAGAATATTTCCGGGCTCGACAAGACCGGAGAATATATGCTCTTTATGGCAGGCCCCTGCGGTCCGTTCTCCTATGCTGACGGTGGTTCTGCCGAAGAGAGTCCTTCGGCCGGAATGTGGTGGTTCGCCCGCCACGCTTCAGATCCCACGATGCTCACTAATGAACTGAGGCTCTACCGCGCCGGCAAGTACGGCTCTGTCTCCGGAACCGACACCCGCTTCCTGTTCCTTATCCCGGCGATAGTAAACGGATTCGTCGTGGATTCAGTCGGCAGCGGCAGCGTCCCTTCCCGTACCGTATGGAGCGGCAACGGCACCACCCCGGTGGTTATGGTTCATACCGGCTGGAAGTTCGATGCCGACGACCACTACCTCGGAATCAAGGGTGGCGAGGCGCAGTCCAGCCACGGGCATATGGATGCAGGTTCATTCGTCTATGACGCCCTCGGCCAGAGGTGGTCGGCAGATGCCAAGAGCCTGGACTACGACTCAATAGAAGTTGCAATGAGCGCCCTCGGCGGAGATTTCTGGAACAATAACCAGAGGTCGATGCGCTGGGATATGATGCAGACCAATTCACTTGGACACAGCACGATAAGCATTGCCGCGAATGACGGCACCATCGCAAAGACTTATCCTACAGACCATTGTGTCAGCGGAAAGGCAGTCGTCCTTCAGGTGCTTGACACCCCGGAGCGCAAGGGAGCGGTGCTGGATATGTCGGCGCCTCTTCGCGGCCAGGTCAGCAGTGCCCGGCGGACCATTGAGCTGGTTTCCGGCAGGGACCTTGTCGTCACTGACGAGATAACGGCCCTTAGTGCCTTCGACGCCCCGCTGAAGTGGCATATGATGACCCCGGCGAGCATTTCGATAGAATCCGGCTATGAGCTACTTTCCCTTGGCGGCAAGACTATGTATCTGAAGGCAGTGGCCTCGGATCCGGCTCTGAGTCTGAACTATCTGAATCTTCCTTACAAGAGGCCGTCCGACTGGCACGACTACTCCCTCCCGGAGCCTACGCCGTATTGGATCGCCGGATATGAAATCGTGATCCCGGCCGGCAGAACGGTCAAGATCACGACAACTTTGAGTCCGGATATTATGTGATTATTCCAGGGTCCATACGACCCTGTCTTCCAGTTTGCCCTTGCCCGAGATGACACGGATTTCGTTGTCCCCTTTGGCAAGGGTTATTTCTTTCCATTCGATACGGCTGAGACCGTCGTTCTTCTTTTCGGAAACCTTCTTTCCGTTGAGGTAGAGGGTTGCCTTCGGCTGGTTGGTGTAAACCTTCACCCCTGTCACGGGGCTAGTGCGGTGGTTGTGGCGTCGGGAGGTGATGTAAAGCACCGGCTCGTCTGTCCATTCCGCCTTGTAGAAGTAGAAGGCATCCTTGCGCACGGACCTGTCATAAGTGACCAGTCCCTTGTCGTTCATCCCCATAGTATCCCCTTCTCTACGCACGTTGGAACGGAAATCCGCCAGATTCCATACGAATGCACCCCATATCCACGGCCTCTGCTTTATTATGGACCACATCTGCTCGTGTACGGCATTCTGCCTTTCTTCAGGGTGAAAGGCTCTTTTTGCGGAAGCATCGAGGTCCACGCTGTCCGCGTGGTGCACAAGGCTCGCTCCCGCTCCGTATTCGGAGATTCCGAAGGGGTAGGGAGAGCATTTTTCCTTGATTCCGTCGAAGAAGGCTTCGGCTTCGGACATTGGCTCGTACCATCCGTAGTATTTGTTCCACGCCACGAGGTCCGAGCATCCCAGGTACGGGCCCTCGTCCTCGCAGGTTGCGAAAGTGGTGAGGCGGCTGGGGTCGAGCTCCTTGTACAGTGTTCCCAACTCATTGACGAAGGGAACCGGGTCGCCGTAGTCGGTATAACGCTTGCCGTCGCTGTAAAGAATCTCGTTGAATATGCCCCAGAAACAGATTGACGGGTGGTTGAATTTCTGGTAAACAAGTTCCTTGAGGTTCTCCCTGGCGCTCAGGCGCAGTTCTTCGGACCCGATGTAGCCGGCGAATTGCCATCCTCCGGGGCCGCAGAGAGGAATCTCTGTCCAGAGCAGCAGACCGGTGCTGTCAGCGAGTTCGTACATCTTTTCGCCGTGCGGGTAGTGTGTCAGACGGGCTGCGGTGGCTCCTGTCTCCAACATCAGTGCCACGTCGGTGCGGTAATCCGCTTCCAGCAGGGCGCTGCCGCGTCCCTCCACATCCTCGTGCCGCCCGAAGCCGCGTACAGGGTAGGGCTCCCCATTGAGGAGTATCCCCTTGTCGGGATCCGCGGCGAGGGAACGGAATCCTGTCGTTACGCTGACCTGGTCCACTACGGTTCCGTCTCTAAGCAATTCGGAGCATACAGTGTACAGGTTCGGAGCATTTCTACCGTGCCAGAGCGCGGGGTTCTCCAAAACTCCAGCGATGACGGTTTCAGAGGCCGCTTTGGCGCTGCCGCTGAAAACCTGCTTTCCGTCTGGAGAGCTGATTGTCGTGCGGACGCTGAGCCCCTCGTAGGCGGATGAAGAAACGAGGGTCCGTACCTTGAAGGAGGCAGCCTTGGAGCCTACTTTCACCTGCTCGACCAGCACTCCGGGGGAAGCGTAGAAATCGGGGGTGATACAGTCCTCAGCGGTGATTATCAGGCTGCAGGGGCGGTGTATGCCTCCGCAGACGACAAAGTCTCCGATAAGGGGCAGGACATCGGAACGGAATGCGTTGCTGACCCAGAGTTCAACCATATTGTCCCCGGGCTGAACGAAGTCGGTAATCTCTACGCAAAAGGCTGTGTAGCCGCCCTTGTGGCTGGTGATGAAGCGGCCGTTTACGAAGAGGTCGCAGTAAGAGTTGACCCCTTCGAAATGGAGATAATGGCGTTTGCCTTTCGTTTCGCCTATATTGATACGCCTGCGGAATGCGTAGGCTTCGCGATTGTAGTCTGTCCCACCCTTGAGGTATTCCGCATTCCAGGTGTAGGGAAGATTGACTTTGACGTATTTGTCGCGGTTCTGGTTCTTTGCCAGAGGCTTTATGAACCATCCGTTATTAATGCTTCTGACCTCCCTGGCACCGGCACCGAGGCCGGCAATCAGGAAGGTCAGAGCGAGAAGAGTAGCTCTTGCTTTCATTATCTCTTGTATTGCTTTATCCTTTTCTCCAAGAAGGCTTTGAGGGTCTTCCATTCGTAATAGGGGCCGGAAGTTGCTGCAGCTTTCCTGCATCCGTCGAAACTGACTTCTCTTTCGTTGAGAAGGGTCTTTACCAGAACTTTGCCTTTGGCGTTGCGGTAGAAGACCATCTGGACATTGGAAGCCAGACAGGCGGTTTTCCAGTCCTGCCAGAGCGAGGAAACCTTCGCCGCGTCTGCGGTCTCCTCCGAGAACCCTTCGATGCCCATCAGTCCGGTAAGCGGCATTATGCCTTCTCCGTGGCCGAACCTAAGGTCCGCATTCCACTCTCCCGAGGCAATCGCCCGGTCGGCGCGGTCGATGATGTCCTGGAGCAGGGGAACTGCTACCGAAAGCGCGATGCCGTCTCCGACTGCGGAAGGTCCCTTGCCGAGGTACTGAGTGAGATTTTTCTGCTCCCATAGCGCGAAAAGGTCGTCCTCGGAGAAGGGTTCGAGCAAGTTCAGCGTACTACCTGCGGCCTTTACCCCGGTTGCCACTGCGAACAGGGCGCGGGCGAAGCGGGCTTCGTCGTCCCTGCCCTTGAATACGGATTCGCTCTTGACCAGGCGTCGGACAAGGGGAGCAGGATCGTAGGATTTCTGGAACTCGTCGCTGACGGCCTTCCATTCACCGTCTTCGAAGTAAGCTTTGTACTCGGGGGTAATCGGTGCAACATACCACTGCCACTCGTCACCGTAGTGCTCCTCGATGCTGATGCCGGATTTCTCCAGCGATCTGTCGAAGGATTTCATACTCTCACGAACCCTTCCGACCTTGCTGCTGACGGCATACGCCCTGTGTCCTTGGGCAAAGACCTCGGGCCAGCGGGCGGCCATCCTTGCGGCAATCTCGCGGTGCTCGCACCTGCCGACATCGGAAAGCTGCCCGATGTTGGGTTTCGAGAAGGCGTGGAATTCGTCGAAGAGGGCTTTCTGTCTTTCGCCTTCTTCGGTCAGCAGTCCCTTTGCGGCGGCCTTTTCGTATATGGAAGAGACCTTCTTGAAACTGCTGAGAGAGTTGTGGTATCGTGACCCGTGGCGGCCGAAATGGCTAACATAGAAGGGTTTGAATCCTTCAGGAACGGGGGAATAGTCTTGCTCCACCCATTCGTAAGGCATATAGGAGCCACAGAAATGCGAACCCGTAAGAACCTCATCCCGCAGGGCAGGCCTACCGACGGACAGGCCTGCCGTGAGGATGGATATTGCAATAAGAAGCTTTATCATGTTACATTAATCCTCCCAGACAAGACGCACTGCGTATCCGTTGCAGGGGGTTCCGGTCGTGCTGAA
>JAQXJU010000106.1 GCA_029009115.1 Bacteroidales bacterium | reverse complement strand
ATTCACTCAAGAAGACTAGGCAACTCATTGGGAATCAATCTTCTACCCCAGAAAGGCAAGATTTGCAACTTCGACTGCATCTACTGCGAATGCGGTTGGAACAGAGACGGGCGCAGCGACAGCATCCTCCCCTCCGCCGCCAAGGTGCGAACTGCCCTTGAAGAAAAGCTCCAGGAATGCCGGGGCAAAGGAATTGCCGTCGATTCCATCACTTTCAGCGGAGACGGGGAGCCTACCCTGAACCCCGCTTTTCCCGAGATAATAGACAATACGCTTGAACTTCGTGACAGTCTGTTCCCCGAGGCCAGGGTGTCAGTGCTTTCCAATGCCACGAGAGTTCACCGGCCCGAGGTTTTCGACGCTCTCCGGAAGGTGGACAACCCCATAATGAAAATAGATGCCCCTACCGATGCTCTTGCGGCCCTCATAAACAGGCCCTCCCCGGGATACAGTGTCCGAAGGGTGGTAGAAGCGCTCAAAGAGTTCCGGGGCGATTTTGTCCTCCAGACTATGTTTCTCAGGTGCAGCTACTTCGATTCTTCGTCTAAAGAAGTGCTTATGCCGTGGATGGAAATAGTGCGTGAACTCAGGCCGCGGGAAGTTATGGTGTACACCATAGACCGACCCACTCCTGAAGAAGGCTTGCAGAAATTCAGCGTAGAGGAGATGTCAGCCCTCGTGCGACCCCTTACGGACGAAGGTTTCAACATTCAGATCAGGGGATGAATAGAATATTCAAAATATTGCTTATGCTTTCCGCGCTGCTTTCCCCGATTGCGGCGGGAGCGCAGAAAAGGGACAGGGGATTTGACCTTTCTCAACAGTCAAGCTTTGTAAGCAAGGGCAGCTGGATGATAGGAGGAACTGCAAAGTATTCGTTCAACTCAATGGACAACTTCTCCTTCACCTCTGCCGACAAGGTGAGCAGTACAAACTATGATTTCATTGTCAGCCCAGCCTTCTGCTATATGCGAAAGGACAATCTCGGCATAGGAATGAGGCTCGAATACGGGCGCAATATGGCAAGTATAGACACGGCGGCTGTCAGCATTCAGGGAATAGGTCTTGCCCTCGATGACTACCATACCATCAGTCAGGATTTCAGGGCAAAGGCCATATTGCGGAACTATATCCCAATCGGGGACTCCAAGGTATTCGCACTTGTGAACGAAACCCAGCTGTCGTTCGGATTCGGCCAGAGCAAACTTACGAGAAGACAGGATCCAGGAATTCTGGGTACCTATCAGAACAGCTACAGCGTAGGTCTGAACGTATGCCCCGGGATGATGGCTTTTGCCAGCGAACACCTTGCCATTGAATTCAGCGTCAACCTGCTCGGGCTGACCTTCACCGATACCCGACAGATACACAATCAGGTCGCAAGCGGCTCTGTCAAGACCACTTCAGTAAACTTCAAAATCAACGTCCTGTCGATAGGCTTCGGCCTGTATTATTATTTATGAACAAAACAACAGCCGTAATTCTGACAGGAATCCTGCTGTGCCTGGCCCAGCCGACACGCGCAGGACAGGATGAACTCCGTATGGGCGAGAATCATCCTTTCATTTCAAAAGGGGACATCAGCCTTGCCCTGCAGGGCTCGTACTTCGATATCAGCGGCAGCAATGCCTCTGTACTGCTTCTGCTTCAGAATCTGAATGCAAGTGGGAGCTATTTCGGAATATCTCCATACTTCATCTACAGTTACAGGGACAACAGGAGCATAGGATTGAGGCTGAAGTATTCCACTGCATCCGGAAGCCTTGGTGCCCTCGACCTCGATCTCCCCGGCAGCGGAATGGAACTCTCGGCAAGCGACTGCGGGGCTAACTCTGTGAGTTTCAACGCAGAACTCTTCCACCGCTCCTACTGGGGGCTCGACGAGAGAGGACGTTTCGGACTCTTCCTCGACCTTGCCCTGCAGTACCGTTCTTCGCTTACCGGACTCAAATTCAGCGGCGACTCTTCCGAAGGGACAGCTCACACACGCTCTCTCGGAGCAAAGATACTCGCACGCCCGGGTCTGGAGATATTCGTGATGAATAACGTAAGTTCCATCTTCTCAATAGGAATCGGAGGTCTTTCATACTCCATTTCAAAAAACCTCAAGGATGGTCAGGTTTGCGGAAGCAAGATATCTTCAGGAGCCCGCATAATGCCAGACCTCACGGACATCTCTATGGGAATAGCCATTCATTTCTGAAATCGGACTTATGAAGAATAACGGTTTTATTGCTCTGTTACTTGCCCTCTCAGGCCTGTTTTGTGCCTGCATACGCAATGATATCCCCTACCCCGTTGTGGTGGCGGGGATTGAGAGTATAGACGTAGAGAATGCCATCCAGACGGTCATAGACGGAAAGAGCCAGAGCGTGAGTATAGTTCTGGATGAAACGGCTGACATCAGGAAGGTAAAGATCGAAAGCGTGACTTACTCCACGCCCCAGGCAAAGCCATCGTGGGACATCACAGGAGAAAGAGACCTTTCGGTCCCCATCAAGCTCACTCTCAGCACCTATCAGGATTATGTCTGGACCATCAGCGCCCGACAGCCCATTGAGAGATTCTTCAGTCTGGAAGGTCAAATCTCAGAAAGCGTCATCGACTCCGTCAACCATAGGGTCTATGTAAGTGTGGCTGCGAGTGCCGATCTTGAGAACATGACCGTCAGCTCTTTCAAGCTTGGCCCCAGGGACATCAGCTCATGCGAGCCCGACCCGCAGACCGTCAAAGACTTCAGCGACGTGGTCAGATTCACCCTGAGCTGGCAAGGCAAGACAGAGAGTTGGGACATCTACGTCGAGAAGAGCGAGCTTAATCTTGAGTTCAGTGCCCCAGTCGCCTGGGCAAAAGTCGCTTATTTCAGCGCCACAGGGACTTCCCTCCAGACGGGATGCGGCTTCCGTTTCAGGGAGAAAGGCAGCTCCGAATGGACGGTCATTGACGCTCAGCCCTCGTCCGAAGGCCTTTTCAGCGCCTCTGCCGAGGGCCTTAGCCCCGAAACCGACTACGAAGCCCAGGCTTTCTGCGGGGAGGATGAGAGCGGGCTGCAATACTTCCGCACAGAGGCGGCGCCCCAGCTGCCGAACCCCGGATTCGAGTGTTTCAGCAATGCCGAATCTTCGAAATACTATTCTTTCTATGACCCTCAGTCCAGTTCAGCCCCTCTCCAAGTGAAATGGTGGGACAGCGGCAACAAGGGCTCCACTACCATCGGTTCAAGATTCGCCATCACTATGCCGGATGCTCAGGAAAAGACTGAGGGGAACAACAGCGTGAAACTCGCCTCGACCTACGTGATAATCAAGTTCGCGGCAGGCAACGTCTTCAGCGGCGAGTACTATAAGACTATCGGGACCTCGGGAGGAGTGATACGCCTTGGACGTCCATTCAGCAGCCACCCTCGCAGCCTGAGCGTTGACCTGAAGTACAAGTGCGGGAAGATAAGTAATAAGACTCTCTCCGGGATGCCCGAGGGAGACCCCGTGAAGGTAGGCGACAATGACAGGTGCGTCGTATGGGTCGCTTTAGGAGACTGGGACTACCGCAAATACGGAGGAAGCCCCGAATGCCCCGTTGAAGTTAACACCAATGACCGCTCAAGCTTTTTCGACCGCAACGGCGAGAATGTCATTGCCTACGGGGAGTATGTCAGCAACAAATCCACGGAAGGGTGGATGCAGATAAGCATTCCTCTCGAATACAAGAGCCTGACACGCAAGCCCACACACATAATAGTCTCCGCTGCCGCAAGTCTGCTTGGAGACTACTTCACGGGCAGCGAAGACTCTATTCTGTGGATGGATAATCTGA
>JAQXJU010000105.1 GCA_029009115.1 Bacteroidales bacterium | reverse complement strand
GGAGATGGCCCGCCGGATATTCTCTCCGGGAAAGATATCTACCCTAATATACAGATAGTTACGGAGCCTAGACAGATGGGTTCAGAGGGTCTTGCTTGTCAGGCTCCACCAAGCCAAGGGCAGCTACAATGTTATAGCCTTGCTCATACGTTTGGGAAAAATGCTTTTCTCATCAGTCTCAGGTCAAGGCTGCCATCTTTATACCTGCTGGGATGCATCCAGAACAGGATAGATACTGCTTACCATTTACGATGAAATTCACCTTTAGAGACAATGTGCCCCAGAAGGCCTTCTGACGGGGGTCGGCTCGGAAGGTGAATTTCACGAGATCATCCAATCGGCCTCTGAGGCACTTCTGACAGGGGTAGCTCCAACCGGTGAAATTCACCTTCGAAACCAATGTGCCTCTGAGGGCATTGTAGAGGGGGTAAGGCTCAGAGGTGGACACAAAGTCGTTCCACCTCGAAAGGCAATGTGCCCCAGAAGGCATTCTGAAGGGGGTCGCCTCGAAAGGCGAATTTCACGAGAACGCCCAACCTGCCTCTGAAGCACTTCTGACAGGGGTAGCCCGAACCGGTGAAATTCACCTCTGAAGCCAATGTGCCCCAGAAGCACTTCTAACAGGGGTCAGCCACAAAGGTGAATTTCACGGCGGCACGTTGAAGAGGGCCGAGAACCCCTGACCCCAAAAACCACCCCAAACCCCCATCCCGAGAATCCCCACCCCACTCCCAGCCTATCCCCTTCCAGCCCCCCACAAAACACGCCCCCCCCTTGCCGACGAGCTAAGCAGCCAATCGGCAAGCGGGATTGTCAGAGACCGCCCGGCTAAGTAGCCAATCGGCAAGCGGGATTGTCAGAGACCGACCAGCTAGCAGCCAATCGGCAAGGGGGATTGTCAGAGACCGACCAGCTAGCATCCAATCGGAAAGCGGGATTGTCGGAGGATGTCAATCCTCTTACAGATAATCTTTTACGTTCTGCAGGGTGATGGAGTCGTCGCCGAGTATGGTAAGCCTTTCGACCACGTTTCTCAGCTCCCTGATGTTCCCGGTCCAGCTCTTCTGCTGGAGAGCGGCGACAGCTTCGCTTGAAAATGCCTTGGGCGGAAGCCCTCCCTCGGCGAATATCTGTTTTGAGAAATAGTCTATCAGCAGGGGAATGTCTTCTTTCCTCTCGTCAAGCGAAGGAACCTTGATGACAATGACGGATAGTCTGTGGTATAGATCTTCGCGGAAATTCCCCTTTGCAATCTCGGCCATCAGGTCTTTGTTAGTTGCAGCTATTACCCTCACGTCAACTTCTATATCCTTGTCGGAACCTACCCTCGAGAGTTTCTTTTCCTGAAGCACTCTCAGGACCTTGGCCTGGGCGGACAGACTCATATCGCCTATCTCATCGAGGAAAAGAGTCCCTCCGTCAGCAGATTCGAACTTGCCCTTGTGCTGTTTGATGGCCGAAGTGAATGCTCCCTTCTCGTGCCCGAAGAGCTCGCTTTCAATCAGTTCGGAAGGAATGGCTGCGCAGTTGACCTCCACGTAAGGGGCCGAGGCGCGGTTGCTCTGCTCGTGAAGACTCCGTGCGACGAGCTCCTTTCCTGAGCCGTTGGGCCCTGTAATCAGTACCCTTGCATCGGTTGCAGCCACCTTTGCGACCATATCGCGCACCATATTGATGGCCTTCGACTCACCAATCATCTTCTTCCCGCCATAGACCTTCTTCTTGAGCATTCTGGTCTCTTTCACGAGCGACACCTTTTCGGTGGCATTCTTGATTGTGATGAGTATGCGGTTGAGGTCCAGGGGTTTCTGGATGAAGTCGAAAGCTCCTTTCTTGATGCATTCTACGGCAGTGTCGATGTCCCCGTGGCCCGAAATCATTACCACGGCCGAATCTATCCCTTCTGACATCATCTTGTCCAGGACTTCTATCCCGTCCATTCCGGGCATTTTGATATCACAGAAAATGACGTCATAGCGTCCTGAGGAAACCATCTCAAGGGCGGTCTTGCCGTCTTCGGCCGTGTCCACGTCGTAGCCTTCGTCCCCCAGAATCTCCTTCAACGAGTTCCTGATGAAACGTTCGTCGTCAATGATGAGTATCTTCATAGCAGTGCAAATATCGATATTTTTTTGTGTATATTTGCGTTTTACAACTTGTGTACCTAAGTAATCTAAA
>JAQXJU010000104.1 GCA_029009115.1 Bacteroidales bacterium | reverse complement strand
GAGGAAGTATTCTTCTACAACTCCGTTCCTTATGACGGTATGAGCTTTTGTGCTCACGCCCTCGGAATCGAAGAGTCTTCCTCCGGTCAATCCGGGGGTGCGGCAGTCATCTGTGATTGTGAGTCCCTCGCTGAATACCTTTTGACCCAGTGTCCCGTCCAGAAATGAGTTGTGCTGCTGGATGGCGGAACCGGCAAGAGCGTTGAGTATTGGCGTTACCAGTTTTGATGCAACTTCTGAATCTATGACAATGTTGCAACGCGCTGATTCCAATCCACGGGGGCCAATCTGTGCACAAGCTCTTTCAAGGGCTTTTGCAGGGCAGCTGAGGTGGTCAAGGTCTTTGAGGAAGGGCGCGGCGTCCCACCAGTAGGAGCTGTACTTGTTGCCATCACTGTCGGAAACAGTGACTTCTACACCGTATTCGAAAGATGTCTCGGTGTGTCTGCAGCAGGCTCCGCGGCTATCTATGACGATGGTGTCGAATACTGAATCGGAGTACTCGCCTTCTTCGGAGAGCAGTTGAACGCCTTCGGGCAGCAGAATCTCTTTCCCGGGGGAGGGGGATGCTGATGGCAGCGGGTTCTCTTTCCCGGGGACGGGGGATGGCGCGGTCTGGCTCCTGTCAAAGGGGTCAGGGGTCTCTAAATACAGGGAACTGTCCTCCTCTCCCCTGGGATGGCAGAGCGAAGCGTCGAGGGCGGCCTTTATGCGGGATTCGGGGGTGATGTCCTCGTAGAGGCTGTCGCAAAGTTCGAGCTCCTGCCCCGTAACTGCCCCTTTCTCAATTCTTTCTCTCGGGGGAAGATGCCTGCAGCTGTCAGGCGCGAGTACCCTTGCGGTTTCGACAGCTTTTCTGGCGAAACCGGTGAGCGACTGAGGGTCGAGTCTGTTAGTGGAGAACGTTCCGTAGCGCCCTTCGACAAAGAGGGCGAGCGAAAGTGAGCGGTCGAGGCAATGGCTTATCCTGTCGATTTTGCCGTCAAGGGTAGCCACAAGGTCCATCTGGCTCTTGTTCAGGGTGATGCGGGCGTCCGATGCCCCTTCCCTGATGACCGTATCGAGACACAGCCTTCCGCAGGCGATTTCTTCGGGTGTAAGTGTTCCTTTCATATTGATTATTCGCCTCCGACGGTAAGTTCTTTGATAAGCACTGTCGGGATGCCGCACGATACTGGTACGCTCTGTTCCTTGCCACATACCCAGGCTCCGTTGTCAACTTTCAGGTCGGAGCCTACTGCTGTGATGTCTGAAAGTGCTCTGGGACCGTTGCCAATGATGTTGATGTTGCTTACAGGAGTTGTCAGCCGTCCGTTTTCAATCAGGAAGGCTGTCTTGACAAAGAAGGTGAAGTCGCCCTCTCCGATTTTTACCTGTCCGTTGGCAAAGGTATCGACATAGATTCCTTTGCGAACCGTTGAGATTATATCTTCGGCAGTGCCGTCGGTGCCGTTTTCCATATATGTGGCCCTCATTCTGGGAATGGGGTTGTAGCGGAACGATTCGCGGCGTCCGTTGCCTGTGGGCGCGACTCCGTAGTGTGCTGCGCTGATGCGGTCGTGAAGGAAAGAAGTGAGGATGCCGTCCCGGACCATATAGGTCTTCTGACCGGCGACACCTTCGTCGTCGAAATGAAGTGAGCCCCTGTTTGAGGGTAGGGTGGCGTCGTCAACTATGTTGATGCCTCGCGGGCAGACTCTCTTTCCCATTTTGTCGGAGAATATTGACTGCCCCTTGCGGTTAAAGTCGGCTTCGAAGGCGTGTCCCATTGCTTCGTGGAGAAGGATTCCCGAGGCTCCTGCGCCCATTACGACCGGCATCCGGCCTCCTTTGGGCCGGCGGGCGGCGAAAAGGTGGTCGGTGCGCAGCACCGCCTCCTTTGCGACTTCCTCCAGAAGTCGCTCCGAGAGAATCTCGGCGCCGCCCCGCAGGCTCCGTGACACCGACGATGTCTGGGTCTTGCCACCCTGACGGAACACCACCGTAACGGTAAGGCTCCCTAGAGGTCTGGTGTCGCAGACCAGCTCGCCGAGCGAGTTGTACATCATTATGTCGCTAACCTGGTCGGAAAGCATCGCAATTACCTTTACAACACGGCTGTCGCGACTGCGTATCTCACTCTCAAGCCTTTCAAGGAAGGGCAGGTGGCGCTTCAGCTGAACTTCGCGCCAGTCTTCTTCCATTCCGTAAAA
>JAQXJU010000103.1 GCA_029009115.1 Bacteroidales bacterium | reverse complement strand
CTCTGGGGCACATTGCCTTCCGAGGTGAATTTCACCGGTCAGGGAGACCCCTGTCAGAAGCACCTCTGAGGCCGATTGAGCAATCCCGTGAAATGACAAGTCAGCTCTCTAGATATTCTTCTACCCCATGCCAACCCCAGTACCCTGCCATCCGTCGCACGATACCATAAAGAATTAGAGGATAACCCTTTTGGGGGTTACCCTCTAATTCTTTGGAGCGGAAAACGGGGCTCGGACCCGCGGCATCGCGCGGCGATGCCTTTGCTTTTACGTTATCCCCCGCCGCTGCGCGGCGACCCCTCGGGGGTGCGGTTTCGGTCGCGGGCTCTGGAACCATCATCTCTGAAAACGCCGAACGACAGCCACAAGGACTGTCGTTCATCTTTTGAGCGGAAAACGGGGCTCGGACCCGCGACCTCAACCTTGGCAAGGTTGCGCTCTACCAACTGAGCTATTTCCGCGTTGGGATTGCAAAGGTAGCACAGAATTTTTTATTCTGCAAACTTTTCGTCAGAAATATTATCGATAGCTGCCTTTACTAAATCTCGGGTGCAGATGCAAACTCGTCGAGGAAGCGGAGGTCGTTTTCGAAGTAGTGCCTAAGGTCGTTGACCTGCCACTTGAGCATGGCGATTCTCTCAAGGCCCGGAAGTTTGACACTTCGATAGCTTAGAAATTTTCATAAATATTTGATAGACTTTCTATTGAAAGTCTTTTTTTTGTCAAATATTCTTTCTATCTTTGTAATATATTGTGATATGTTAAAAGATGGAAATATGATATTAAAATCCTGCAAATCAAAAAATTACACTTTTTTCTACGTTCAGAAGTCATTTCGCACAAACGATGGAAAATGTTCGACCAAAAACATTGAGCGTCTCGGCACCCTTGATGATCTCAAGGCACGCTTTGGGGATGCGGACCCTATAGGCGAGGCAAAAAAATATGTTGCCGAGTTGACGGCTGCGGAAAAAGAGAATGCCCGAAAAGTGATAGTGGAGTATTCCCCAACAACTCTGGTTGCGAAGGACGAACAACGCTGCTACAATGGCGGTTATCTGTTCCTTCAGAAGATCTATTACGAGCTTGGTCTGGACTATATCTGCAAGAAAATCGAGAAGAAGCACAAGAATAAGTACAATCTCAGCGAAATCCTTTCGCACCTTCTTTACACTCGTCTGCTGTATCCCGGCTCCAAGCTGTCGTCACTGGAAGACGCCAGGAAGTTCCTTGAACAGCCGGAAGAGGATATCCATCAGGTCTATCGAGCTCTCAGTCTGTTGGCGACAGAGTTCAATGAGATACAGGCGGATGTGTACAAGCGCAGCCTCAAACTTGGGAAGCGCGACACAAGTGTTGTTTATTATGACCTGACGAACTACTTCTTCGAGTGGGAGGAGGAAGGTGGCCTTGTGCAATATGGTCACTGTAAGGAGGGACGTCCACTACCTATAGTTCAGATGGGACTCTTTGTGGACAGAGATGGCTTTCCTCTTGCGATGTGCATTGAACCGGGCAACAAGGCTGAAACCACCACGCTCAAGCCTATGGAGGAGATACTTAAAGAGAAGTTTGGGTTATCCAAAATAATCGTATGCACCGACGCAGGCCTGTCATCATACGAGAACAGGAAGAATGATGCGGTGAGCGAGAGGTCTTTCATTACGGTTCAATCCGTCAAGAAGATGAACAAGACACTGCAGGAATGGGCTCTAGATACGTCAGGATGGCATATGCGTGGCTCCGATAGAACCTATGACCTGACGGAAGTTGATGCCAGGGAGTGTCATGAAACCCTCTTTTACAAAGAGCGTTGGGAGCCGGTAAAGATGTCCACCGGAGAAACACTTGAGCAACGCTATATCGTCACCTTCTCGTTCAAATACCGCGACTATCTGTCCTATGTCCGCAACAGGCAGATAGAAAGAGCCCAGGCTCTTCTAGAATCAGGCAAAGCGAATACGGGGAAGCGCAAGAGCCCTAACGATGCAAAGAGGTTCATAAAGGCGGAACATTGTACCAATGACGGAGAACTCGCACAGGTGACGAGTTACTCTCTGAATCAGGAAATGATAGATCAGGAGGCGCAGTACGATGGCTTCTACTGCATATGTACAGACTTGGAAGGTCCAGCGGAAGAGGTAATAAGGATGAACAGCGGAAGATGGATTGTAGAAAATGACTTCCGTATTACCAAGAGCGATCTTAACGCAAGACCGGTATATCTGAAACGGGATGACAGGATAAAGGCCCACTTCCTGACATGCTTCCTGTCACTGCTGCTGTATAGATATCTGGAAAAGAAGATAAACAGAGGTGGTATGCACTTCACGACAAGGGAAATCCTGGACACACTGAAGGATATGAACTTCCTGAGTATCAACGGAGAGGGATATGTGCCTACCTATACAAGAACAGATCTCACAAACCATCTGCACGGCTCAGCAGGCTTTAGAACGGACTATCAGATAGTCACAAAGAAGCAGATGAGAAGCATCATATCGTTGACCAAAAAACGTAAAAAGGAGGATAATGGCGACAGATAGTTGTGATGGGTGGACTTCGGGCGGCGTAGTCGCCCGTGACTTCGTGAACGGGAGGGGCCTATTGGCCCAACAGGGCCAATGGGAGGGATAGCGCCATAGGCGCGTACCGGACCGAAGTCCACCCCATCACAACTATAAAACATTACATATCCTAAAAAAATCTTGAGGCTACAAATCGCCATTACAGCGGTCTGTAGCCTCGAAATATGTCAGTCTGCAATGAATACAAGTGTCAAACTTGAGAAATTAGCAAATTATTTCATCTTCTTCGTAATCATAGCTTCCAATTCTTCCTTTGTATAGAAACGATAAAGGCTCCCATTGATAGAAACAAAGCCTTCAACGGTTCTAATATCTTGGAACAGGGCCGGACCGGAACGCCCAAGGACTCTGCGATCCTTTCAATCGTTTTGAGTTCTGGGTTACCCGATAGCGCTCAAGACAGAGCGGCGGGCAATGCCCAACTGCTTCCTGTTCCCCTGATACTTACAACAAGGCAATATATTGCCAGGCGAGCGAAACGACAGTTCCCGCCGCAAGTATGATTCTCAGTGTCTTTGATTTCATAGGTAGTTTCAGCTTCAATCGTGATAATCGCTTTCTTTCCAAAGGGATGTATCCGCTGTTTCGGGGACATAGTAACGACCAATACGGAAATCAATGTTGGCCTTGTGCGCCTGAACTAGTTGATAACGCCGTGGGATGCGGTATAACTTTCCATCTTTGAGAAGCCTTGCCCCTGTCTGATGGTAGCGGAATGGAATATTTTTGGAAATACATTGATCCCGAAGATTCAGAACCCATTGATAATCACAGACTCTCGCATCTATTCCGGACTCGCCGCCTGTACTGACTTCCTCGATTTCATCATCAAGGTATGGTATCAGATTCAAAGCGCTGAGAAGAGGAGACGCGATTATGGATTTGTGCTTGATTGGCAATGACTTGAAGATAGGAAGCCTGAAATCGGCCATTTGCTGGTTTTCCACTGTGCAGCCAATGAGCACATTGTCATATCCGTCGCCCCAATCCGAAGGCATACATTGCTCAAAGCGGTGTATCCTTTTTGTGAAGAAATAGAAATACAAATCTTTCCGTTCGCGTATCATCTGCCAGCATTCCTTTCTCCACTCATCGGCATCCTCCAATAAAAAGTCTGAGGTAAAACAGGTGAACACTACCTTGCCGCTCGGGATTTTGTAGGACTTGTCCCTCTTCCGCTTCACAGGCAGATTGAACGCTCCTGTTTTTCTGCACAAACTGCTAGCCACAGTGCTGCCGTACATCTCATCCTGCCTATAGACATAACAATACTTGCAGCCCGGGCTTATCTTTGTGCAGCCGTGCCATGGATTCCAGTCAGCATATATATCCCATTTCTCACTCATTGCCACTTTTCGCCTTGGCGGCATCGTCTGCGCACTGAATGTCAGAGAATCGCTTTGTTGTGATTGTAACTGTTTCGCTCATAATTCAACCAATCATATGTCCGACTGTTTAATCAGGGCTTCCTTGCGACGGAGCACTATTTGCTGCCCTGCTTTTGCTGACAAGAACTACTCCTGAAATAATCAGCACTGTGGCAAGAATCTTTTGCCAGCCGAGAGTGTCAATTCCTGTACTGATGCTAACAACGGCCGCGATAATCGGTTGCAGATAGGTGTACATACTCACAAGAGTTGGTCTGAGGCGCTTCTGCCCGAAAGGAATCAGGAAGTATGCCATACAAGTTGCGCACAGAATCAGGTAGCCAATCTCGAGGCATACCTTGGGCGGAATGGCTGCGAAATCGGTATTCAACAGCCCCTTCATCGAAAAAGGCAGAGACAGAACTGCCGATATCAAGAAACTCCACTTCATAAAGTTGACTACGCTGTACTTAGAGATTACAGGTCTGAAGAGTCCCAGATATAGCGAGAAACTCAGGCAGTTCACCAGCAGAAGCACTATCCCCAAGGGCGTGGACGAGCTGGCTCCTCCCAAGTGTACTGAATTTAGAATCAAGAAGATAACCCCGGCGAAACTGAGCGCTACTCCCCCAGCCTTCCTCAGCGTGACAGGCTCGCCAAGAAAGATGAATGCGAATATCATTGTGAAGATAGGCCCAAGAGTGCTCATAATTGCGGTGTCTATGGATGTAGCCATAGATATGGCAACAAGAAAGGTCACCTGAGGTATGAACAGGCCTATGACCGATGCTCCGGCTATCTTTACGAAATCACTTCTTTCAATCTTCTCCATGGGAAGGAAAACCGATATCAGGAAGAACAGCAACGCCGCTCCGCCCGAGCGCAGGGTGAAAAGAACAATGGGCTCCACACAATGTGTGTTGGCTATGTCTTTGCAAAAGACTATGTTGAGCCCGAATATCGAATATGCGGCAGCGGTGGACAAATGTCCGAGTAATTTCTCAGTTCTCATTTCGGGACGCAAAGATACTCCTTTCCTCCGATTATTGTTTGCTTGTTTTTTGCTATCTTCGCAGAATTATGTCCAGAAATAAAAGGATTGATATAGTACTCGAAGGACTTTTAGTTGAATCTGTCGCTGCTGAAGGCAAGGCAATTGCCCATACAGACGACGGAATGGTGGTATTCATCGAGTTTGCCGTGCCCGGCGATATTGTGGACGTCCGGGTTATCAAGAAGAAAAAGAATTACTGGGAAGGCCGCATACAGAGGATGGTAAAGCCCTCCCCTGACAGGCTTGAGCCGTTCTGCCCGCATTTCGGGGTCTGCGGAGGGTGCAAATGGCAAGTTTTGCCCTATCGGCTTCAGCTTGAGGCCAAAAGACAGCAGGTGTATGACCAGCTGGTAAGGATAGGTCATCTTGAAATCCCTGGTGTGGAACCAGTAATAGGTTCTGAATCAATAGAATATTATCGTAATAAGCTGGAGTTCTCCTTTTCAGACAAGCGTTGGATTATGGCCTCGGAAGACCCCGACTCGTTGAGTGCTGAAGAAAGGCTGGGGCTTGGTTTCCACGTTGGCAAGTTCTTCGACAAAGTACTGGATATCAAGGATTGTCATCTGCAGGCAGAACCTTCCAATGCCATACGGTTGTTTGTAAAAGATTATGCAGTAAGGCATTCACTACCCTTCTACAACCTTCGCGAGAATCACGGTCTGATGCGTAATATGTTCATCCGGACCACAATCACAGGTGCCGTGATGCTGATTATGTGCTTTGCAGAGCAATCGCCAGCCATCTTCCCTATGCTTGATGCCATAGCCGAAGCCTTTCCCCAGATCACTTCGCTGTATTACGTCATAAACAGCAAGCTCAACGACTCAATCTCCGACCAGGAGTGCCTGCTATACAAGGGCGATGATGCCATCTATGAACAGATGGAGGGCCTCAGCTTCAGGATAGGTCCCAAATCTTTCTATCAGACCAACTCCGCCCAGGCCTACAGGCTCTACAGCGTAGCCAGGGAGTTTGCTTCGCTGAGCGGGAACGAGACTGTTTACGACCTCTACACCGGGACGGGGACCATAGCCCAGTTCGTGAGCCGAAAGGCTGCCAAGGTCATCGGAATCGAGTATGTTCCCGAAGCAATAGAAGATGCCCGGGTCAATGCCCGCAGCAACGGAATATCGAACTGCGAGTTTTTTGCCGGAGACATGAAGGATGTCCTCACCGACGCATTTATTGCCGGGCACGGTGCTCCCGATGTGATGATAGTCGATCCTCCGAGGGCCGGGATGCATCCTGATGTGGTGCAGACCATACTCCGATCCAGCCCCCGGAGAATAGTCTATGTGAGCTGCAATCCGGCTTCTCAGGCAAGGGACTGCGCCCTTTTGTCAGAAAAATACAAGATAACACGTGTCCAACCTGTGGATATGTTCCCCCACACCCAGCACGTCGAAAATGTTTGTGCACTCGAATTGATTTGATATGTTCCTTCAGATACTTATACTCATAGCCGGGCTCTTTCTTGTTGTGATGGGAGCAGAATGGCTTGTTGACGGAGCCTCGTCTGTTGCGCGCAAGGCGGGAATCAGTGAGTTTGTCATAGGTCTTACGATAGTGGGCTTCGGCACTTCATGCCCTGAACTTGTAGTAAGCCTTACCGGCGCGCTGCAGGGCAGTGCCGATATATCGGTCGGAAACGTAATCGGCTCGAATATCTTCAATACCCTGCTGATACTCGGGACAACAGCCCTTGTCACTCCCGTGGCAATGACTGCTGCCAACAGGCGTATGGATATCCCCCTGACGCTGCTCGTAAGTTTCCTGCTGATCTTCTGCGGAATGTCCCATAGCCTGCTCGGTATAGGAGCTGCCGACAGGCTATCCAGGGTTGAAGGTATTGTCTTTCTTGTAATTATGGCAGCGTATCTGTACTATTGCTTCAAAATTGGCAAGGGTGCTTCCGAGGGCGACTCAGAAGAAAAGGTCAGAAGCACTTTTACTTCGGTGCTGCTGATTCTGGCCGGTCTTGCCGGACTGATTGCCGGAGGACAATTGTTCGTGAATTCCGCAGTGAACATTGCCCAGGCTGCCGGGGTAAGTGAAAAGTTCATTGCCATCACTCTGCTTGCTGGCGGGACCTCGCTCCCTGAACTGGCAACCTGCATAGTTGCAGCTGCCAAGAGGAAGGATCAGCTCGCTCTGGGTAACATCCTCGGTTCCAACGTGATGAACATACTGCTGATTCTTGGAACCTCTTCTATAGTAACTCCTCTCTCCCTTGCCGGAATCAATATTGTGGATGCCATTGCCCTGCTGGCCTCGATGGTCCTTATTTGGGTATTCGCATACACAGGCAAGCGTGACAAGATAGACCGCTGGGAAGGTGGCATTCTTCTGCTTGCCTACCTTGCGTATATGATATTCCTTTTCAAGAAACTCTAAACCACATAAAGAATGAAATTCTCTCCTACCCCCTACAAACTGCTCAATGTATCGAGCGGCAGAGTTTTCGAGGATGAAGGATGGACTCTCGCCGACCCCGAGGGAACTAACCCTTCGCTGGTACGCGCTCAGTATGGGTGCAAGTCTTTCACTCCCCGTGAGGACCTTGACGGAATCTACAGATATGCCAACTGGATGCCCATCAGGCGCACCCTCAAAAATTCCTGCGCTCCTGTTACATATCGCAGCGAGGGGCTTGCCCGTGAACTCGGCCTTGAGAATCTATATATCACTTTCTCCGGCTACAATCCTTCGATAGGGGCGGAGATGAAGACCTGTTCGTTCAAGGAAACCGAGGCTTTCACTGTCTGTGCGAGGATTCCCGAACACGAGAAGCGCATACTGGTGGTTCAGAGTGCAGGAAATACGGCCCGAGCCTTTGCGCAGGTATGTTCTGACAACAAGATTCCCGTGGTCATCTGCATACCCCAGGACAGCGAGCACGACCTTTGGTTTCACAAGAAACTCAGGTCCTGCGTGAAGCTCATCGCCGCCCCTCACGGATGCGACTACTTCGATGCCATTACCCTTGGTGACAAGCTCTGCAGCGATCCTAAATACTTTGCCGAAGGAGGAGCGAAGAATGTTGCCCGTCGCGACGGTATGGGAACTACCCTTCTGAGCGCAGTCGAGAAGATTGGTCGCATTCCTGATGCCTATTTCCAGGCCGTAGGTTCCGGGACAGGTACCATAGCCGCGTGGGAAAATAATCTCAGGCTCATTGAAGACGGCCGTTTCGGTACCCACAAAATGCGTCTGTATGTTGCCCAGAACAAGCCATTCAGCCTTATCTACGACAGCTGGAAGGCTGGTCAGAGAGCCCTTGTTGATCTTACTCCCGAGGATGGACGCAGGCAGGCCGAGATTATTCAGGCAAAGGTCCTTTCGAACCGCAAACCGCCCTATCCCATTGCCGGAGGTCTCTTCGACGCCCTTAGCGACAGCAAGGGAGATGTATTCCTTGCCAGCAACGACGACATTATGTACTGGAGCCTGCGCTTCAGGACACTTGAAGGCTATGAGCTCCTCCCGGCTGCATCTTGCGCAGTAGCTGCTCTTGCCCAGGCTGTCGAAACAGGGCAGGTTAGTCGCGACGAGGTGATTATGCTGAATGCCACCGGAGGCGGAACCCTTGCTTCGATGCAGAAAGGCTTCGTTTACAAGACTCCCGATCTTGTGATTGACCCTTCAATCCCGGCCGAGGAAATTGTCAGCAAGGTCGATGCCCTGTTTTAGAAAGTCAAGGCAATAGATACTCCCAGAGCCAGATAGAAGGCATCGCTTCTGCGTACGTGTACTGCAGAAACGTAACTTTGTGCTACTTTGTCCCATACTTCGGGGTGATCTATTGCTACCTGGGCGTTGACAAGAAAGTCCAGAGATAAACTTGGCGAAAGAGCGTATCGGTATCCCGTTCCTGCCTTTGATAGAATCAGGACATAGTCTGACTTTATACTGTTGATACCTATTCCTGCATCGATGAAGGCAAGCACACCGTCTTCGTAACATCCTTTGGGCGAGAAGCATACACGTCCGCTGACAGGAATGATTCTTCTGTTTGCATTGACACCCATATAACCGGAGCAAAGCGAGAATGTCATGAGGTCGGCAACGCACAGGTCTATGTGACCGAGGATTCCCATATTCGAAATAAGCGGGCTCTCTATGCCTGTGTCATTCACCCTGAAGCCTTCGTCGGTAAGAAAGTTGTAATGGTAGGCATTCATCACCAGGCTCGATACTCCCCATTCGAATCCGTAGCGGAAACCTGTCTTTTGTGCCCGGCTCTCCAGGGAACCAAGTAGCATCGCAAGAGATAACAAGGTGATAATAAATGACTTGAATCTTACCATTTGTAGAGAATGATTAACTGGGGATACAAGGTTCTTATCAAGCCGTTACTGTATAATGAAAGGAGAGTCCCGTTATGATACTCGTCCTTGCGTATATGCATTCCAAGTTCAAGCATCCAGGAAAGTTCAAGGTCAAGCCTGCGACTGAAACGGAAGTGGCAGCCTGTAGTGAAACTGCTGGCTGCGATGGCCCCGAAATTCATGTTGAGAGCTTCTTTGTGTATGAAACTGCCCTTCTCAAAATCCCTTACGAAACCACCAGAGACACCGGTCCCGGCAAAGAGGTCGAACATACAATTCTCACCTCGGAAGGTAATCATTCTGAAATTGCGGCTGAAATTGAATTTCACTCCGGGAAAGCGGCTTCGTCCGGTCAGGACACCGTATGTGTCGGCACATAGCAGAAAGGAGTTGAAACTGTAATCGGAGAAATCGTTCTTCTGAACAACGATGCCAAAGCCACGGGGAGAGTTGTACAAGCCCGAGGAATACCTCTCTTCCTGCGCTGTCAGGGAAAGGGGCAGGCTCGTAAGCAGCAGGCTCAGCAGCCCGAACAGGAGGTTTGAGGTTCTTTTCACTACGTGTCAACTAAAAGCAATACGAAGTTAGCAAAAAACCTTTGAAATAGCTTCTGTAAGTGCTATATTCGTGTAGAAAATGGCCTGATAAGAGCTATAACAAAAATGTTAACATACCTAACAAATATGTTTCTTTTGTAGATATATTGCGTTTTATGGATAAAAATACTTTACTGCCACCTTTGCCTGAGAGAATGCGTCCCCGCAGTCTCGAAACCTATGTCGGACAGCGCCATCTTGTCGGAAAGGGCTGCATCCTGCGCAATATGATTGAAAACGGGAATCTTTCATCGTTCATTTTGTGGGGCCCTCCGGGAGTCGGAAAGACCAGTCTTGCACGAATCATAGCCGATACTCTCGACAGGGAGTTCTATACCTTGTCTGCTGTCACATCAGGTGTCAGGGACGTGCGGGATGTCGTCGAAAGGGCTAAGTCAAAGTCTCTCTTCGGCAATCCTGCTCCTCCTATTCTCTTTATTGACGAAATACATCGTTTCAACAAAGCCCAGCAGGATTCCCTGCTTGGGGCCGTCGAGGCAGGAACTGTCATCCTGATAGGCGCAACAACAGAGAATCCCTCATTTGAGGTAATCACTCCTCTTCTGTCGCGCTGCCAGGTATTCGTTCTGAAGTCGCTTGAGCCCGAGGACTTGCAGATTCTGCTGGATAGGGCTCTTGCCGAAGATGTCGAGCTCTCGAAACTCGACATCGAGATAAGAGAAACGGGAGCTCTGATGCGCCATAGCGGTGGCGATGCCCGCAAACTCCTCAATATTCTGGAAATTGTCACCGATGCTCTCCGCTCTGAACCCAGGATTGTCATTGACAACGCCTCTGTTACTGCCTGTCTTCAGGATAATATGGCAATCTACGACAAGAACGGTGAACTGCATTATGATATTATCTCGGCTTTTATCAAGAGCATACGCGGTTCTGACCCCAATGCAGCGGTTTATTATCTTGCAAGGATGCTGGATGGTGGCGAAGATCCCCTCTTCATTGCCAGGAGACTGTGCATATCGGCCTCGGAAGACATAGGACTGGCAAATCCAAATGCCTTGCTGCTGGCTAATGCCACCTTCTCGATAGTCCAGTCAATAGGTATGCCCGAGGCCCGTATCCCTCTGTCGGAGTGCACGATATACCTTGCATCCTCTCCCAAGAGCAATGCGGCGTATCTGGCAATTGGAGCAGCTATGGCTTCAGCGCACGATAATCCTTCTGCTCCTGTGCCTCTTCATCTTCGCAATGCTCCGACTTCGCTTATGGAGCAGCTCGGCTATTCCGACGGCTACAAATATGCCCACGACTATCCCGGCAACTTCGTGGATCAGGAGTTCCTGCCCACTGGAATGGAAGGCACAATCTTCTACGAACCTCAGGAAAACCGCCACGAGGATACACTCAGACGCTATCTCGAGAACTGCTGGCCCAAGTATTATCCTAAAAAGGATCAGAAAGGATAGCCAACTCCGAAGTGAAGGGCCATATTGTCAGACTTGAGCCACTCCGAAGGACCAATCCAGCGCGTCTCGGCACTCTTGGAAGGGTCGTAAACCTTGATTCCAAGGTCGAGGCGCAGCAGGATGAAATCTAGGTTGATCCTGAGGCCGAGCCCCCAGTCTGCTGCAAGTGTCTCGAAGAATCTATCGAAGGCAAAATTTGATTGAGGTGTATCTGAGCCCAGGGTCCAGACATTTCCGCATTCAGCAAAGAACGCTCCCTCCATCTTCCAGAACATATTGAAGCGGTATTCAAGGTTTGCCTCGAACTTGAGGTCTCCGGTCTGGCTCGGAATACTGAAGGAATTGTTCATTGGTGCAGCACCGGGCCCGACCGAACGGGCCTGCCATCCTCTGAGGCTGTTGGCACCACCGCTGTAGAACTGCTTCTCAAAGGGGATAGCAGTAGAGTTTCCGTATGCATATCCCGCTCCGAGCAACACCCTGGTGGCAATTGCATCTCCATCATCCGATCCAAACCTGTAGGTGCGTCCGAGATTCAGTTCAGCCCTCACATACTGGGTATATGGAGCCCCCCAGATAAGGGCAGTTCCGTCTGCATTTCTTCTCAGGACATCGTTGAACAGACTAATCACATTTCCCGAGAGGTCGAAGGTGAACCTTGCGAACGAGAACGAGGTTTTGGGGACGATGTCGGTATTGGTCGCGTAATATACGGTTCCTCCGGCTCCGGTATCAAAGTGGTCCTGATATGCGTACTTCATAAAAGGATTCCCCTCGAGAGTCTTGGAGAAGGCCGGATCGAGGTCGAAGAGACGCACAAAGTTCATCTGCAGAGGGTAGAACTGATACGAAAGCCTTTCCTTATGGGTACCGGAATAGCCGAAAGAGAATGAGAAGATATTTCTGGTGTATTCAGGACGGCTCTGGAAGTTGAATGAGGCATTGAACTCTGTGCGAGGGATGACGGGGCCTTTGAATGCCTTGTATGGCAAACCGAGGAATTTTGGAAGGCTCAGTCCGGCTGACGCTCCGAACTCGTTGGAGTGAACATTGTCAGAGGGACGGAACTGGAAATTACCGACCAGCGAGGTCTTGAACCACTCTCCTCCGTGGAAGATGTTCTTGTTGTAGAAGCTCAACTGGGGGGATATCCCAAACAGGCCCGTGGAATTGGTTGACATCTCCAGATTGGCCTTGAACCCCTTGGTCATCGATTCGGTGAGCTTGATGTTGCAGTCCACAAGGTCGCTACCCGCTCCCCTCTTGCTCATCTCTACTCCGACGCTGCTGAACACCTTCAGTGAGGACATCCTGCTGTAGGTATTGTTTACGGTCTGTTCGTTGTAAAGCTCGCCCGGACGTATGGTGTTCAGGCTCTTAAGCACGCTGCTTCTGAATGGAATCTCGCTGGAATGCGAGATTTTCACGTCTCCTATTCTGTATTTGCGTATTCGCTCGTCATTATCATCGTCTCCGATATGATATTCGAGTATGGTCTTTCCTTTGATGCTGATGGTATCGGCCACGAAGGAGTACAGATTCTTATTGAGTTCGAAGTAGCCCTTCTTGCGGAAGTGTGATGCCGAACGGGCTGACTCCTGGCCTAGAATGTCTTCGGAAAGAAAATCTCCGGGATGCACTATCATATTGGAACTGTCGGCAAAGAATTCCTCCTTGAATTCTTCGTTGTCGGGCAGATGGAAAGTGATGCTGTCAACAACGAAGCGCGTACCCGGCTTGACTATGTACGATACACTTGCAAGGCGCCTGTGGACGCTGACTTCGCTGCTGACCTCGGAATTGTAGTAACCGAGAGTCTCCATCCGGCGTTCAATGTTCTCGAGAGACAATTCTACAAGATCGGCGTCATAAACTACCGGTGCCTCGCCTATCGTGCGGGCCAGCCTGGAAAACAGGCGGTCGGAACCATCGGACCAGTTGTAGATGTGCAGGAAGGGATTCCAGCCGAAGATAAAATAAGAGTTTGGCTGCTGCCTGACATAGGGAGACAACTGAGAGGAGTTGAGTTTGCCGTCGCCGCCGACTATCTTGATTTCGTTTCGGGCCAGCCTGTACTGTCCCTGCTCCAGCACCCGTGTGGTGCTGCAGGAACAAACAGCCGCGGCAAGCAGCAGGGCAATGAGGCTGCGGAATCCTTTCATAATCATACAAATTTAGAATAATCCGCCAAAAAAAACTAATTTTGTACCTGCAATGTCCCCAGACCCTTTATGACAACAATCACCAAATCAGATATCAAACTAATTAAATCCCTGTCAGTCAAGAAGTTCAGGGTAGAAACGGGGCTCTTCACCGTCGAGGGTGAGAAGATGGTCCGCGAGGCGCTTGAAAGCGGATTCGAACTGGTGTCGCTATGGCGCAGGGATGAAATCGGCGAAGAGGCGATGGCTCGCATCAGCAATCTAAGCAGCCCGTCTCCGGTTCTGGCCGTATTGAGGCAACCCGCTCCCGAGGTCTTTTCAAAACCCGAAAGAGGGCTTTGCATTGGACTCGACTCTGTGCGTGACCCCGGCAATCTCGGAACAATCCTCAGGATTGCCGACTGGTTCGGGGTATCTGCCGTATATGCCGGCGAAGGAACAGTCGAAACCTTCAATCCCAAGGTTATACAGTCTTCAATGGGATCTATCTTTAGAGTGAAGGTTATAAACTGCAATCTTGCAGAAGTTTGCGATGCTTTTTCTAAAGAAGGACGCGAGGTTGTTGGAACCTTTCTCGGAGGCGAATCAATCTATTCCGCCGAACTCTCTTCAGACAGTATTCTCGTAATGGGTAACGAAGCCGACGGCATTGGTAATGATGTGGCCTCACAAGTATGCCGCCGCATCACAATACCCTCATTTGCAAGACAGGGGGCAGGTGCCGAATCACTCAACGTTGCCGTGGCAACGGCTGTTTGTCTTTCTGAATTCAGGCGCAGGATATGAGGATATATCAGGTTTTAACGCGTCTGTGGGGCAAAGGCCGCTTCTCGTCTTTCGACAATGCTTTCTTCGGGCATCTGGGGAGCCTGGCCATCGATGCCGTGTGGTTCACGGGCATACCCCGGCATGCCAGCGGTGAGCCTTACGTCAAGGGATGCCCCGGCTCACCATATTCAGTGAGTGACTATTACGATACCAACCCATATCTTGCCGACGACCCTGCAAGGCGTATGCAGGAGTTCTGCAATCTTGTCCGCAGGTGCCATCGCGCAGGGATGAAGGTCCTCATTGACTTTGTTCCAAATCACGTAAGCCCCGATGCCGTGAACGGGATTCCCGTATTTGACCATTGGGACTACGACTGGAGCGACACCCGCAAGATTGACTGGTCTAATCCGGCAACCCTGCCCGCAATGACCGATATTCTGCGTTTCTGGGCTTCGAAAGGAGTGGATGGTTTCCGCTGCGATATGGTCGAACTCGTGCCTCTGGACAGCCTCAGGGCTCTAATTGCCGCCTCAAGGGAGGACTACCACTCTCTTGTCTTTATCTCGGAGGTTTATAATATGGATTCCTACGGGTCATACATTGCTGCCGGTTTCGACCTCCTGTATGACAAATCGGGCTTTTACGATTCTGTGAGGTCTATTATGACAGCCTCCGACACAGCGAGGCGTCTTACCTGGAACTGGCAGAGGATAGGCCCCGGGCAGAGTCATATGCTGAACTTTCTCGAGAACCACGACGAGCAGCGCTTCGCTTCGGTGCATTACGCTTCAATCCCGGAAAAGGCCTTTGCTGCTATGGCAGTTGCCTGCCTTTTCAACGGAGCATCGGCAATGCTCTACTTCGGTCAGGAAGTCGGAGAAGCTGCTATTGAATCCTCTGACGGGCGGACAAGCATTTTCAGCTGGTGCCATCCTGCTTCGATTGCAAGGCTTTTCAAGCATCTGCATTCAAAAGGAGATGGTGTGTTGAACCAGAGGGAAGCCCAGCTTCTGGCCCGCTACCGGGGCCTTATGCAACTCTCGGCCTGTGAACCCTTTGTCTCCGGGGCCAATTATGACCTCTGCTGGTGTCAGGATGGCGCCTCGACCGCTCCGGGTTTTGATGCTGACAGGCATTTTGCCTTCCTCCGATACGGGCCAGATGCTGCTGCTTTGGTCGTATGCAACTTCGGCTCCGAAGAGAGTGCTGTAAGAGTCAGGGTACCTGGAGGCTTGGCTGGAGTTCCTTCGGGAGATTATCTTGTCGAAGTTCCGGCTTGGGATTACAAAATATTGAAGCTTAGATAATTATGGATAAAACTGAATACCTCGACCACTATGAGACCATGCTAGCCGGAGGGCTGGCAAAGCTTGGAACCTCTGCCGGCTTTTTGGATGGAGAGATAGTGAGCAACCCTGATATCGACGGGCGATGGGACAATGAATTCGCTGCCGCATACATTGCAGACGCCGTTGTCAATTTCAATTCATATCCCGATGCCGCAATTGCCTGGGCTGCTTTTCTTGGAATGGCAGTCGCCTTCCAGTGGGACAGCGACTGGATGGGACACAGATCCGACCCATATCCCAGTTACTATGGTCCGCGCGGATGGGACGATATGGATGAGCACGTGCTCTACAGTATGCTGCAGTTAGACAAAGAGCAGGCTTCGGCTCTGAACTCCTTTTTCCTCGCTTGCTCTGAAGCTGCCCGGGGCCTAATCCGTCACGAAGGCATAGAGGCACAGACCGATACGGGATTCTATATACTCGCACGCACATACACCGTGATGTACAGGCTCGGAGCTGCTGTCCAGCTTCAGAGAATGGGATACAAGAAAATTAACGTAAAGATTTAGATATTGCAATGAAAAACATTGAGACAATGGCTGCCTACATCAATCCGACCATCATAGAGGAACGTCGGATGAACGTCGCGTCTATGGACGTATTCTCGAGATGCCTGATGGACAGGATCATTTTTCTTGGCGTTCCAATCGACGACGATGTCGCCAATATCATCCAGGCCCAGCTCCTGTTTCTCGAGTCAGTTGACCCCGAAGCCGACATCAAAATGTACATCAACTCCCCCGGTGGCAGTGTGACCGCGGGTATGGCTATTTATGATACAATGCAACTGATACGTCCCGATGTGGCAACTGTTTGCACCGGACAGGCCGCTTCGATGGCAGCAGTCCTCCTCTGCGGAGGCGCAAAGGGGAAGCGTTCTGCCCTGAAACATTCTCGGGTAATGATTCACCAGCCTCTCGGCGGTGTCCAGGGGCAGGCCTCTGATATCCTGATTGAGGCCAGGGAAATCGAGCGTATGCGCCGCGAACTCTTCGAGATAATCGCTGAGCATAGTGGCCAGCCCCTGGATAAGGTTTTCGCCGATTCAGACCGCAATTACTGGATGACCTCTCCCGAGGCCCTGGATTACGGTATGATAGACAATATCATTTCAAAGCAATAGACGGCTTTACCAGCCGAGTATCTTGCAGAAGTCGTAGTCCTCGGGATTGGGGACCAGTTCTTTTGCGGCTTCGTAGTCAGCAGGAGTGATGTAGTTGCAGATATACTTGTAGTAGTTCTGCGCAATTCCTCCGTTCATATCCACGCGACGGGGAGGAATCTTTCCCTCTTCGTTCTGAAGGTCGTGCAGGTACAGGGGATGTGAGTTGCCCTCGGCATCGACATACACCATGCATCCGGTTTCGCCCTTCTGATAGAGGTCATAGACACCCATAGCCAGCTCAGAGCAGTAAGTCAGGTCGTATGCGATGGGATCCTGGCAGCGCACGTCGTAGCCGATTTCGACGGGACGGGTCTTGACCTTGAGCCCGAGCCTTTTCATCTCCTTTTCGAGCAACTCATTGAAGAGCACAGCCTTGCTGATCTTTCCTAGCTCGGGATGTCCGTGCTCGTCGTAGGTCATATGTACGCCGGTAGCCTTGATGTCTTCGGGGGCAAGATCGTGGAACACTCCTTCGGCAACCACTACGGTACCGTAGGGAATTCCGGCAAGCTTGCGCTTAAGGATTGCGGACAGGGTGAGCTTGATGATCTTATCCACGTTGATGGAGGTCTTGTTGAACATCTCGGGGATAATGGTCATAGGGCAGTGCGTAGCCTCTCCTATTCCGAGTGCGAGATGTCCGGCCGAGCGGCCCATAGCCGAGATGAGCAGCCAGTTGCCTGAAGTGCGGGCATCCTCGTAGATGGTGCGGGCGATGTGTGCGCCTTCGTCCTTGGCGGAGTTGAATCCGAAGGTAGGAGCATTTGCAGGCAGGGGAAGGTCGTTATCGATGGTCTTGGGAACGTGGATGTTGCGGATGGGGTATTTCTTAGCCTCAAGGAACTTGGCAATCCTGTTTGCTGTGGAGGCTGTGTCATCACCACCGACAGTAACCAGGAGTTTTACGTTGTTGTCCTGGAAAAGGGCGAGGTTGAAGTTTTTCTCAAAGTCTTCGTCTGTGGGTTTGAAACGGCTCATCTGGAGGTAGCTGCCGCCCCTGTTGAAGTAAGAGTCAGCCTTGAAGAAATCAAGGTCTTCAGTACGGGGAGTCTTGCTGAAAAGACCGGAGTAACCTCCGTGGAGACCGATTACACGGAAACCTCCGGCAAGGAATGTCTTGGCCACCGAGCATACGACGGTGTTCATTCCGGGGGCAGGTCCGCCCCCACAAAGGATAATGATTGAATCTTTCATTGCGTAAGAGAGTGTGTTTACGTTTTCGGGACGCAAAATTATAAAATATATGCCATATTTTACTTATTTTTGTATGTTATGGACAGAAACGAGGCTTCAGCAAGGATAGAAGAGCTCAGGGCAATACTCTGGGAGAACAGTCGCCGTTATTATGTGGACAATGCTCCCGTGATGAGCGATTATGAGTATGACCGCCTTATGCACGAGCTCGAGGCTCTCGAGGCCCGGTGGCCGGAGTTCTACAGCCCCGACTCCCCTACCCAGAAGGTCGGTTCCGACCTCGAGACAGGAGATGCCGGCGAAAATGCCGAACCTCTGATACGCAAAGAATTCGTACAGAGAGCACACCGCTACCCTATGCTCTCGCTGGGCAATACCTATTCGATTTCTGAAATAGAAGAATTCTCCGCAAGGGCCGACAAGTCTATCGGAGAGCCTTTCAGCTATTCCTGCGAACTCAAGTTCGATGGTACTGCCATATGCCTGACCTACCGCAATGGCCGTCTGGAGTATGCCCTCACACGAGGCGACGGAGCCGTGGGAGACGATGTGACAGCCAATGCACTGCAGATCTCGAACATCCCTTCACAACTTCACGGCAACTATCCCGAGGAGTTTGAAATCAGGGGCGAGGTTCTTATGCCTTACGAGGCCTTCGACGCCCTCAACCGCGAGAGAGCGGCCCAGGAGGACCCTCCCTTTGCCAATCCCCGAAATGCAGCCAGCGGCTCGCTCAAACTGCTCGATCCTTCTGAAGTTGCCCGCAGGGGCCTTTGGTGCACCCTGTACCATATCGCAACTCCCGATCTGGGATTCACGACCCACGACGAGGCACTCTCTGCAGCCGCTTCCTGGGGCTTGCCTATATCGGAACACAGGCGCATCTGCCACAGCATATCTGAAATCGAGGAGTTCATAAGTTACTGGGATACCCGCCGCAAGTTCCTCCCCTATGCCACCGACGGTTGCGTGGTTAAGATAAATGAACTTTCAATCCAGCGCAGGCTGGGGCTGACTGCCAAATCCCCGCGCTGGGCCGTGGCATACAAGTACAAGGCTGAAGAAGCGTCAACCAAACTGATTTCGATTGATTATCAGGTGGGCCGCACTGGTGCCGTGACTCCCGTCGCCAATCTCGAACCTGTTCAACTGTCGGGTACCGTAGTGCGCAGGGCAACCCTTGTCAATGCCGACCAGATGGCAATGCTCGATATCAGGGTCGGCGACTATGTGTTCGTTGAGAAGGGCGGCGAAATCATCCCCAAGATTACCCGTGTTGACCTTTCGAAACGCAGTGCCGGAGCACTTCCCCCGAGTTTCCCCGCGAGATGCCCCGACTGTGGGACTCCCCTTGTCCGTGAGGATGACGGAGCCAAGTGGTTCTGCCCCAATCAGGACTCCTGCCCTATGCAGACCAAGGGAAGACTGCTTCACTTCGTGAGCAGGAAGGCTATGAACGTGATAGCGGGAGAATCTTCGATAGAGCAGCTTTATTCCCTCGGACTGGTGCGCACTCCCGCTGATTTCTACGACCTTACTTCCGGGCAGCTCCAGACCCTTGAGGGATGGCAGGAGAAGATGGCTGCACGCTTTCTCGCATCTCTTGGCGAATCAAAGTCGGCTCCCTTCGAGAGGGTGCTCTTCGCCCTTGGAATCAGAAGGGTCGGTGAGATTACTGCAAAGGACCTGGCGGCCCATTTCGGGAGCATCGATGCCCTGAGGCAGGCTACTGAAGAAGAGCTCAAGCAGGTTCCCGACATAGGGGATATGACAGCTGCAAGCGTGTACGGCTGGCTGCGCGACGAAAGACACATTCAGGAACTCGAAAGGCTTCGTGCCGCAGGTCTGCATATGTCGTCGGACAACACTGACGCTCCCCTCTCAAAAGCTCTGGAAGGCAAAACTATTGTGATTTCAGGCAATTTTTCGGTCTCCAGAGACGAAATCAAGCGGCTGATTGAACTTCATTCGGGCAAGAATTCGTCTTCGGTAAGCCGCAATACCTCGTTCCTGCTTGCCGGCAGCAAGCCCGGCCCCGAAAAAATCAGGAAATGCAATGAACTTGGGGTAAGCATAGTGGACGAACACGAATTCCGCTCTATGCTCCCGCAGAATGCTGCTTCTGCATCAAAGCATTCGGTACCCGAAGGACAGATTCTTGAAGAACCCACATTGTTCTGAGATGAAGAAGGCAAGGATACAGCAGGATTTCAAAGATATTTTCACCAACCGCATCTGGTCTCTGGACCTTGAAGGTGTCGGCAAGGTAAAGAGAAGGCTGGTCCGTTTCATCAAGCTGGCAAGGGTGACCCTTGATTCCTTTGCCGAGAACAGGATGGGATTTCAGTGCGTGGCACTCAGCTATTTCGCTACTTTTGCGATAGTCCCCTTCCTCGCATTCATCTTTGCCGTATCGGATGGTCTGGGCATTTCAGATTTTCTACATCAACTTCTGCTTAAGGTGATACCTGCCAATACATCGGTAATCAATGCAGTAATGGGAAGGGCCAACAACATAATCGAGGTGGCCAGGTCTTCTGCAGTCGGCCTGGTGGGTGCAATAACCTTCCTGTGGGCAATACTATGGCTGATGTTCCAGGTCGAAAGAGTTTTCAACAATGTATGGGGCATACGCAAGATTCCGCGCAAAATATACAAGCGATTCTCGTATTACATTATGCTTCTGGTGCTTTCGCCATTTCTGGTACTGATTTTCGGTGCGGGAATTGCTTTCTATACCAACGTTACCAAGCTGATAGGTCTTGATCTGGGAGATTTGAATTTTCTGCCTGTGATATTCGGCTGGCTCTGCTTCTACGGCATAGCCGTGATGACCCTTTCAGCAATGTACAAATACATTCCTGCTACTTTCGTGAGGTATCGCTATGCCCTTAAGTCGGCTCTTGTTTCGGCAGCGGTTTTCACGATTTTCCAATACCTCTATCTCGAGACCCAGGTATTCGTGACCAGACTTAATGCAGTATATGGAGCCATTGCGGCCATCCCTCTCTTTATGATGTGGATGAACTACAGCTGGCAGATTATTATGTACGGAGCCCAGCTTACATACGGGTTCCAGAACGTGGACAATTACCATCTCCCCGAAGGAGAGAATGAAACAGACAAAGAATGAGCAGTTTCTCCAAGTTTACCGGAAAGGATTTCGCGCAGATTGACAGGGAAAAGGCGTCGCTGCTGGATATAGTCAGGAAGAGATGTCCTGACTGCGAAGAGTATCAGGTTGTTTGCAAGGCCTTCGATTTTGCCAACGAAGCACACAAGAATGTACGGCGCCGTTCAGGTGAACCGTATATACTTCATCCTATGGCAGTTGCGAGGATAGTCGTGGAGAATATAGGTCTCGGATACAAGTCAATATCTGCTGCCCTTCTGCACGACGTAGTCGAAGATACCGACTATTCTGTCGAGGACATTCGCAATCTGTTCGGTGACAAGATTGCCTCGCTTGTTGAAGGTCTCACCAAAATCAAGACCGTACTTGACAACGAGGACCGCAACCAGAAGGTCAATATCTACACCGAAAGCCTTCAGGCCGAGAATTTCAAGCGCATATTGCTGACCCTGGGGGATGATGTGAGGGTCGTTCTCATAAAGCTTGCCGACAGGTTGCACAACTGCCGCACCATAGACTCGATGCCCGAACACAAGAGAGACAAGATTCTCTCCGAGACTATGTTCATCTTCATTCCTCTTGCCCACAGACTCGGACTCTACGGAATCAAGTCTGAAATGGAGAACATCTGGCTCAGGTTCAAGGAGCCCGAAGCCTACAACGACATAGCCGCGCGCATCAAGTGGAGTGTCGAAATCCGCGACAAGGAAATTGATGCCTTCATTGCCCCCATAGAGAAGTCTCTCACTGATGCCGGCTACAAGTTTACGATACTCAAGCGCATCAAGACGCCCTACTCGATATGGCGCAAGATGCAGACCAAGGGAATCCCCTTCGAGCAGGTTTATGACCTGTATGCTGTAAGAATCATCTTTGACCCGGTATCGGGAATTGACGAACGCCAGCAGGCCTATCTGATATATTCAATAGTGACGAGCCTGTACAAAGACCAGCCCGGGCGTATGAGAGACTGGATAAAACTCCCCAAGAGCAATGGGTACGAGGCTCTGCACTGCACCCTGATGAGCCAGGTGGGCATATGGGTCGAGGTCCAGATCCGCTCGCGCCGTATGGACGACATAGCCGAGAAGGGCATCGCCGCCCACTGGGCATATAAGAAAGAGGGTTACATAACCGAGAATGATTCGGAGATGGACAAATGGCTGGCCAAACTCCAGGATATCCTTACGAGTAAGGATATGAATGCCAGCGAGCTTCTGGACATCATTCACAATGACCTTATATCGAGTCAGATAGTTGTATTCACCCCCAAGGGTGAGCAGAAGTCTATCCAGAACGGGGCTACGGCGCTGGACTTTGCCTACCTGATTCATACCCATATAGGGCATTCAGCCATTGCCGCAAAGGTCAATATGAAGCTCGTGCCCCTGTCAAGAGTTCTCAAGCAGGGAGACCAGGTCGAGATAATTACCACATCCGAAGGTCATCCCCAGCTCGACTGGCTGCAGTTCGTTCAGACAAGACACGCCAGAAACCTGATAATCGACTATTTCCGCATATCCTTTAAGGAATATGTAGCCAAAGGTGATCGCATCTACCACGAGAGGCTGCTGGCTATGGAAGTCCCCGACGACATAGAAACCTTCCGCAAGTTCCAGGGCTTTGCACAGATAAACGACCGTAAGGAACTCCTTTTCCGCATAGGGCTGGGGCTGATTGGACCCGAAGAGTTCAAGACCATACTCAAGGACTCGGCCATATCTACCGAACACTCCGACAACAGCTTTGTAATAAGCACTTCGAAGGATGATGGAAGGAAGTACGAGATGGCCAGCTGCTGCAATCCCATACCCGGAGACCCGGTAATCGGACTCCTCTACCCCGACGGGACGGTAATGGTGCACAAGAAGAGCTGCAAGACTGCCGAAAGGATAGCCAGCAAGCACGGAAACTGGCTTGTAGTGCCCGAATGGGGTGCCTCATCCCGCGAGGATTTCCCTGTACGGATTTCAATCAAGGGAATAGACAGGGTCGGCATTCTCAACGAACTGACTTTCTTCATTTCAAAGACTCTCGGTGTAAATATCCGAAAGATTCAGCTCGGCTCCGACGGCGGTGTCTTCGAGGGCTACCTCGAACTGCTGGTCAGCGACAGGGACGGCCTGAACGAGATGCTGGACGGATTTGCCAAAATTGACGGCATACGTGAGGTCGTCAGAACAGACATTTAGATGAAAAGACACTGCGACATATACTTTCTTCTTGCCTTTGTCGTCGGGATACTCTCGCTGACATTGTTCGCTCCTTCCTGCGCCAATACCACCCAGGCACCTACAGGGGGGCTCAAGGATACTCTTCCTCCGGTTCTGGTACATATCAATCCACTGCCCGGATCGGTCAATGTGCCTCAGAGCAAGACAGAACTGGTTTTCACTTTCGACGAGTATGTGACCATAAAGACGGCGACCAACATCTTCCTCTCGCCGCCTCAGGAGAAAGCTCCCAAGTCGAAGCTGAGGGGCAAGTCGGTGGTAGTAAGCTTTGAAGAGGACCTCCTTCCGAATACCACCTATACCCTGGAGATGTCGGATGCGATTGCCGACAACAACGAGGGAAATATGTTCCCGGGATACACCTATGTATTTTCAACAGGGCCTGAGATTGACTCGATGTATATCACGGGAGTAGTTCAGGACTGCCGTAATCTCGATCCCGTGAAGGGCGCCAAGGTCCTTCTGTACAAAGACTTTGCAGACTCGGCTGTATTCCTGCGCAGGCCTGTTGCAGCCGCCCGTACCGACGACTGGGGCTTCTTTGCCATACCTCATATCCAGGACACCGTTTACAGGATTTATGCTGTTAAGGATGCCAACAATAACAATATCTACGATCCTGACAGTGAACAGATTGGCTTTCTGGATACCCTTGTTGTCCCTGTTGGGAAAGTCCACGATAGCATCCCCGAACTGAAGAAGTATGATATGAAGGACACCCTTGCCTGTCTTGCTCGCAAGGCGGCTGTCGAACTGAACATCTTCAGGGAGAAACCCAGCAAGCAGTATGTGGTAAACAGGGTTCGTACGGCCGAAAGGGCGGCTTATGTGACATTTATGGCACCCAATGCCTGGATAGACTCGGTTTGGGTACGCGGAATACCGGCCTCCAAACTGATTACCCAGTTCAACATAGAGCAGGACAGCCTTGAGATATGGGTGAATGACAGGCGCAAGAATCTGGACACCCTGCATCTGTTTGTCAATTATCGAAAAACAGATTCTACAGGCTTGCTCAAACCCGATGTGGAGCATTTCAAGCTTGTTATGGAGGGCGGAAAGAAGACCTTGTCTAAGATGTCCCGTCGCGATATAAAGCACGACGATACCACCTGCATCTTAAAGCTGAAGGCCGAATCTGAGACTGTCGAGCAGAACGGGCTTGAAATGGAGTTCAACTTCCCCATCATCTATGAGAAGTTCGATTCGATAAGGTTCACCTATCTTAATCCCAAGCAGAAGGAGTTCAAGGGAGAGTTCTCGGTCCAAAGAGACACCCTGAACCTCAGGAAATATCGTCTGACTCCTAAAGTCAAGCTGCAGAAGGGGTTCGAATACAGGTTCAAGGTCCCTGCCCGTGCATTCAGAGACATCAACGGCTTCTGGAGCGACAGCACCGAGGTCAAGTTCAGCCTGCCCACCGACGAAACCCTGAGCACCCTGATTCTGAACGTATCCGGAGTCAGCCAGAAGTACATTATCGACCTTCTCAACGAAAAGCGAGACAAAGTCCTCCGTTCGTACATTATCGGAAGTGACAGCCAGCTGAACTTCCCCTATCTCAAGCAAGGCCGCTATTGCATAAGGATTACCGAGGACAAGAATCGCAACTCGATAGTCGATACGGGCTCACTCCTTGAGCAACGCCAACCTGAAAAGGTCCGTTTCCTGCTTGTCGATTCAGATAAGTACATCGACGTGCCCGCAAGTGTCGAAATGACCCAGAGTGTTGACCTGCAGGAACTCTTTACGAAATGAACAAGGCGATGAAAAGATTAGTGCTTCAGATACTTACCATTCTCCTGCCAGCGTTAAGCCTTTCTGCTGCCGACAGTCTTAAGACTGTTTTTCCTGATGCGTATCTCGATACGGTGCAGATTTCGACAAGCAAGACTCTCAACGACTATACCCTGATTGGTGTGAACTACGGCCCTACCTTCTCGACTATGCTCTTCAATCCCAGCCAGAAGCAGGGTACGCTCTTTACTCCGAGCTATTTTTCGCTTACTCTAACGCGCTACGGCAAGATGTTCGGGTATATGCCGCATTTCGGCTTTCAGACTGGCATAGCATACGGACACGAGGGCTTCCTCTTCAAACCAGACTCTGAGACCGGTGTCACCAATACCTGCGACGGTGCCACCCAGATGAGAATGGATGTCATCGAGGTCCCTTTTCTGGCCCAGATTCACGCAGATACTGAATTTATGAAACTGATGGTCAACATCGGAATATACGGGGGCTACAGGACAAATGTCAAGAGGATAGGCCCCAGTCTTTCCGAAGAGGTGGCCAACAACTTCAGGGATATTGACATACGTTTCGACTACGGTCTTCAGGGCGGACTTGGGATAGGCTTTATTTTCGATCCTGTAGAACTGCATTTCAACGCTCTCGTCCGATATTCGTGGTCGAGCATTTACACTCCCGATTCGTCTCCAAGTCAGTACAATCAATACTACTACAGGTTTGCATATCCTTTCGACATTATGATTACGGCCGGAATCCATTTCCAACTCACAAAGCGCAAAGGAAAGACCAATGCCGACCTCAGGAGAGAAGCCAAAGAATTTGTCTATAACAATGGAAAGACTGAAAACAATACCGGTAGCGATAGGTGATTCTGGTCTGGTAATAGGGGGAGACTCCCCCATCGTCATCCAGACTATGTGCAATACCCACACCTGCGACGTAGAGGCCAGCACCCGCCAGTGCCTGAGCCTTGCCGCCTGCGGAGCCCAGATGATACGTCTGACAGTTCCTGGCCTGCAGGACGTTCCTTGCATACGCCAGATCCGGGCGAATCTCCGAGCCGAAGGCATCTTTACCCCAATAGTTGCCGACATACACTTCTCGTCGGCTACCGCAATTGCCGTGGCTCCCTACGTTGACAAGGTCCGCATCAATCCGGGGAACTTCCACAAGGATCACCAGAAGGCAAGAGACCAGTTCTCAGAGTTGCTCGACGTATGCCGACAGCACAACACCGCCATCAGGATAGGTCTCAATCACGGGTCGCTCGGCGACTACATCACCAATCTTTACGGCAATACGCCCGAGGCTATGGCAAAGGCAGCTATGGAGTGGATTAAATTGTGCCTCGACAAAGATTTCAGGAAGGTTGTTGTCTCGCTAAAAGCAAGCAATACCGTTGTTATGACCGAGGCTTACCGCAAACTGGCTTCGTTGATGAAGGAAGAGTGCTCAATAGTGTTCCCTATGCATCTTGGCGTAACCGAAGCTGGCAATGGTGATGCCGGCAGAATCAAGTCCTGTGTAGGAATCGCCAGTCTTCTGGAAGAAGGCATAGGTGATACGATAAGGGTATCACTGACCGAGCCCCCTGAAGCCGAAGTCCCTATAGCACGCTATATCGCAGCGCGTTACGATTCAAGAGTAAGTGCACCTGCACTTGGAGAAAAAGAGGGAAAGATGCTTGATGCGGCCTGTAAATGGGGCCCTGCGCTGCTCTCGCGAAGGGTTGACGAAATTGATGACCCCGAGATTGGAGAGTATCTTCGCGACGAGATAATGCAGGCCTCACGTCGCCGCTTCTATCGTCCTGAATATATTGCCTGCCCCGGATGCGGAAGGACTATGTATGACATTCAGGCTGCATTTGAAGAAGTAAAGAGCAAAACGGCTCATCTTCAGAATATTGTCATTGCCGTTATGGGATGCATAGTCAATGGTCCCGGCGAGATGGCCGATGCCGACTGGGGTTATGTTGGCGAAGGGAACGGGAAGGTGACAATATACCGCCAAAAGACACCAGTCCTCAGGCACATCCCCCAGGAGGAGGCTGCCGATCGTCTGCTCGAACTTATCCTTCAGTCGGAATAGGAATCTACAGTTCTGCGATAATTGTCTCTGCCGACCTCGTTGATTCGTTCAGAGATACCTTGATTTTTGCATCGAGGGGCAGATAGATATCCATCTGCGAGCCGAACTTTATTATACCGCACTGACGACCCGACTTGACCTTCAAGCCGGGCTTGGCATAGTTAACTATCCTGCGTGCGAATCCACCGGCTATCTGCTTGAAAAACACATCCTTGCCCTCAGGTGTACGGATGCAGGTGCAGGTATGCTCGTTGAGTTCAGAGGCCTTGGGCTTGATGACAAGCATATGCTTCCCAGGATGGTACTTGTAGTAGCTTACTTCGCCGTCAACGGGCCAGAAGTTGGCGTGCATATCAAAAAAGTTCATATAGACGCTCACCTTGAGGCAGTCCCTTTTAAGGAATTCGCCTTCGTAGGCCGGCCCTATGTATTTAACCTTGCCGTCGGCAGCAGAGGTTACAATCGTGGACGAGCCGGCAGGTTTGCGAACAGGAACCCTGAAAAAGCACACAACAAAGATTCCGAACCACACTGCAAAGAGGCATAGCGGGAACGAAATCCAGATGTTGGGAATAAATCGGATGAACAGGAAAACGGCGAGTACAACTCCGGCGAGTACACCGAAGACGGTCCCGTAGGAATTCTTGTCGATTTTCATAGGCTGGTTACCAAAGGTTGAATAGTATCAGATAAGCAGAGGCTGCGGGAATCGCTATGAGTGAACTGTCGAGCCTGTCCAGAAGGCCTCCATGCCCGGGGATGATGCGCCCTGAATCCTTGACTCCGGCATCCCTTTTCCACCTTGATTCGAAAAGATCGCCAAGGGTTCCTCCGAGGTGGATTATTATAGAAAGGGCAACGGAGTGAATTACGGGGATGTTCATAAGCTGGGTAAAGCCGAGAATGACTCCTGCTGCTATGCAGAAGCCCAATCCGCCCCAGAATCCTGCCCAGGATTTGAGGGGAGATACCTCAGGGCAGAGTTTGCGGCTCCCCTTCTTCTGGCCGAATGCAGTTCCTATGCAATAAGCTCCTACATCGGAGCAGCATATCATAATGAAGAAAGACAGAAGCAGGCTCCCGTCAAACTCGCCACCCCTGAACACAAGCGTTGTGGACAGGCTCATAGGAAGGGCAATATAAATCAGACAGGCCAGCTCGTGTGCTACGGTTTTCATACCTATGGCAGAAGGCTTCGCAAGGCAGGTGAGAAGCATTACCGGCATAAGGAAGAAAACTGCGGAAACATATTTTGCCTGCATACCGAATACCTCACAGGCATAAACCAATGCAAACAGGCAGACGGATGCCACGATGCTGACAACGCTGCCGGCCTTTAGGGATGCTCCGTCGGATAGCCGGCAGAACTCGAAGGCAAGCACCCCGGTAAAGATTGCTGCAATGGCTCCGAAGACGAACTCGTTTATGAGCAATGCAGCAAGAAGCACGGCAAAGTATGCCGCGCCAGAAATTGTCCTTATCCAGAAGTTACTCATTTGAATTGTCGCTTTCCTTGTCTTCTTCAGGAGCTTCGGCCACTTCAGGGCTGCTCTGAGTCGAAGGCTTTACCTTGGGACCAAGTATCTTCTCCACATCTTCGGCAAAGATTGTCTCCTTCTCAAGCAGGAGCTGAGCCACCTTCAGAAAGCCTTCCTTGTTGTCGGTGAGTATCTTGAGGGTCTTGTCGTGGATTTGGGCGACAAGAGTCTTCACTTCGGCATCCATAGCCTCGGCAGTCTTCTCGGAATACGGCCTGTTGAAGTCGTAAGCCCTGTCCCCGGTACTGTCATAATAAGAAAGGTTGCCTATGGTGTTGCTCATTCCGTAGGTCTGAACCATCCCGTATGCGAGTTTGGTGAGGCGTTCGAGATCGTTTTGTGCTCCTGTCGAAGGTTCGCCGTTAATCATTTCTTCAGCAACCCTTCCTCCAATCAGGGAGCACATCTGGTCCATCAGTTCAGACTTGAACATCAACTTGCGCTCGTCAGGCAGGTACCAGGCTGCACCAAGGGCGTTGCCTCGGGGAATCAGAGTGACCTTCAGAAGGGCGTGACCGTGAGGCAGCAGCCAACTAGTCACAGCGTGACCGGCCTCGTGGTGGGCAATGCTTCTCTTCTCTTCTGCGGAGAGTATATAGTCCTTTCTTTCAATACCTGCAACAATTCTGTCAATGGCTTCGATGAAGTCGGAATTGAGAACTTTGACGTGGTTGTGACGCGCTGCGGCAAGGGCTGCCTCGTTGCAGGCGTTGGCTATGTCAGCACCCGAGAATCCGGCTGTATGCTTGGCGATGGTGTCCATATCGAAATCTTCGCCGAGCGAGATGCCTTTCAGGTGAACCTGGAAAATCTCCTTGCGCTCCTCAAGTTCAGGAAGCCCGACATAAATCTGCCGGTCGAAGCGGCCAGCCCTCATCAGGGCCTTGTCGAGTATGTCAACCCTGTTGGTAGCAGCAAGTACTATTATTCCGCTGTTGCTGTCAAAGCCGTCCATCTCAGCAAGAAGCTGGTTCAGGGTATTCTCGCGCTCATCATTCCCCGAGAAACCGGCATTCCTTCCGCGGGCACGTCCTACAGCATCGATTTCATCTATGAAAATCAGGGCCTTGCCCTTCTCCTTTGCCTGGGCAAAGAGGTCGCGGACTCTCGAAGCGCCGACTCCGACGAACATCTCCACAAAGTCGGAACCGCTGATAGAGAAGAAGGGAACGTCAGCTTCGCCCGCAACAGCTTTTGCCAGAAGGGTCTTTCCGGTACCCGGAGGGCCTACGAGCAGGGCTCCACGAGGGATTCTTGCCCCAAGTTTTGTGTACTTGTCGGGGTTGCGGAGGAAATCGACTATCTCCATTACTTCCTCCTTGGCACCGTGCTGTCCGGCAACATCCTTGAAGGTAACCTTAATGTTCTTCTTGTCGGCTAGTTTTCCGGTGGATTTACCTGCATTGAAGGGATTGATTCCGCCTCCGCCTCCGGGACCTCCTCCCATATTCTTCCCTATACCACGGAACATCAGCACCCACATCAAAATGAGGAGTATGGGAAAGAGCATCCATTCGAGTATCCCTGACCATAGTTTGGAGTCGTTCTCCATCACAATCTTGGCTCTGGACTCTTCGGGAAGGGCTTCGTTCAGGAGCCCAAACTCCTTCTCGGCATCGAACTTGGTGGATACCATAAAGGTAAAGTGAGGAGATTTGGAAGGGACCTGCCCTCCGAACATTTCGGCGTACTTTCCAAGACTGTCGGGGCGAATTGTTACGGTTCCCTCGAAGTCGTTGCGCACGAAATGAATTTCTTTGACATCTCCGCTACGGACTATCTCCTGAACCTGGGCCCACTCAATCTTCTGTGCAGGTACTCCCTTGTTGGAGTACAACATCCCCACAATCAGGAGGATAAACGGAATATAAAGCCACGCGAGATTTATTCGTATGACCTTGACACGGGGCTTGTTCCCCTTTTTCTTGCCTTTATTCTGTTGTGCCATTTTCGCTGTCTTTCTTCTTCGCGCTTGTCCTGCGGGCTTTGTAAGTCTTTCTCGGAGCATCGGCCCAGAGGTCTTCGAGCCTGTAGAAATCGCGGTATTCCTTCTGGAAAATGTGAATGACTATGTTTCCGTAGTCGAGAATGATCCAGAAGTTGTTCTCCATTCCCTGCATACGCACAGGCTTCAGATTGAGTTCTTCGGAAGTCTTGCGGATGATGTTGTCGGCAATTGCCGCGACATTGGTCGTGGAAGAGCCGTCGCAGACTACGAAATAGTCGGAAATGGCTGTTCCAATGGGTCTGAGGTCCAACGATACTACATCCTGCCCTTTTTTATCGAGAATTGCATCTGCTATGACGCGAAGGTCGTGTGTAATCATAAAAGAGTTCCTAAATTTGCATCCGACAAATATACAAAAACTTCGCCAATGACCGAATTGCCACCTGTCAAATGGTTCCAAATACTGGATTCCACTAACAATGAGATGAAAAGGCAGCTTCAGAGGCTTGACAATCTGTCAGTAATTGCTGCCGTTAATCAAACCAGCGGGAGAGGTCAGGGCGACCACGTTTGGACCTCGGCCCCGGGCGAGAATGCAACTTTTTCGCTGCTCCTCAGGCACGACTCAGGCCTTCTGGCAAGGGATTCGGGGCTTATCAACCTTATGATGGGAGCCGCAATGCGCACTTTCTTCCGTGAATACGGGATAGAAGTATGGATGAAACCGCCCAATGACATCTGGGTGGGGCCCCGAAAGATTTGCGGTATGCTGATAGAGAATGTTCTGAAGGGCAAGTTCGTGGATACAACAATTCTTGGAATCGGCGTAAATGTCAATCAGAAAGTCTTTTCTGACAATCTGCCGAATCCTGTTTCAATGTCCCTGCTTACAGGAAAAGAGTATGATGTGAAAGAGATTATAGAGCGGCTTCGCGAAGTGATTGTATCGCAGCTGCCGGATCTCCTCCCTTGAATACGGCACTTCCTGCTACGAACATTGATGCGCCAGCCTGATACAGCTCCTTGATGTTGGATGTGCCGACACCTCCGTCAACCTCAATAAGGGCGGGGTCTGATTCGCTGACAAGACGTTCGCGCAGCATCGCGATTCTGTCTATGCTTTCGGGAATGAACTTCTGCCCTCCGAATCCGGCAAATACCGACATTATCAAGAAGAAATCGGCCTTCCCTATGTATGGAAAGAGGCGGCTGACGGGAACGTCCGGATTGATGGCAAGCCCGGCTTTCACGCCTCTTGAGCGTATGTGCGAAAGAAGTTCGGCAGAGCCGTCTCCAGCCGCTTCGAGATGAAAGCTCAAATATGAAACTCCCCCATCGATGAATCTGTCGGCATACTTTGCCGGGTTGCAAATCATCAGGTGGGCATCCATAGGAATACTTGCGACCTTCGATACGGCATCGGTAACCGAGAAGCCGAAGGAAAGGTTAGGAACCTGAACGCCGTCCATAACGTCGAGATGGATAAGGTCGGCGCTCTTGTTCAGAATCTGAATGTCCCTGCCTAGATTCAGAAAATCAGCGGACAGTATAGAAGGAGCTATTTGAAGTTGCATACGACATCCTTGAGCAGTTCCACGAATTTGTCCATCGAGGCAAGATCGAGCCTTTCGCCCGGAGCGTGCACTCCCCTGAGGGTCGGACCGAACGAAATCATATCCAGTCCGGGGAATTTGCGCAGGAACAGTCCGCATTCAAGACCGGCGTGAATTGCCTTGATCTCGGGCTCGGTATTGAAGAGCCTGCGGTACGACTCGGTGCAAATCTCAAGAATATGGCTGTTCACATCGGGCTCCCAGCCGGGATAGCGGTTGAAACTGCGCACTGCGGCATTGTGGCCGGTGAATACGGCACTTACACGCGCTACAATTTCGTCCAGTTCGCTTTCGACACTGCTTCTCTGACTTGTTGAAACGGTAATGAAACCCTGCTCCTGCATCTTTACAGAGGCAAGATTGGTCGAAGTCTGGACGAGCCCGGGAATGTCCTTGCACATCGAAACGACCCCGTGGGGGCAACTCACTAATGCGTGAATGAGTGAAGAAGTTGTATCGGAGTCAACGGCCTTTTCGTTTGAATTGCTGCGCTTTGAACTGAACACCAGGCCATCTTCATAACCCTTGTACTCTTCTTTGACGGACGCGGCGAATGCCTCGAATCGAGAGATGCAGGCCTGAGAATCGGGAACTGCGATTATGGCATAGCAGTCGCGGGCGATGGCGTTGCTCTTGCCGCCTCCGGATAGAAGCTTAAGCATAAGGCCGTTGGCAAGCTCTGTCTCAAGGAAAGATGCAAGACACTGGACGGTGTTCAGCCTCTTCTTGTTGATGTCATCTCCGCTATGACCGCCAAGGGCTCCTTCGATTCTGAGCTCGATTGTTGTCCAGCTAGGATCAACCGCCTGAGTGGAGTAGCTGAACTTTGCCATTGTGTTCTCTCCTCCGGCACATCCGATGAAGAGCTGGCCTTCGTCTTCTGAATCGAGATTGATAAGAGTCTTGCCGCTGAAGAAGCCTTCCTTCATATTCTCGGCTCCGTCCATTCCCGTCTCTTCGGATATGGTGAATACACATTCAATCTTTCCGGTGGGAAGGTCGCTCTCAAGAAGCGCAAGGCAGGCGGCGATTCCTATTCCGTCATCTGCTCCGAGTGTAGTCTCTTTGGCAATCATCCAGCCGTCTTCAATCTCGTAGCGGATGGGATCCTTCGAGAAGTCGTGACGCACACCGGGCAACTTCTCGCACACCATATCCTGATGTGCCTGAAGAACGATTGTGGGAACATCCTCCTTGCCCGGAGCAGCTTCCCTGGTTATTATCACATTCTGAATTTCATCGGTGCTGACTGCAAGTCCGTGGCGGACAGCCCAGTCGCACAGATACGCGGTAATAGGCCCTTCGTGGCCGGATTCACGAGGGATGGCGGTAATCTCCTTGAAGATTGCCAGTACTGAACTGGTATTCATATCGGAATTCTTAAAAAATAAACTGCTCCTGCAGGACTCAACGTCCTTTGGGAGCAAGCATTGACTCAATGTCAGTTATGTATTTCTTAAAGGTTCGGTCTGTTGCCATAAGGTCAGACACGGTGTTGCAGGCGTGCAGGACTGTTGCGTGGTCCTTGCCTCCTATTTCGGAGCCTATGGTCGAAAGCGAACAGTTGGCTATCATATTCCGGCTCATATACATGGCTATCTGCCTGGCCTGGACAATCTGTCTCTTTCGCGACTTTGACAGTAGTGTATCCCGGGATATGTTGAAGTATTCGCAGACAACCTTCTGAACCTTGTCGATTGAAATTTCATTCTGCTCCTCCCCTATCAGTTTGTCAATGATGCGCGAAGCAAGGGTAAGAGAATTTTCCTCGTGCGAGTTGGCGACGTGTGCAATCAGCGAAATCAGCACGCCTTCAAGTTCGCGGAAGTTGGTCTTTATGTGGGCTGCAAGGTACTGAAGGATGTCGTCACTTATGCTTACGCCTTCTCTGTAGGTTCTGGCCTTGAGCATCGCAAGACGGGTCTCAAAGTCGGGATGCTGGAGTTCTACCGACAAACCCCATTTGAAACGGGAGAGCAGTCTTTCCTCAAAGTTCTGGAGGTCGATAGGTGCGCGGTCTGATGTCAGGACAAGCTGCTTGCCGTGCTGGTGCAGATGATTGAACACATTGAAGAATGCATTCTGATTGCCCTGGCCGACAAGGTCCTGGATGTCATCGACAATCAGGACATCTATCTGCATATAGAACTTGAGGAAGTCAGTGAGCTTGTTACGCACATTGACCGCATCCATATATTGGGTCTTGAACTCGTTGCCGGTGACATAGAGCACAACCAGTTCAGGGAACTTTTCCTTGACTGCGAGTCCTATGGCCTGGGCCAGATGGGTCTTTCCGAGTCCGGGGCCTCCGAAAATGAACAGAGGATTGAAGGGAGTCTTGCCGGGGGCATCAGAGATGTTGATACCGGCAGTAATGCCTATCTTGTTACAAACACCTTTGACCAGATTGTCGAAACAATATACAGGGTTCAGCCTGGGATTAATCCTGAGTTTGGTTACTCCGGGATAGACGAAGGGATCGGGCCCCTGGACAAGATGTGCCGTGCTGACTTCGACTTCTCTGTTGACGGGAGTGTTTCCGGCAGCCTGCGGAAGCCTCATAGCGGGCTGGGTCTTCACGGGGTTGACCAGATACTCGAGTTTTGCATCGACTCCTATAACCCTTTTGAGGGTTTTCTTTATGAGGTCGAGATAGACATTGTCCAGGTATTCGCGGAAGAAATCGGTAGGCACTTCGAGGGTCAGGGTAGATCCTGAAATCGAGACAGCACGCAGCGGCTTGAACCAAGTCGCGTACTTGCGGGGCTCGATATTCTGCTCTATAATCCGCAGACAATCCTCCCAGATCCTTATGTGAAGTTCCTGTTCCATTTCTTGTTGCTTTGTGTTGATTGCCCTTGATGTGGAGCTCTCGCAAAGACTTGTGCAAAGATGGGTGAAAAAAACATAATAAAAAAAGTTTTTCACTATTGTTTTTTTGCTTTCTTTGCCCTAAGTTAATTAGGCCTGTAATTTATGAATCTTTTGGTGTAACTCATTGAATCCTAATGAATTATCGCCAAGATTCAGAACTGCGATTGCAGTTATTTTTATACTTTGTATTGTATAACTTATTCAGTCTCAACGACTCACCCAGCAGCTGGTTCGGAGGACCTTTTCATTTGACTCTCCTCACCTCTTTTCCGTCTATAATCTGAACGAGAAAAGAGTCGGGATATTTCTCTCTGACCTTGGGAAGATGCTCACTGACCTCGGCCAGATTTTCTCCGCTGCAGATGAAATATCTGTTGATTGAAGAACCTTGTATCACGAGTGGTTTGTAGCCAAGAAAGCGGGAGTCATCTTTGGGAAGAGTCTTTCCGCTTGCAAAAATCTGAATGGCGTATAGCACACTTCGCTTCAAGGTATCGGCGCTCACCGCTGGAATCTCCGTAGCCATGCTTTCTATCCGCACCGAGGCATCATACATCTCTTTATATCTTGAGAAGGCATTGAAGAGCGAGACTGACAGCTGCTCCAGTTTGTCGGGATTGCGCAGGGTTTCGAGGTCAACAGGATTTGTGATGAACCCGAGTTCGAGCAGAACAGCGGGCATAGTAGCCAGCCTCAGAACAGCGAAATTGTTCTGCATCACTCCATTGGAACGGCGCAGCACCGACGAAGTCTTGATCTCGTCATTCACCTTGTCGGCAAACAGGAGGCTCTGCTCCCTGTAGGCAGTGTGCATCAGATTGAGGAAGATGGCAGTCTGGGGATCGTCATCATTGAGACCTTTGTAATTGGTGTTGTAATCGTCTTCGAGGTAGATGACTGAGTTCTCCCGCTGACATACATCCATATTGAAGGCGTAAGTGTCCTTGTTCTTGTCCTGCGACTGACCGAGCAGATGAACCGAGAAACCGTTGGCATTGCTGCCCTTGCGCTGGGCGTTGATGTGTATTGAGATAAAGAGGTCCGCATTGTTACGGGTGGCGAACCGCGCTCTCTCAATTAAGGGGATGAACACGTCTTTATCTCTGGTTGTCAGAACATTGACTCCGGGGAATGATTCTTCGATAAGTTCTTTCAGACGGAGGGTGATCCGTAGAACTATGTCTTTCTCGTAGGTCTTGCCGTCGCCGCTCACACATCCAGGGTCTCTTCCGCCGTGACCGGCATCCAGAACGACGGTCTTAAGAGCGAGTTCAGCTGCCGGAGCCTGACCTTCTGCAAGTGCCCCTGGTGCGAGGCTTATGAGCAGAGCCGCCACTGAGAATATGAAATACGAAGGCTTCATCGGGAAACAAATATACGCAAAAAAATTGCTGATGCCCCGATAATTTTGTTAATTTGCATAATTTTGGAATGATAGGGAAAAGAAAATATCGACTTCTTGCCGCCGCCATAGCAGTTGTGGCATGTATTGCCGCATCGGCCCAAAGCAGGCCAAGAGCTGCTCGTCGCGCTGCGCGTCAGAGTGTTGCGAAAACTGAGTCCGTAGCTCCTGCGCCCGATTCAGCTACCCTGGCAAGACGTGATTCGATTGCCCGTGCCGATTCGCTGCACAGGAGCGATTCGCTTGCGATGCTCTCGAAGAGTTCCCTCGACAGGCCGGCATTCTCTCAGGCCCGCGATTCGATTGTCGAAGTCTTTTCCAACGGACAGAAGCTCATTTACTACTACGGCGATGTATCGGTGACATACCAGAATATGAAGCTCACTGCCGAATATATGGAATATGACATGAATTCCGGTACTGTGTACGCACGGGGAGTTCTTGACACAATATCCGGCGAATGGAAAGGGCGCCCCGTTATGGAGCAGGGGGGCAAATCCTATAATATGGAGGAGGTTCGATACAACTTCAATTCCAGCAAGGCCCGCATCTCCAATATGGTGACAAACGAGGAAGACGGAATTCTCCACGGCAAGAACATCAAGATGATGCCGGACCGTTCCATCAACATAACCAAGGGAAAGTACACTGTCTGCGACAAGGAGCATCCCCACTACTGGCTCGAACTGTCGGCCGCCAAGGTTATAACCAAGCCCAGTCAGAAGACCGTCTTCGGACCGGCGCATATGGTTGTGGAAGACGTACACCTGCCTTTCGTGGCACTGCCCTTCGGCTTTATCCCCAAACGCCCTCAGAGGGCAACGGGAATGCTGATGCCAACCTTCGGCGAGGAGGCTGCCCGAGGATTCTACATGAGAGACGCGGGAATGTACTTTGTGTTCGGAGACTATTTCGACCTCTCGGTGACCGGGGACCTCTACACCCTCGGCTCATGGGGAATTGACATAAATTCAAGATACAAAGTTAATTACAAGTTTAACGGTTCCTTCGGACTGAATTATTCCAACGACCAGACAGGAGAGAAAGGCAGCGCTGATTTCTTCCAGACCAAGAACTTCGGGCTTAAATGGTCTCATTCACAGGATTCCAAGGCACATCCGGGGACATCTTTCAGCGCCTCAGTGAATTTCTCGAGCCCATCGAACAACCGATACAACTCCACTTCCGTGAGTGAAGCCCTCGAGAACCAGATTTCGTCTTCGATATCTTATTCCAAGAACTGGAACGGCAAGATAAACCTTTCAATCAATGCCTTACACAACCAGAACTCAAGGGATTCGTCATACAGCTTCACCCTGCCAAACATTACCTTCTCGGTTAGCACTTTCTATCCATTCAAACGGAAGAACAGGGTAGGCAAAGAGAGATTCTATGAAAGATTCTCGCTGGGATACAACACCACCCTTCAGAACAGAATCAGTTTCAAGGCATCCGAATTCGGACAGGAAGGCTTTACGGACAAGTTCCAGAACGGTATGGCCCATAACTTTTCGATAGGCCTCCCTAACTTTACCATTGCCAATTATTTCAATGTCAACCCCTCGGTCAGTTACGGTCAAAATTGGTTCTTCCGCAGTACCGACTACGTGTATAACAGCGATACCGACAGGGTCGAAGCCCAGCAGGGCAAGCAGTTCGGCACATTCGGAATTACCCAGAACTATTCAGGATCGGTATCGATGAGCACTCGCCTTTACGGACTTTTCAATTTCGGAAAACACAGACGTATTCAGGCGATAAGGCACGTTGTCTCGCCATCGCTTTCGATGTCCTTCAGCCCCGAAAAGGGAACCTACGCAAATGGCTGGAGAACATTGCATTATACCGACAAGAGCGGTCAGGAGAAAACCTATGAGTACAACAGGTACGCAGGGCAGATGTATTCCCCGCCGGGAAAGGGCCGTTCAGCTACGGCTTCACTTTCGATAGGCAACAACCTTGAAGCAAAGGTCCGCAATTTTGCCGATACCACAGGTTCAGGCAGCAAGAAGTTCAAACTTCTGGATCAGCTGAACATATCGACAGGATACAATTTTCTGGCCGATTCGCTGAAGATGAGCACCGTCAATATGTCGATGTCAACGTCTATCTTCGGCAAGATTTCGATTAGCGGAAGCGCTAGCTTCGACCCCTATCAGATAGCAGTTGTAGGAGGTAACAGGGTTGCAAGAATCGACCGTTTCAACGTGCAGGACAATCCTTTCAAGCTCCTGAGGATGACAAGTGCATCGGCATCGCTGTCTTATTCGATATCCGGAAGCGGAAAGATTGACGGCAACGACGGTTCTCGCCCTACTGCAGCCCAGACAGGTGGTGCAGATATGGGGGCGCCCGCCGGCGGAGGCTCCCCTGCCGATTATTACAGAAGGATTTACTATCATCCGGTAACGGGTGAATACATTCCGGGGGGATGGCTGTACTACACCAATCCCAATGTGCCCTGGTCTGTGAATATGAACTACAACTTCAGTTTCAGGAAGAACTATAAGGTCCAGGATGGAAAGATTGCCGGCGAGAATCAGTTTGTTCAGACTCTCGGTCTGTCCGGCAACATCAAACTGACTCCCAAGATGGCACTGAATGCAAGTACCGGCTTTGACCTGCAGGCAATGAAAATGACTACTACCCAGTTCTCAGCCACCTATGACCTCCATTGCTTCAATATCTCGGTATCGTGGGTCCCTACCGGTACATGGAAGTCATACAGCTTCAGAATTGCCGCCAATGCCGCTGCACTTGCAGACATTCTTCGTTTCAAGAAGAGCAGCAGCTATTGGGATAATTAGTTTTTTTTGATATCTTTGCGGAGTTAATTCTGAAACGTATCCGGGATCTCCGGTCATAATTATCATTTTTTATGTCACACAGCCTTTATCAGCTGAATGCAATGTCCCGTCAGGAACTTGAGACTATTGCCGGAGAGCTGAACATCAAAATCAACAAGAAGATGGACGACGAGAATCTCGCCTTTGCCATTCTTGATGCTGAAGCATCTGTTGCTTCGCGCAAACCCGAGGAAAAACCCAAGGCAAAGAGAGGCCGTCCGCGTAAGGATGCCCTCAAGCCTTCAGCTGCGGCAGTGAATGCAAGTACGGTAGCCGAAACTGCTCCTGCAACTCAGCCTGCACCAGTGAGGGAAACACCTGCACCGAAGGGCGAAAATCCTTCGACCCTGAGCGAGGATGGCCAGCCACGCAAAAGGCAGCCCCGCAAAAGGATAGCTCCTGCTTCTGTTGCACCGGTAAAAATTGCCGAATATGTCTCTGAGCCCCAGCCAAAGGCAGACAATAGCCCAGAGCCTGAAAAGACTGTCCCCGCTGCTCCTGCCATTGATAACGGCCCTGTGCCTGCGGCTGCACCAAAGAAGCGTGGCCGCAAGCCCAAGAATGCCCAGGGTGCCTCCGTTCAGGCGTCCGATGTGCCCGAAGTCAAGGCTCTCCCCGTCGAAAGCCCCAAAAACGAGGGCGAAGGCCAGCCTGCCAATGAAGAGGCCTCAAGCGCACATAAGCATCCTGGCAAGGCTTCGGCCAATGGCGCAGCGGTGCCACAGCAGCATCAAGCCCGCAGCCCCCGCTATCCTGAATTCGAGGGAACGGTGGAGTCAACTGGAGTCCTTGAGATTATGCCCGATGGATACGGATTCCTGCGTTCATCCGACTATAACTATCTGAATTCACCTGACGATATCTATGTCTCTCAGAATCAGATAAAAGCCAATGCTCTGAAATCTGGAGATACCGTCACTGGCGAAATCAGGCCTCCGCGCGAGAACGAGAAGTATTTCCCTCTTCTGAAGATAAAGTATGTCAACGGACGTACGCCCGAGTTCATCCGTGACAGGGTGCCCTTCGACTTCCTCACTCCCCTTTTCCCCAACGAGAAGTTCAATCTGCTCGGCAATGGACACGAGAAAGACCTTTCCTGCCGTATTGTCGATATGTTCTCTCCTATCGGAAAGGGCCAGAGGGGCCTGATCGTTTCGCAGCCCAAGACCGGTAAGACAATGCTGCTGAAGAGCATAGCCAATGCAATTGCCGACAATCATCCGGAGGTTTACGAAATTGTGCTACTGATTGACGAACGTCCCGAAGAAGTAACCGACATGCAGAGGAGCGTTCGCGCCGAGGTTGTCGCCTCGACCTTCGACGAACCGGCAGAACGTCACGTCAAGGTTGCCAATATGGTGCTTGAAAAGGCCCGGAGACTTGTCGAGTGCGGTCACGACGTCGTGATTCTGCTCGACTCCATCACGCGTCTGGCCCGTGCATACAATACAGTTCAGCCTGCGTCCGGCAAGGTTCTTTCGGGTGGTGTCGATGCCAACGCCCTCCAGAAACCCAAGCGTTTCTTCGGCGCAGCCCGAAACATCGAGGGAGGCGGTTCGCTGACTATTCTTGCCACAGCTCTTACCGAGACAGGCTCCAAGATGGACGACGTAATCTTCGAAGAATTCAAGGGCACAGGCAATATGGAACTCCAGCTCGACCGTACCCTTGCAAACAAGCGTATCTTCCCTGCCGTCAATATAGTACTTTCTGGTACCCGCCGCGACGACCTTCTGTATCCCAAGGGTGTGGGACAGAGGATCTGGATACTCAGAAAGCTATTGTCGGATATGAATCCCACTGAAGCAATCAACTTTATGCTTCAACTGATGGATGAATACAAAACCAACTTCGACCTTCTCGACAATATGAACAAAGTTTCACCCCGAGAGGCCAAGTATTACGACACTTTCTAGAGTTCGACGAATGCCGGCTCAAGGCCTTCGACACTTATACACACTATGTTCCGGGCGCTTGCATTGCGCTCGGAATTTGTTTTTGTGCGTAACCTGATGCGGCCGCTTCCGTTACAAGCCTGGACCAGTTTGCTGCCGCTGGCAGTACCCTGGTTGACTATCAGCGAGCCGGTTCCTACAAGACTGAAGCGGAAGTACTTGCGGCTGTCGAGGCAGGGAACTCCCTGCTCATCAACCAGACGGACGTCAATTTGAGCGATCCCGTCTGAGCAGTCGCTTGTCGAAACCTCGATTCTGGCTTCCTTGCCCCATTTGCGTGTTTCATAGGCCTGGGTAATCTCATCCACCACAACGGTCTTTCCTTTTCGGGCTACAAGCTTGAGATGATTCTCTCCTTCGTTGTATTCGCAGTTCCAGCGGAGTCCGGCTGCCGGGAAGTCCTGTGAGTTGCGTTTACGTACGCCCTGGCTGATACCGTTTACGAAGAGTTCGGCCTCGTCGCAGTTAGAATACACGAGCACTTCCTTCAGGTCTCCCCTGTCGCCCCAGCGTATGGGCCATGAATGACCGTAGATGTGGGCCATAGGCTTCTCAGTCCAGTACGACTGGAACACATAGTAGCTCTCCTTGGGAGTCAGGTCGCGCTCGACAACTCCTTTCTGGTTTACGTAAGGAACAGGATTCTCGGGCCGTACAGGAGTAGAGAAATCCTTGAAGGGCCAGTAAGCCGTTCCGCTGAGCCAGGGCATCGTCTCCTGCTCCTTGAGATGCCAGTCGATAAGACGCACGATGTAGCTCTCGGACCAGTCTCCGTCTTTGGAGGCCCTCTTCTGCCCTCCATAAAGGCTGGCATCGCCGGCACGTTCGTCTCCCTCACCCGAGACTATGCCCTTCAGGTTGGCAAAAACGTTCTCAGAATGCCTTCCGGCGTGACTGTCCCCTCCCCATTCCACGTGAAGGAAACGGGGAACCTTGGCCATTTCTCTCTCGGAAATAGCCTTGTAGTCGGTGAAAACACCTCTGTACCATCCGGCCCAAATGGAAGGTGAATACACATCAACGATGTCGTTGCAGAATTCGCAGCGGCGTATGGCAGTCTTTCGCGAAGGGTCGCATTCGTGGGCTATGTCGTTGAGCTCGGACATAAAACTGTGAATGGCAGCCTTGTCGAATTCGGGGAAGTCGCCCGGCCAGTCATTCTCGTTGCCGAGCCCCCATATTATTACCGAAGGATGGTTGTAATGCTGTGAAATCATATTCCTGAGCATCCTGCGGGCCTGGTCGCGATAGGTTTTGCCTCCGAGTCCACCACGGCACCAGGGAATTTCTTCCCATACAAGAATACCAAGCGAATCGCAGAGATTCAGGATTATTTCAGATTGCTGGTAATGACCGAGGCGGATGAAGTTGACTCCCATATCCTTCATCATAATCATCTCGCGGCGCATCATCTCTTCGGTCATTGCAGACCCCGTTCCGGCATGGTCTTCGTGGCGGTGGGTCCCGCGAAGGAGCAGGCGTTTGCCATTCAGGAAGAAGGGGCCTTTCTCCTGGAACTCGAAGGTCCTAAGGCCGAAGCGCTCCTCAGCCCTGAACTCCCCAGACGCAATTTCACAGGTGTACATCTCGGGGGTGGTGTCACTCCAGAGACGAGGCCTGGCAATTTCAAATCCGAGTTCAAATTCGGCTTCACCCTCTCCGAAACGGACCTCCGAACCCTGGGGTGTAAGGCTTGCAATGGCGTTTCCGTCGGGGTCCTTAATTGTTACAGAAATGTTTTCTATGCTGGATTCGAGCTCTTTGGCTGATTCTCCGAGTAGGCTTGCACGAACGCGTACATCCCACTTGCGACCCTTGGTGCGGGGCTCTGATTCGATAGCTATCCGACCGAAACGCACGGCTGGAGTATAGACCAGATTGAGGTAGCGGTAGATCCCTCCATACACATTGAAGTCCGACAGGTCGGAGGGAATCATCTCGGTATCGCGGGAGTTGTCGCAACGGACCAGTATCCATTCTTCGTTCTTTCCGCCCAGAGCCTCGGTGATATCGACGCACCAGCCGTCGTATCCCCCGACGTGACTGGCGACAAGTTCCGTACCCACGTAAACGCGTGTTTTCTGGCCGGAACCTTCGAATTCGAGTATTGTGCGGCCACCCGGATAGGGGTTGCTGAAGTTGATTTTCTTGCGATACCAGCCGGGACCCTGATAGTAGTTGACGTCAGGATCGACAGCGTCTTCGGCGTTGAAGCAATGCGGGAGTGTCACCTTTGACCAGATGGGCACGCTCTCCGAAGATCCTTTCTTGGCGGGACGAACGGCTTCCCAGGGACTTCCAAGGTCGGAGCGGAGGAACTCCCAGCCATCGCAGAGGCGTATCTTACTGGTAGAGGGAACTGTAGTTGCTGCTGCGCTGATGGCAGCAAGTGCGCACAGAAGAGATATCAATGTCTTTTTCATACCGACAAATATCGCTAAATTTGCACATTATTTCAAGTTGGATTTCAATGACATTTACTGATACAGTCTGCGCGCCTGCAACAGTGCCCGGAACAGGAGCTATATGTGTCTTGAGGGTCAGCGGGCCAGATGCTCTTGCCGTGGCCGACAGGCTTGTACGCTGCCATCGCGGTCGCGTTGCAGATATGGCTGGCTATTCAATTGCTTTCGGAACTGTTGCCGACGAAGACGGAACGCTGCTCGACGAGGTTCTGGTGAGTGTTTTCAGGGCACCCCGCTCATATACAGGTGAAGATTCGGTAGAGATTTCCTGCCATAGTTCATCGTACATTGTATCGAGACTGCTCCAGCTTCTGTACAAGGCAGGAGCTAGGGCGGCGGCCCCTGGCGAGTTCACCAGAAGGGCTTTCCTGAACGGCAAGATGGACCTGGCACAGGCAGAGGCTGTTGCGGATGTTGTCGCGTCGCAGAATGCTGCTGCGCACAGGGTTGCTTTCTCGCAGCTTAAAGGTGGCATTTCGAAGGAACTCTCCCAGATTCGCCGGGAATTGCTGGACATTGTTTCGCTAATGGAACTGGAACTTGACTTCAGCGAAGAGGACGTGGAATTCGCCGACAGGTCGCAGCTCAGAGCACTCTCGGAGGAGGCACTCGCCCATTTCGACAGGCTTATCGGCACCTTCAGTGCGGGAAATGCCATCCGTAACGGCATCCCCGTAGCAATCGTCGGAACGACCAACGCCGGAAAAAGTACCCTTCTGAACGCGCTGGTCGGAGAAGAAAGGGCCATTGTGTCGGATATTCACGGCACAACGAGGGACAGCATCGAGGAATGTGTGACTCTGGGGGGACTGCTCTTCCGCTTCATCGATACGGCAGGTTTGAGAAAAACTTCGGAAATTATTGAACAGATTGGCATAGAGAGGACATTCTCGATGCTTGAGAAGGCATCGGTGGTGCTTGCAGTGCTTGACTTGGGCGCAGAGCCTTTGCAGCAGGCCGAAGGGCTGCAGGAACTGCTGCAAAGGCTTGACAAAGAGCGCCAGAAACTTATTGTGGTGCTGAACAAAGCCGATTTGAGAGGAGGCGATAATTATGCTCCGGGGCCTGACCCTGAAGGCTTTGTTTTGCGGGTGCTTGAAGATTGCGGATTCGGTATGGGAGAGTGTATTGTCAGAATCAGCGCCAAAACGGGTGAGGGTCTTGAGAAGTTGCGCGAGCGTCTTGCTGATTCGCAGAAGGACCTTGTTGCGGATACCGGCGATGTGCTTGTGTCCAACGCCCGTCACATTCAGGCTTTGAGTGATGCGCG
>JAQXJU010000102.1 GCA_029009115.1 Bacteroidales bacterium | reverse complement strand
CGACCGTCTGTAATGAGTGCGCAGGCCTTGCCGAGGTGCATCGACTTGATGTATGAGGTAGGGTAGAGCATCTCCTGCATTCCGGGGCCTCCCTTTGGCCCTTCGTGGGTTATAACCACCACGTCACCGGCGCTGACCTTTCCCGAGAGTATGCCTTCGCAGGCTTCTTCCTGAGAATCGAATACTTTTGCGGGACCGGAGAATTTCCAAATGGATTCGTCCACTCCGGCTGTCTTGATGACGCATCCATCTTGTGCGATGTTGCCTTTCAGCACGCCCAGACCGCCGTCTTTGGTGTATGCGTGGGCAATGTCCCTGATGCATCCGCCGGCCCTGTCGAGGTCAAAGTCGGGATAGTGGGAGTCCTGGCTGCCCATAGAGGTGCTGAAGCGTCCGCCGGGGGCGCAGCTGAAAGTCTCCCTTGCCTCGGGAGTTACAGAGGGACTTTCGATGCACCAGGCCTGAATCTCTTCGTCAAGGCTCATCGCGTCAACCCTTCTGAGGCTCGTATCGACAAGCCCGCCGTCGGCGAGCTGTTTCATTATGCTTACTATCCCTCCGGCACGGTTTACATCCTGTACGTGGTAGCGCGAGGTATTGGGAGACACTTTGCAAAGGCAGGGCACTTTTCTGGAGATGGCATCTATGTCATCCATCGTGAACTCGACTCCCGCCTCGTGCGCCACGGCAAGAAGATGCAGAACGGTGTTGGTGGAACCTCCCATTGCTATGTCAAGGGCCATCGCATTCATAAAGGCGGGGCGGGTGGCTATGCTGCGGGGAAGGACGCTCTCGTCGCCTTCTTCATAGTAACGAAGGGCATTGGCTACCAGTTGCCTTGCGGCCTTGCGGAACAGTTCTGTGCGTTTGACGTGGGTTGCAGGGATAGTTCCGTTTCCGGGAAGGGCAAGACCAATTGCTTCTGTGAGGCAGTTCATCGAATTCGCCGTGAACATACCCGAGCAGCATCCGCATCCGGGGCAGGCGCTTCCCTCTATTTGGGAGACCTGCTCGTCGCTCAGCGAGGGGTCGGCTGACTTGACCATAGCATCGATGAGGTCGAGCCCGTTGGATTCCATAGGACCTCCGGATACGAAAATCGCCGGAATGTTCAGGCGCATTGCCGCCATAAGCATTCCAGGCGGTATCTTGTCGCAGTTACTGATACATATCATCGCATCGGCCTTGTGGGCATTGACCATATATTCGACGCTGTCGGCTATGATGTCTCTCGAAGGCAGGGAGTAGAGCATTCCGTCGTGCCCCATTGCTATACCGTCGTCAACTGCAATGGTATTGAACTCGGCCGCATAGCATCCGAGAGCCTCGATTTCGGACTTGACCGTCTGGCCAATCTCGTGAAGATGCGTATGGCCGGGTACGAACTGCGTGAATGAGTTGACTATAGCTATCACGGGCCGTCCCATTTGCTCGGGCTTCATCCCGGCCGCCTTCCACAGGGCTCTTGCCCCGGCCATCCTGCGACCCTCGATGGTTACTGAACTTCTCAAAGGATGTTTCATATCCAAATAATTGTTCAAAAAAAGCGCCCTCTCTGTTGTGAGAAGGGCGCCTGTACGTATAATGCGTTATGCATCACCTTCCCACTCCTGCTGTTTTAAGCACGAGGACTAGAAGGGCAATAATGATAACGGTAATGTTCATAGCAATCGCTTTGACGACGCAAATGTATAAACTGAAAAGCATATATCCAAATTTTCTTTTCGTTATTTTTGCAAAGATCTGACTTCTGTCCGCGTTCGCTTGAAGTCGTGTTTGACTGACAGGATAATTATTATTATCTTTCGCAGTTTTTGTGGCTTAAAAACGGTTATAGTGTATGGTAAATCAGGTAACAGTCTTTGTCCCAGCCTCGATTGCAAACCTCGGCTGTGGATTCGACATTATGGGTATGGCAGTCGAGAGTGCCGGTGATATTCTGAGTATGGAAATGTCCGACGGTGACGGAATCGAGATAATCAACCGCACAGATTATGATATCCCCGCAAGCGTCGAAGACAACGTGATGACGCCTTCGATAAGAGCGATGCTCGCTGCGGCCGGTGTCCGTAAACATCTGAAAATAACACTGATGTGCAAGATTATGCCAGGCAGTGGAATAGGCTCCAGCGCCGCATCTGCCGCAGGAGCCGTCGTGGCACTCAACACTCTTCTCGGGAACCGCTTCTCAGAGAAGGAAATGATTGAGTTCGCAATGGAGGGCGAGGCAATCTCGAGCGGAGGTGCAAGACACGCAGACAACGTTGCTCCCGCCATCATCGGAGGAATTGTGCTCATCTGCTCCTATTCGCCGTTTGAGTACATAAGGATTCCTTTCCCCGCGACATTCTGCGCGGCAATCGCTCATCCTCGCATCACCGTCAAAACCTCCGAGAGCCGTGCCGTTCTTCCGAAGGAAATCCCCTTGAAGGGAGCCATTCTCCAGTGGGCTAACGTCGGAGGGCTTGTCGCCGGGTTCATGAATGGAGATATGGGTCTGGTAGGCAGGAGTATGCGGGATGTCATAGTGGAGCCTTACCGTAAGCAGTTCATTCCCGGATTTGACGAGTTGCGCGAGAGGCTCTTTGAAGCTGGAGCGAGGGCGTTCAACATCTCCGGCTCGGGTCCTTCGGTTTTTGCCCTTTGCGACAATGTAAAGAAGGCCGAGGAACTCTGCATCATTATGTCGGAGCATTTCCAGAGCAAAGGAATTGATGCAGATGCCCTTGTGGCACTCGGCGACAACAGGGGTGCAAGGGTGATTTTCTGATTTTTGAAGCAGTATGAAGTATTACAGCACCAGAAACCGCAATCTTGCAGTTTCTCTCAAGGATGCGGCCGTTATGGGGCTTGCCCCTGACGGAGGTCTTTTCATGCCAGAGTCGATTCCTTCGGTGGATCTTGATAAAGCCCTTTCTTTCAGTACTTTCCCTGAGATGTCGGCATACCTTGCAAGCCTCTTCTTCTCTGAATTCAGCTATGAGGAGCTTCTGGAGATGACTTCGGCTGCCTTCCCTTTTGAGATTCCGCTCAAGAGAGTCGGCCCCGGGCTCGATACCCTCGAACTCTTTCACGGGCCCACTTTCGCTTTCAAGGATGTGGGTGCTGGTTTTATGGGACAGATGATGGGACGTCTTTCGGACAGCGGCAGAAACATCAATGTCATTGTCGCTACCTCGGGCGATACCGGAAGTGCGGTTGCCAACGGCTTCTACAATGTCAAGGGAGTGAACGTGACCATCCTTTACCCAAAGGGCAAGGTCAGCCCTTTTCAGGAGAGCCAGATGACCACTCTGGGCGGGAATATTCACGCAGTGGCAGTGGACGGATGCTTTGACGACTGTCAGGCGATAGTGAAGACCTTGCTCGCTGACAAAGAATTCCACGACACTTACAGGCTTACCTCGGCTAACTCCATTAATATACTGAGGTGGATTCCGCAGTGTTTCTACTATTTCTGGGCTTACAGGCAGTGGCTTCGCGCCTGCTCAGAGGCGGGGGTTGTAGCCTCGGAGGAGGGCTCTGCCGCTTCGGACAAGGGTTTTGTTGCCGTTGTGCCCAGTGGCAATATAGGCAATCTGGCCGCAGGTGTCCTCGCCTGGAAGATGGGGCTTCCTATCGCCTCTTTCGTGGCTGCGAACAACTCAAACGATACTTTCAGCCGTTATCTGCGGACAGGGGAGTATTCGCCTGAGGCTACTATTCCGACGATTGCCAATGCGATGGATGTGAGCGCTCCGAGTAATTTCGAGAGGATTATGGATTTCTTTGCTGGCGATTGGGCGGCTGTAAGTTCTCATATCAGGGGGTATTCTTATGACGATGAGAGTATCAGGGCTGCAATCAGGGAACTTCGTGACAGATACGGCTATCTCAGTTGCCCGCATAGTGCGACTGGCTATCTTGCGACTAAGGAAACGGCTGGGAATGCCATTTGGCTTTCTACAGCTCATTATGCGAAGTTTATTGATGTCGTGAGTGAAGCAGTGGGCGAGGATCTGCCTCTCGTTGAGCCTTTTGCGCAGATTGCTTCTCGCAAGGGGTATTCCTGTGAGCTCCCTGCCTCGGCTTCTGCCGTAGCTGACTTTATTTCCCGCTTGTAGGAAGGGTAAGCGATGTTCTAGAGAAACTTATGACCTTCAGGGCATAGGGTAGGTGAGGGTGCGGTTCTGTTTGATGGCATCCTCTACGCTAAGTTCACATTTGCATACCCAGAGTTTGCCGGAGACCAACTCGCTCCAGGGATGAGTCTCCCAAACTTTCTTCTTGAACACATAGAAGACCATCTTGTCATTCACTCCGTAGGTCTCCAAAGGGGTGATATAGTTATCATCACTGTCGTATGTGAGTTCGAAGGACTGGTGGGCTGCGATGGTGTAGATAGCTATCTTCTGCCACTCCGAGAGATCATCTGCAGGGAGATTTGCGGCGTGTTCTTTATCTGGAATAAACCAAACAGTGTCATCGGAAGAGTAGTTCCTCAAGAGCAAAAAGCCTTGATTCTGCTCGTATGGAGGAACTCCTCCTTCTCCTATGGAGTCAAAGGCTTGTTTATTGCAGGAATTGAGGGCGAGAACAAGAGCTGCTGCAAAAAGTATAAATATCTTTCTCATAAGGACTTATCTGATTTAGAATCTGAAACCTACTCCGAAATTGACAAATAAGAAAGGACCGAAACTTCTCTTTTCTATGGTAGAGCTTTTGGAGGCCTCGTCTTTAATCCAGGTCTGCGCGTAAGATCCCTGACCTACGGCTTCAGCCCAGTTTGAAGGCTCCGAATACTTTTTGCTGTCGTAATGATCGGTGACCACGTTCAACTTGAATGGCGAGAAGTTCAGGCCTGGTTCCGCATAGACGTAAAGGTGCTTGAATACTTGGTATTGAATCTGGCAAGAAGCTCCGAACTGGAGTAGCTTTTCTTCCTTATATTCTTCGTAACTATTTATCAAATAGTCATTTGCTTCGACTGTTCTGGGGTGGATGTAAAAGTATTCCGGGCCACTGTCGCCACTTCTGCTTATCCTCTGGTATTCAATAGTCTGGGTGACCGGATAATTAATCCCTATGCTTACTCTCGGCATCAGAGAAAAGCGATTGAACTGAAGTCGGTAGAAGCCTCCAAGCATAAGATTACTCTGGTTTTGGCTCAGGGAGGAATAGCTCCATTGGTATAGGCCGTATTTGTATTTGCCGCCATCTGCCGCATTCAGTGCTCCAAAGTAGTCGGTTTGGGAGAATGAAGCAATCTGATAGTTCGTCTCCAGGCTTACTCCCCAATTATTGTTGATGTGGTAATTGATTCTGAAACAAGAAGATGAGCCGTTAGCTGCGAAACAATCCGACCCCTGCTCACCCCGTACTTTAGATATTTGGCTGGCAAAACCGCCTCCTATTTCAATGGAAACTTTGCCCGAAACGTCGTTTTGTGAAAAGGCCGGAATGCTGATGACA
>JAQXJU010000101.1 GCA_029009115.1 Bacteroidales bacterium | reverse complement strand
CGGCAAAGCTCAAGACGGATTGACGGTCATTTCGCAGGCCTTGCAGTCGAAGCCTAGTGAAAGGCGCCTTCCGTTGTTCACGAGAAAGAGTTCGCCTGTAGGCGCGGCTCCCTGCTTCAAAGGACAGAGCCCCAGTTCGTACTTGAGGCAGTACTTTGTCCGCATAAGGGGCAGTGACGGCGGAAGGGGCGACTCATCGAAGGACGGAGCCAGGGGCCTTTCCTTGTTTGCGAGGGGTATTCTCCCACAGGGAAGGGCATCAAGGTCGGAGGCCAGAAGCCGGCGCATAGAATTGAGGGTGGAGGCACTCAGCAGAGGGAGCCTGCCCCCGGGATATTCGATCTTCCCCACGCTGAAGGCATAATGAAGGCTCCTCTTGGAGAGTTGCCCCCGTATCATTTCTTCGGCCCTCAGGGTATTCTCGGCAGTATCGACATCAGCCTTGTAGCTGCTCTCGAAAGTTCTTCCGTCCTCTGTCCGAGCCATAAGTTCCACCGTCCAGCCTCCGCTTATCCTAACATCCACGCTCACGGTAATCTCGCGGCAGCAGGGACTGGAATCCATAGTCTTTTCGAAGGATACAGAATAGTTGCGGTAGAGAACCATTCCTGGCGAAAGGCCCGGAACATCCTTGCAGAAGATTGTTCTTCCCTCGCAACGGTCTGCCCTGAAACCTACGACAGAACCTTTGCTGACAAAGGCAAAACCGTCGCCGTTGTGAAGGTCCACAGTCTTCTCTGTCGGGGGAAGAATCAGTTTCAGGGAATCGCCGATGCGTTTGACTGAGGACACCGGGCCCAGACATTCCCCCATAGATTTGGCTGCGTCGATGCAGGCCCATTCCCCCCTTTCGCCATCCAGGAAAAGGGAGGTGTATCCCCTGTTGAAGGTCTTCGAAGGGTCGGGAGTGAAGCCTCCGCTCACTCTTCCGAACGAGGCCCTGCGGTACTGCTGAGGGGCTGCCGACACAAGTGAGTCAAGGGCAAGGGAATAGGCCCTGGTAACATTCCGTACGTAAGAGATGTTCTTCAGGCGCCCTTCAATCTTGAAGGAATCGACTCCGGCTGCGGCAAGCTCTGAAAGCCTGCCGAGCAGATTCAGGTCCTTCAGAGAGAGCAGCGATTTCTTCCTCACGAGTACCTTCCCTGACGAATCGACAAGGTCGTAGAGTGAACGGCAGGCCTGTATGCAGTCACCCCTGTCTCCGCTCCGCCCGTCAAGGAATTCTGACAGACGGCACTCTCCGCTGTAACAGACGCAGAGAGCTCCGTGCACGAAGAATTCAATTTCCGCAGAGCTGGATCTCCTGATTGAGCGTATATCCTCAAGGCTCAGCTCTCTTTCGAGGACGAGTCTGGAGCATCCGGCCTGTTCGCAGCGCAGTGCCGACGAAGAATCGCGTATGGCGCACTGGGTAGAGGCGTGAAGGGGGACTGTAATATCCTTCCACTGGCAGATACGAAGGTCGCGGATGATGAAGGCATCGACTCCGGCCTGCTGCGAGGCAAGCATCTGCTCGTGGACCTGAGGGAGTTCCTCGTCGCGAAGGAGGGTGTTGACAGTCACATAGACTCTGACCCCGAAGCGGTGGGCATAGGTGCAGAGCCTTTCAATCTCTTCTATGGAATTTCCCGCATCGCGCCTGGCACCATAGGCCGGACCACCGATATAAACCGCATCGGCACCGCAGTCAACTGCCGCGATGCCGATATCTGCGTTTCTCGCAGGTGCGAGAAGTTCGAGTGTTCTCATCTACTTCTTAAGCGAAGCTGCCATCTTGAGGGCCTCGGCTCCGTAGGTAGGATCGGTGGATGCTTTCTGGTAGAACTCGACTGCTTTATCCTTGTTGCCTGCCTTATGGTAGAGGGCTGCAACGGTGTAGGCTATCTGACCGGCGTTCCTGGCATCGGGCTTGAGTTCGAGATACTTCTCGAAATAGCCGATGGCATCGCTTTCCTTCTTGAGGAGCTGCGAAGACTGGCCTGCAATCTGGTATGCCTGTGCCGACTCGAGATAGCTGTTGGACTCGACGGCTGAAGCGAGAGCTCCGGCGTAATCCTTTGCCTTGAGGGCAGTTGCAGCTTTCTTCAGGAATACTGTCGAGAGCTGTTTGAGAGCCTGCTTCTCCTGTCCGTTGGCGGAAGCCTGCTTGTATGCCTCAACTGCTTCGTCGAGTTTCCCGCTCTGGGCAAGGGCCATTCCGAGACGCAGGGCTGCCATTCCGTTGGTGGAGTCACCCGCGAGAACCTTGCGGTAAGCCTCGGCGGCCTCGGCGAACTTGCGGGCATTGATAAGGGTAGCTCCCTGCTGCATAAACACCTGAGGTATCATACCCTGAGCCTCGCTTGCGAGTTCTTCGTTGCCATACTCCTTTGCGAGCTTTGCAGCCTCGGCGAGTTTTGCTGTTGCTGCGTCATAAGATCCGCCCTTGATGAGGTCTTTGGCTATAGAGACCACGAGTTCGGGAATGATTTCCTTACACTTGGCAACTATTTCCTCGCCGTCGCCACCCAGAGCCTGGGCAAGCGAAAGGGCTTCCTGAAAATACTGTACGGCAGGCTCTTTTTCTCCGTTTGAAAGAGCTGTGGCCCCATTGTTGTAGATTTCAGTAATTTGGTTGAGATCCTGTGCGGCGACAGAAAAAGATACGGCAGCCAGCGCAAAAACAGTAAGGATAAATCTTCTCATAGCTACAATAATAGTTTAGTTCATTCCAGAATCACAAATATAGTAAATTTGTTTTATTTTTGTATAAAATGCCTGATATGAAGTTCAGAACAGCCCTGGCGGTGCTTTTGCTCCTCCTTCCGGTCCGTTATGCAACGGCCCAGAAACTGCCTGTTCTGCCAAAGGCCAAGGAAATCACAACGGGTACCCTCCCCGACGGAATCCTCTACTACCTTGCCGAAAACAAGGCTTCGAAAGGCTATGCCGACTTCTCGCTCGTCCAGAAGGGCAGATACAATAAAGATGAATCACGCGAAAAACTCTGCTCCCTTCCCCACTTCGGCACCCGGGCACCCTATCGTTTTCTGGCGGGCACGGGCGTGGGATACTCGCGGGGAGGATTCATCAGCTACCATCCTGACGCGACCGTTTACACCTTTGAAGATGTTCCTGTTTTCAATTCCGCTGCATCGGACTCTACCCTCCTTATGCTTTTCGACATTGCCGGCAGCTGTCCCGGCGAGCAGGCGATAGTGGTATGCGGAGACATCTCTGCGGCAAAGATGAAGGAGAAAATAGCCACGATGTCGCTCTTTGTGACCCCGAGGAAAAAGTCCCCCAAAGGCGAAGCCTACATCTGGAACCCGCGCGACAGCGTCATTGTCCGATTCAGCGAGAATCCTACCCGCAGCGTCGCCTCGCTGACGGTCAGCTATGCTATGCCCAGGGTAGAGAATGCGATGATGAACACGCCTGCACCGCTGGTCACAGACCTTTTCACCCGCGAACTGTCGGCTATCATACGCAAGAGGGTCGAGACATCGTTCCGCCAGCAGAAGATTCCACTTGCTGCCTTTGCCAGTTCTTATACCCCATCCAGCAGGACCTCGGGCGACGAACAGTTCACCGTGAGCGTATCCACTTCAAGCGAGCATATCGAAGGAGCTACCTCCCAGCTCGCAAGAATCCTCGCCCACATAGACCAGCAGGGCTGCAGTTTCGACGAATTCCAGGATGCCCGAGAACGGATAAGGGCCGAGGCATCGCGCAACGCCGGGAACCGTCCGGTGAGCAATTCCGAATACACGGACAGGTGCATATCCTCGTACCTGTACGGAGCCAATCTTGCATCGGAACAGACCATAAACGACTTCTTCGCAGGCAGGAATATGAATCCAGTGCACGAGCATTCTATGCTGAACCGCTTTTCATCGGAACTCCTGTCGCCAGCCGAGAACATCACCCTCAGGTTCGGGCTCCCCTCGGGGGATGCGCGGAGGGGTGAACTCACAGCTGAATTCGGCCGTGCCTGGTCGTACGCCCGGCTTGACACCCTCGACAGGATAGTCTGCAGGGTCAACTACGGCGATACCCTGACCCTTGCCACCGCAGATTCGAAAGTACCTCAGGTCAGGTCGGTCAAGGAGCCTATCACAGGAGGCGAACTGTGGACCTATTCCAACGGGATGAAAGTGATTTTCAAGCAGACGAGTGGCAGCAACGAATTTCATTACGGGATGATCATTCGCGGAGGATTCCCTCAGATCAACGGTCTGATTCCTGGCGAAAGCCCCTTCGTGGGGGATATGCTGAGCCTGTACGACGTAGCGGGGATGCAGGGTCACGACTTTATGAATATGCTATCTGCCAACGGGATAGAGATGTCGCATACGGTGTCGGTGTCGAGCCTTCAGATTAGCGGCAGAGCCCCTTCGAACCGCCTGCCCCTGCTGATGAAGTCGATGTTGTCGATAGCCAACTCAAGAAAGCTGAACCGCGAAGCCTTCGACTACTACAAGTCTTGCGAGGCGCTGAGGATGGAGCTTGAGAACTTTACTCCCAGGCGCATCAACGAGGTGGTTGACAGCATTATGTGCCCCGAATACCGCTTCCCCGACAGACGCTCGATGGAGAGTCTCAGGGATGACCTTCCCGCAAGGGCCGACGTATATTTCAACAACATTTTCAGGAACTGTTCCGACGGAGTGCTGGTGCTGATTGGTGACCTTGACCCTGCACAGACAAAGAAAGTGCTTGCCGGAACACTAGGAGGATTCAGGACAGGGCGAAGAAGGACTCCCAGGCCTACCGTAGAATTCCCTATGCGAACAGGGTGGTCCACCTACACCGTTAACGGAGGAGGTTCGCTTGAAGGCAGTTCAATACCCAACATCAACGTGGCACTCTCGGCCTCGGTCCCCTTTACTATGGACAAATATATGGCCTTCAAGATTGCGAGGGTTATGGTGAGCCGCAAGATAGTGTCCAAGCTTGCCGACATAGGCATACACGCCGAGGTCAGCGAAACCATTACCATACTGCCCGTTGAGCGAATGAGCCTGTTCATCAACTGCTGGCCCTGCCCCGACGAAGGACTCCCAGCCGGGATACTGCCCGAAGACCCTCTGAATGCTCTCGCGGCAGTTCGCGAGGCCCTGGGAGAAGTGATCTCAGCCAAGCTCAGCGATGCTGAACTGAAGGCTTACAAGGCCGAAATCCTTACAAGCCTCGAGGGCGAAATGGCACAGAACGAAACTCTTGTAACCGCTGCAATGCTGCGCTATACCGCCGGCAAGGACATAGTGTCCAACTACAAGACCTACCTCAACGGTGTTACTGCCGACAAGGTCAAGGAGATACTTTCGGCCCTCGAGCAAGGGAGCAAGGTAGAATACATTCTAAAATGAAACACTCTTTCGGAACCATCATACAGATAGGAGACATTCTTGTATCGGAGGATGTCGTTTGTGAGTTCTTTGCCTGCGACTACCAGGTCTGCAAGGGTGCCTGCTGCATCGAAGGTGATAGCGGAGCTCCTCTGCAAGAGTCTGAGATAGAAGAAATTGAACGTGCGTGGGACGCATTCTCACCGCATCTGCCCGAAAAGGGAAGACAGGCCGCGCTCGAGAGCGGCTTCTTCGAGGTGGACAGGGACTCCGACCTGGTGACCCCTCTCGTGAAGGGGTCTTCGGAATGCGCCTATGCCCGCAGAGGCGATGACGGGGGCTGGCGCTGCGTGATCGAAGAGTGTCACCTGCGCGGAGAGTGTGCCTTCCGCAAACCCATATCCTGCAGTCTGTATCCCATAAGGGTCACTCCCCTGACAGGAGGCGGGAAGGCCCTGAACCTGCACCGCTGGGACATTTGCAGGTCTGCCTTCGAGAATGGGCGCAAGACAAACACCCGTGTTTACGAGTTCCTTGAAGAGCCGCTCAAAAGAGCATACGGAAAAGATTTCTACGAGGCACTCTGCGCCGCGGCAAAGCACGTTCTTGAAGAGAAGCGCTGAGCCTGAGAGACTCAATCTGTCTGGTCGGAAGGACCTGATATTCTGGCTTCAAGAGCAGAGACTATCCTGACCACATCCTTTGACCGTCCTTCGATGACGGTTCCCCTTACATCGGCAGTAACTGTTATACGGTCTTCGCCCATACGGACTATGCGGGTGAGCAGGAAAGACTTGCGATACACAAGACGGGAGTCGTCGCTGCTCGTGAGAACGTAACCCTTGACAGTCATTATCTCACTGATGGTGTGCAGGTTCTCCGACAGCGAGCCCAGCAGGGGCACAGCCCGCTCACAGTATCCGAAGCGGGGATAGATGAGGGCAAAGACTGCTCCTATTACGGCTATCTGCTTGAGCGACTCGGTACCGTTGCGGAACATTGTGTCCCAGGACGCCTCCACAAAGCCCAGAAGAACCATTGCTCCTATGAGCAGGAAGAACAGAACGGCCAGATAGACAAAGTATTTGACGGAGCGGAGAATGTATTTCATACCTGTCAGAGTTTATGTTTAAAGCCCAAAGATAGCGATTCCAGCACTATTTTTGTTATTTTTGCGGCAAATAAGCTGACTTTACTATGGAAAGAGAAGACCCCCTCGCAAGAATCGAGCGTGAAGAACGCGAACGCAAAGAGCGCAACAAGGACCTCCGCAAACTTATGTGGGTGCTTGTGGCAATAGCCGTCGTCCTCGCCGGGGCGCTTGCATATGTATGGATTCAGAAATCCAGACTCATCGGCGAACTGAATGTCGAAAAGGATGAACTGACCGAGCAGATTGTCAGTCTCCAGAGCGACTACGCTTCACTGTCTTCGGACTACGATTCAATCAACTCGCAGCTCGACTCCTCGAGAGAAGAGGTTGCCCAGCTCGTAGAGAGAATACGTAAGACCGAAGCCACCAACAGGGCCAAGATGCGCCAGTACGAGCGTGAGCTCGGAACGCTGCGCTCGATAATGCGCAACTACATCACCCAGATTGACTCGCTGAACACACTCAACAAGAAACTCACCATCGAGGCCGCAAATGCCCGCAAGGACGCTGCCGAAGCAAGGCGCATCAACGCCCAGCTGTCGGACAAGGTCGAAAACCTTGCAGGACAGGTTGCAGCCGGATCGGTCATCAAAGGACGTTCCCTCAGGCTCGAAGCCTACAACAGTTCCGACAAGATTACCGACCGCAGTAGCCGTGTAGTGAGAATGCTCGCCACGCTTAATCTCGTTGAGAACGAACTTGCCCCGAGAGGACCGCTGAGAGTATATATCAGGGTCACCGACCCCGACGGGATGCTCCTTCTGGACGGTTCAAATGCCTCGTTCAACTTTGAGGGAGAGGCACTTGCAGCCACCGCCTCGCGTGAGGTCGATTACGAAGGAAGCGATGTCGAGCTGAGCATCTACGTCAACAACATCCCTGCCTACAGCAAGGGTATCTACACTGTCGAGGCCTATACCCTTCAGGCCAAGCTCGGCAGCGCCGAACTGATGCTCCGCTGATGGTCTATGTCCACGTCCCCTTCTGCAGGAGTTTCTGTATCTACTGCGATTTCTACTCCTGCATACCCCACAAGGGAGAGGACGTGTTCAAGCTCTATACCGACAGCCTGATCCGCGAGATTGAATCGCGGAGTGAAGAACTTGTCCGGAGCCATTGTGGAGACTCCCGGGGAGAAGGAGCGCTCAAGACTCTCTATTTCGGAGGAGGCACTCCGTCGGTGCTTCCTTCGGATTGTCTGCGCAGGATAACGGAAACTCTTGCCCGGGAGGGACTTGACTCATTCGAGGAGTTCACCCTCGAAGTCAACCCCGAAGACATAGTCTCCCGTGGCGAATCCTATGTAAAGGAAGTGCTCGCCCTGGGAGTGAACCGTGTATCTATGGGGGTACAGTCGCTCGACGATGGAATTCTGCGCTGGATGAATCGCCGTCACAACGCCTCCAGGGCAAGGCAGGCCTTTGAGATTCTTCGCGGCGCCGGTATAGGGAATATCAGCGTGGACCTCATATTCGGGATTTCGGGGCTCGCTGACTCCACCCTCAAGGCCACTGTCGAAGAACTTCTGTCGTGGAAACCGGAGCACATCTCGGCATATCAGCTCACCCTTGCCGAAGACAGCCTTCTGGGTAAGATGGCCGCCGGGGGGAAGTACTTGGAACTCCCTGACGAGGACTGCCGCCGCCAGTATGAACTTATCTGCACTTTGCTCGGAGAAGCCGGCTACCGCCATTACGAAGTTTCGAACTGGGCTATTCCGGGGAGGGAGGCCAGTCACAATTCAGCCTACTGGCAGAGACTGCCCTATGTGGGGCTGGGACCAGGGGCGCATTCGCTGAGCCTTACCGAGGGCGGGGCCCAGGTCCGAAGGCACAACCTTGAAAGCGAGGACTCCCTGCACTCCGGAGAGATGCCACTGTTCGAAGAGGAGATTCTGAGCGCAGAGGACATAAGGGTAGAGGAAATAATGCTCGCCCTGAGGACGGACCGGGGGATGCAGTCGGAGAGCCTTGAGAGTCTGTGTGACTCTAAGACAATAGCCGGGATGCTCCAAAGTGGCCTTCTTGAGACGACAGGCCCCGGGGAACGCATACGCATCCCCGAGAGTCAGTTTTTCGTATCTGAAGGAATAATACGCGATCTTATCTAATAGGAAAGGGGCTTTGTCTTGTCTCGGAGCCATAGGGCGACTTCTTCGGGAAGACGGGGCGAGAGACTTTCGTAAACCCTTGCGTTGTAGGCATTAAGCCAGTCGATTTCTGACTTGTCCAGAAGCGAAGGCTCAATGGCCGAGGTATCGAAGTGGCACAGGGTGAGGGTCTCGAAGCAGAGCCAGTCGCCGAAATCATTCGCCCCGGACTCGACGCACAACACGAGGTTCTCGTGCCTGATTCCGTGCATTCCCTCGCGGTAAATGCCCGGTTCGTCGGAAGTTATCATCCCGGGGAGCAGGGGCTGGCGGTTGAAGTTCTGCCTTATGTCCTGGGGGCCTTCGTGCACTCCGAGGCAGAAGCCTACTCCGTGCCCGGTTCCGTGGCCGAAGTTGCGCTTTGAGGCCCAGAGGGGCTCCCTCGCGAGCACATCTATCTGGCAGCCTGCAGTTCCTCGGGGGAATACGGCCTTCGCCAGGGCTATGTGCCCCTTCAGGACAAGGGTGTAGTCTTCTCTTTCGAGGGGAGTGCATCTTCCCAGGGGGACCGTACGGGTTATGTCGGTGGTTCCGAAAAGATACTGCCCGCCGGAGTCGCAAAGATACAGTCCGTGAGGTTCGAGAAGTGGTGCATCGTGCCTGGGGGTTACGTAGTGCGGGAGAGCGGCGCCGCTTCCGTAAGCCGATATGGTCTCGAAACTGTCGCCCAGATAGCCTTCAATCTCGGAGCGGAGGCTGCCCAGATACTCCGAGGCATCGCGCTCGCTGATTTTTTCGCCCCTGCCAAGCGAAGTCTCTATCCAGTAGAGGAACTTTTCCATAGCCACTCCGTCCTCGAGGTGGGCGCGGCGCATACCTTCGACTTCCACGGGATTCTTTACGGCCTTTCGGAGTACGACGGGGCTGGTACCGCGGACGAGTTGGATTCCGGCATCTTCAAGAACCTCCGAGACACTCATATTCAAGGTGGAGGTATCGACAAAGAGGCTTCCTTCGAATTCCTGGCTCAGGACTATCGCAAGGTCGGAGTAAGGGAGGAGTTCAACGCCCTCGGAGGAGAGCAGGTCGAAACTTCCGTCTGTGAGGGGGTCGTCGGTGGGATCCTTCAGCACAAACCAGCAGCAACGCTCCTGGGTTACAAGCAGATACGAGATGACAAAGGGATTGTACTCTATGTCCGAGGCCCTCACGTTCAGCATCCATGCTATTTCGTCGAGGGCTGTGAAGAGCACGCCGTCGCAAGAGTTGTTGTCGAGGAATTCTCTTATCCACAGCAACTTGGAAGAGCGGCTGAGGCCGGTGAGCGACTCATCGAGGGTGTACACCGGGGTCTGGGGTATGGCGGGACGCGACTCCCAGAGGGGGCTGAGAAGGTCGGGGATTCCCACGATGGTGTGGGGCGAGGCTCCGAAGGCGGACTCAAGGGCCTCGATGGCATCCACGTTCTGGCAGAGCGCATCTACGGCAATCACAGGGTCTTCTCCTTCGAACACCGAAGCCAGCCATTCGGGGATGGGAATCTGCCCGGGGACGCGCATCTTGTGGAGCTCGACACCCGTTCCGGCAAGCTGCTGTCTAGCTGCAATAAAGTAGCGCGTGTCTGTCCAGAGGCCTGCGTGGTCGAGGGTCACGACTACATCTCCGGCCTCTCCAGTGAAGCCCGTAAGCCATTCTACCTGCTTCCAGCGAGCGGCAGGATACTCGCTCGAATGGGGGTCGGAGCCGGTGAGTATGACGGCATCCCAGCCGCGGCCGCGCATCATTGCGCGAAGTGATTCGATTCTTTCGGTGTACATATGTACAAAAATAGTAAATTTGCACTTCAATATGAAAATAGGCAACATAGACCTTGGAGACAAGCCGGTACTGCTGGCACCTATGGAAGACGTAACCGACGCTTCTTTCCGCATACTGTGCCGTGAGCAGGGTGCGGATATGGTCTATACCGAGTTCGTCCCTTCGGACGGGCTGATTCGCGACGCATCGAAGGCAATAGCCAAGATGAAGACCTTCGACGAAGAGTCTCCGGTGGGAATACAGATTTACGGGCACATCCCCGAATCGATGGTAGAAGCAGCCCGTATGGCCGACAAGGCTGCCGAGATTGCCGGAGGACACGGATCCGACCTTGTGGACATCAACTTCGGCTGCCCTGTTTCGAAGATTGCCGGACGGGGTGCGGGTTCGGGTATGATGCGCTATCCCGACAAGATGGTGGACATCACAAGGGCTGTGGTCGAGGCCGTTCCCGACAAGCCTGTGACCGTGAAGACAAGACTCGGCTGGGACGATGATTCCAAGATAATAGTGGAACTTGCCGAACGTCTGCAGGATGCCGGAATACAGGCTCTTACAATTCACGGACGCACCCGCTGCCAGCTCTACCGGGGTCAGGCCGACTGGACTCTCATCAGAGCGGTGAAGGAGAATCCCCGTATGCGTATTCCCATCATCGGGAACGGAGACATCACCGACGGTCCTTCGGCCGCAAGGGCTTTCTCCGAATTCGGAGTTGACGGGATTATGGTCGGACGCGCAAGCTTCGGGCATCCCTGGATTTTCCGCGAAATCAAGCACTACCTTGCCCAAGGCACGGCTATGGACGAACCTTCGGTTGAAGAGAAGGTCGCCCTGGCACGCAGGCATCTGGCTCTCTCGCTGGAGATGAAGGGCCTTCCGCGCGGCATCTTTGAGATGCGCCGCCACCTTTCCTGCTACTTCAAGGGGCTCCCCGACTTCAAGGAGACCCGTATGAAGATGGTAACTACCACGGATCCTGACGAGCTGTACAGGATTCTCGACTATATCCTTGAACGCTATGCATCCTGACTTTCTCGTTTTCCCGTACAAACTTATCCTGAGACTCAGGCACTTTCTCTATGACAAGGGAATAAGGAAGTCGGTCAGTGCAGGGGTCCCCACCATTTGCGTGGGGAATATCACCGTCGGCGGAACCGGAAAGACTCCCCATACCGAGATGATTCTGCGTATGCTTCTGTCGGACAGCCGCTTCGGGGGGACGCATATTGCCGTTCTCTCGCGGGGATACAAGCGTCGCAGCCGGGGATTCCAGCAGATTTCGGAGTACTCGAAGGCATCGTTCAGCGGCGACGAGCCCCTGCAGATCAAGAAGAAGTTCCCCCAGGTTACGGTTGCAGTGGATTCAGACCGTGTGGAAGGGTGCAATCTGCTTACCCATCCCGAACTGCTGCAGGGCCGCAAGCGCCGCTACCGTCGCTGTGTAAACAAAGATTTCCCGGCCGCAGGGCTCATTATTCTGGATGATGCTTTCCAGTACCGCAAGCTTAGGGCAAGCCTAAACATCGTTCTTGTTGACTGGAACAGGCCGGTTCACAAGGACTCTCTTCTTCCTTTCGGGCGGCTGAGAGACCTGCCGGAGAGGCTCTCGAAGGCTGATGTCATTATAGTTACGAAGTGCCCCTGCGAACTGGACAACTGGGAGAGGACTTCTTTTGCCTATGCCCTCGGACTGCCGGATTACGCGAGTTCTACCTGCACCGGGACCACCGCCTCGGGCAAGAAGCAGAGGGTCTTCTTCACCACCATCAGCTACGAGACTCCCCGTACGCTGTTCCCCGAGTCCAATCCCCGCTACATCTATTCGAAGAGGCTTGTGCTCTTTACTGGGATTGCCAACGACACTCCACTGAGACGCTATCTGGGCGATACCTATAAGATAGTTCAGAGGTTCAGCTTCCCCGATCATCACTCCTTCACGAGGGGAGACTTCCGCAAGATAGGTCGAGCAGCATCCCACTGCCCTACCGCCGCCCTGGCAACCACCGAAAAAGACGCACAGCGCGTACTGGACTTCGGTAAAGTGCCGGACGCGCTGCGTGAGAAGATGTTCCAGATTCCTATCCGGGCAACTTTCCTGTCGGAAGCCGAGGAGAGGATGTTCCTGGAGATTCTTGAAAGTCTGATTTAGTAATATGAAAAAAATAAGTTGCGTCAGATTTGAATTAGATTTTCGAGGTCAGATTTTCACCCGAAGAAGGAGCATAGCCGTAGCTATGTGACTGATGAGGGAGGAAATATGGACCGAAAAGATTTTCAAAGATGAT
>JAQXJU010000100.1 GCA_029009115.1 Bacteroidales bacterium | reverse complement strand
GCAACGCCCGAAGGGATGCCTCTCAGCGAAGCCCTAAGGAAAGACGTGGCGGAATTCAATCTAAGGATGGCCGCCCGAAAGATAGTAAACGACCTGTTTTAGAAATATCCGAGAAATGAACAGCGCTGTAGCTGCACTCATTGGTCTTGCTCTGGCCATAGTGCTGATTATCAAGAAAGTATCTCCCGTATATGCACTGATTCTGGGGGCCCTGACAGGGGGCCTGGCCAGTGGAGCCGGCTTGCAGGGAACCGTCAGCACTATGATTGACGGAGTAAAGGACATCACTCCCGCCATCATCAGAATCATTGCGGCAGGTGTTCTCACTGGTATGCTGGTAAAGACCGGCGCGGCACAGAGAATATCATTGAGCATCATACGGGGTCTGGGACCGAAGAATGTCTATCTCGCCCTTGCCCTCAGCGCCCTGATTCTGACCTCCACGGGAGTATTCATCGACGTGGCAGTAATCACCATCGCTCCCATAGCCATCATAACCGGCAACAGGCTGGGATTGAGCCGGGCAAAACTGTTGCTTGCAATGATAGGCGGAGGCAAGTGCGGGAATATAATCTCGCCCAATCCCAATACAATAATAGCGGCTGAGAACTACGGAGCCTCGCTGTCGGAGGTTATGGCGGCAGGCCTGCTTCCGGCCGTGATAGGACTGATAGTCACGGTATTCGTCATTATACCCCTGATGCCCGAAGGGGAGAAACTCGTCACAGGGACCGACTCTTCTGAGAATGAAGAAGGTCTCCCCGGACTCGCCGCCAGCCTTGCCGGCCCCCTTGCCGCCATAGCTTTGCTGGCCCTCAGACCCATCTGCGGATTCGCCGTCGATCCTCTGGTAGCCCTTCCGGCAGGAGGAATGGTCGGAATTCTCTGCACCGGAGCCTGGCGAAAGACCGGGGAATGCCTCCAGTACGGCCTTTCAAAGATGTCCGGGATTGCGGTGCTCCTGGTCGGAACAGGCACAGTGGCCGGAATCATCAAGGCCTCGGCGATAAAGGATGTGCTGATTTCTCTGCTTAGCGGATGGGAGTCCGGGGCGGTGCTGATGGCCCCTCTGTCCGGAACCCTGATGTGCGCCGCTTCGGCATCAACCACCGCAGGTGCAACCATTGCCTCGGCCTCCTTTGCCCAGACCATAATCGCAGCGGGAGTCAGTGCAGTATGGGCGGCGGCAATGACCAACGCAGGCTCGACAGTCCTTGACCACCTTCCGCACGGAAGTTTCTTCCACGCCACAGGGGGCAGCGTAGGTATGGAAATGAAAGACCGACTCAAACTCATTCCTTACGAATCGCTGGTCGGTCTTACTTTGACTATATGTTCGGTGGCAGCCTGCTTCCTTTTTGGCAGATAGAATCCTCAGACTTTCAGGAAAATCTTCTTCTTGTACATAAGGTAGAGAATCAGCCAGCCCAAAAGCAGGTAGGCTCCCCAGTAGAGGACCCTCCCCGGAGCCTCGCCCATCTTCGAAATCACTCCCCCGAAAAAGAAGTTTACCGTAAATTGGAAACTCATCACCCTCTGCAGAAGGTAGATGGCTATTGAATTCATACCCACCACCTTGAGAGGGAAAGCCCACTTGCGATGCCCCTTGACGTCGATTATCCAGTAGAAAAGGGAGAACATCGCCACACAGTAGGCACCCACGACAAGCACAAAGCTGCTGCTCCAGAGCTTCTTGTTCAAGGGGATCCAATTCGACAGCACCAGTCCAGCGACGAGCATAAGGGCCGCCGCCGCGAACATCATCCACACCTTCTTCTGACCGCTGTGTGAAGACTGTCTTACATACTCGCCGGTGAAGTTGCCCATCATAGAGGTAACAACTGCTCCGAGGGTACTCAATAAGCCTTCGGGTTCATAGACTCCGGGCTTGTAGATATGGTCTCCGAACAGCAGCCTGTCAACGTAGGCGGCAATGCTCCCTTCAAGTGAGAAGGGGTCCGTTCCCACAGGGGCTTCGGGCGAGGGAATGAAACTCACTGCCCCATAGACAACAAGTATCACTACGGCAATGACTGCCCTTGCCGAAGTCTTGAGATTGACAAACAGCAGGGACGAAACAAGTCCGGCCACTCCTATCCTCTCAAGAACACTGAATATGCGAATCGGACTGCCGTTGAACTTGAGTACGCCGTTGCATACCATTCCCAAAAGGATGAGGACTATGGCCCTCACGAACATTTTGCGGTATATTGCCCCCTTCGACATTCCTTTCCCTATGCTCTTGGCGTAGGAATAGGGGAAGGACATACCTGCAAGGAAGATGAACAGAGGGAAAATGGTATCGTGATGGTTGAATCCGTTCCACACCGCATGATGCATCTGCGCTTCGAGCCAGCAGTCGGCACCGCCGGGGAAGAGTTTGCACACTGCGATGACAAGGCTCGCAAGGCCGGCGATGAAAAGCATATCGAAGCCTCTCAGCGCATCCAGGGATTCGAGTCGGGAATTATTATTCTGCATTGCTTACAAAGATGCTCTGTATTTGTCTCGTAATGACTCCACGCAGGCTATTTCGTCGCCCGTGGCCTCGGTGGGATAGATTTCCGCAGATTGGGTCCAGGCCCATTCGAAGTCCTTGCACTTTTCATCGAAGTCAGGCTTGCTGAAAGATTTCCAGAGAGTCTCAACTTCGTCGAAGAACAGGCTCCAGCGGCATTTGTAATAGCCGTTCATCATTCCTGACCACTGTTTGCAGGCATAGTCGAAGATACGGCAGTCCCTGTTTCCCCACACCGAAATAAGATTGCGCGCATTCCTTTCGTAGAGAGCCTTCTCTTCGGGAGTGTCTCCAAGAGCCTTTGCAGACTCAAGCCATTCTCCAAGGAGGAACTCCTTGCGGGTTCCAAGGAGCGAATCCATATCCGAAATCAGGTCGAGGAAACGCCTGGAATGCCTGTGGAAATCAGTCCTTGACCCCCTCTCGAAGGCAGAAGCGAAGTCCGACTGAATTTCGGAGGCATAGTCGGCAAGCACCTGGCGGGTGATGTCAACCAGGTCGTAGCGGAATCCGTCGGATTCACGGCATTCAGGGATGCAGGAACACAGCAGGTCCCAGGCTCGGAGCAGGTCGGCGGAGTCGTAGCACTTCAGGGTATTGGTGCATCCGCGGGGATTGGCGGCGAAAGTGGGACGACCCGTAATGATGGATTCGTGACCTCCGTTGTTTACGGTATTCTCGAAAGCCGTAGAGAAGATAATCTTCCACGCTTGGAATGCCGCATCGGGGCAGCAGCCGTAACGCCTTCTGAGATAAACCTTCAGGAACTCATCGACATCGACTGCTTCATCCCTCCAGACATTCTCAAGGAAAAGGGAATAAACGATGGGAGTGTGACCTATGCCCTCGGGGGTCAGGCCTATTCCCGACATATTTCCGGCCGCAGGGTCCCGAAGGGCCGCCGAAGGGTCGGAGGCAATGCTTGAGACATTCCCCGAAAGAGTTATGTTCTGTCCGAAATTATGAAGCATACACCACAACCAGGGCTTGCCCCAATAGGCATTGGTCTGCTTCCAGACAGGATATCTCTCGCTCCAGAGGTCCAGAATCAGCATCTTATCGTCAGGCACGCTGGATAACAGGGCCTGAATCTGGGGCTGGCCCCAGAAATGCTTTTCGTGGTAAAACATCCACCCCTGCATCACCCATACAGCCTCGGGATCAACACTACTCATCGAAGCGTACACCTTGGCACTGATTGCAGCCAGATAGGCGGAGTCAGCCGAAGGGGGTACGTTCTCGTTGAAGGTGTCGGCAGAGTAATAGTGATTAGTGCCCCAGAGGCGGGTCTGCTCCTCGATGAAGAGCTGCCCTATACGGGTGAAGAGTTCCTCGTCAGGGTCGAGTATGGAAACCTCAGGGAAGTTCACCCAGCTGGTCTTCCTGATTTTGACATCAGGATACTTGCGGGCCAGCGCAGGAGGCACGTGTCCGGTGAAAGCCGGGAGCACGGGTGTCATCCCGAGCGACCTCTCGCGCAGAAGTATCTGCTTCTGAAGAGCCTCGTGCTTATCCATAAAGCTCTGGGGAAGAGGTCCTCCCCAGAGGTCGAGGTTACCCATCCAGAACCAGTTGAAGTAGGCGGGTCCGCTGAAGAAGTCTTTCAGTTCCTCGGCGGGAATCCCCAGCCTAGCGTAAACCCTCTGCCAGACGGAGTTCTGTCCGGTGACAGCGAGAGGCATATTGATGCCGTGCAGGGCCATCCAGTCGATTTCCTTCTCCCACCTGTCAAAGTCCCACCAACTCATAGAGTAATTGAAGGTACAGTAATTCAGGTAGTAGCGGTAACGGTAGGGAGAGTTGCGCCTGACTGTCGAATCGGGCAGAGGCAGCAAGTTCGGCAGAGAGGGTGACTCCCCGCACCAGCTGTACTCCCAAGCACAGTAATCACCTAAATAAGCGTTCAGGGCGCTGGCAATTCCTATTCCGTTATTGCCTTCGAGAAGTATCTTTCCATCCGATTCGGAATAACTCCAGAAGTCCTCTCCGGGAGTTATTCGGAGTTTGAACTCCGAAGCACGGCCCGAAGTTACACGGTCAATCAGATCTCTTGCGGCAGAGAGCTGCTCGCTCCGGGAGAATGCAGTCTTCACTCCTTCGGAAGAACTGCATCCCACCAGAGCGGGCAGAATGGCCAGAATCAGTAAGAGTCTTTTCAAATTACTTCAGAATTTCGCACTGAGTCTTGACCGAGAAGTAGTTGGGCTTGTAGAAAAGATCGTGTCCCTTCTGTCTGTCGATATACTGCTTTCCGGTATCTTCCTTTACTGCCATTGAGCCTGAATCATCGAAGAGCTGCATCACCTGAAGAATTCCGTAATAGTAAACGGGAGACTCTTCTGTTCCTCTCTTACTCTTAAGAATCACATAGTCGCCGGCACGGAAGTTTTCTACAAGAGCTTTGGTTGAAGTGTCTCCTGCCTCGCCATATCTGCGGAGATATGTCTTGTTGGCAAGGGAAGTGGGATTCTCCTCGACACCGATAGTGGAGTTGTCCAGAACTTTCTGAATCTGAGACAGATAGTAGTTAGCCTTGATCTTGGAGAGTTCGGTCTCGCACTTCTCGTCAATCTTAATGTAGAGGGCATCGATGAACTTGAAAAGTTCCTCATTGTAGGAATTGCTCCACGAACCGGGAACGACGGTCATACCGAAGTTGTAGTCGATTTTGGCATCCTTGATCTGGTGTCCCTCAACCTCATAGAGGTCGCACTGACGTCCGGTGGTGCCTCCGCCGAGAGAAGAAGCACGGCAGCCGCTGAACATATAACCTCTCTGACCTCCGATATATGCCCTGTTGGCAGTATTCTGGAGAACGTTTACCCAGGCGAAGCTGAGATTCTGTCCGTCGAGCGAACGGGCTTCGGTGAGATTCAGAACGTGCTTGACTTCGCTACCGATCTTTACTGGATGCATACAGAAGAATGAAGGACACTCAGAACCCTTGCCGGTGAATTCGACAGGATAGAGCGAGGGAGTATTCACAAAGTTCTGAACCATAGAGTCGGCCATCATCTTCATAGCGTCGTTGGTGTAGATGTCAACGTTCATCTCTCCTTCCACCTTTGCAATGGGATAGACGAAGTCCTTGCTGCTTTTACCATCCGAAAGGGTAATCTGCAGACCGGTAGCTGCCTTGGAGTCAATAAAGAAGAGACCGCTGACGTTGACGGCATCGAGAGTGAGTTCCTGGACTTCGCCGCAGGCCTTCCAATTGCCTTCGCTTCCGGAGACGAGCACAGCCTCGGCCTTGGTTGCCACGGCCTCGGAGGCTATTGCAGAAATCTCGATTGCATCGGCATACTGCAGGGTGCCGAGCTGGGTGTCGAATGTGAGATCTACGTCAAGGGTCTTCTTTCCGCCCTTGTCATCCTTGTTGCAGGAAACTGCCAATACCATTGACAGAGCTGCGAGAATTGCAAAATACTTTTTCATAAATAATTGATTGGTTGTTAGTATAAATAGAATAGTTAATTAATTGTTAGAATGCACTTTATAGGAAAGTGGTCGGAGAGTTTGTGCTTCCTGAGAACCTCATACGAAAGAACCTCGAACGAAGAGGCCGGCCTGGCATAGACATAGTCTATCTTAATGGAAGGTTTGTTTGTGCTAAAGGTGAGTTCCCTGTCGGAGCATTCCTTCCATTTGCGGCGAAGCATCTCCATCGAAGGCGCGTCCGGCTGGGCATTCATATCCCCGGCCAGAATCACTGGATGGGGATTGCGTCTGGCAATCCTGTTGATGAAGCGGACCTGGTTGAGCCGGAGTTCCTCTGAACTGACTTCGAGATGGGTGCAAGCAACGGTCACTGTCCTTCCCGAAGGAAGTTCGATGTCGGCAATCAGAAGGCTGCGCTGCTCGGTCTTGCCGTCGCAGGGCAACAGTATCCTCCTTGACGAAACAATGGGGTAACGGCTCAGGATACCGAGGCCGTAATAACCTCCCTTGTAGTTGATGGACTTGCCGTAGAGCCCGAACATCCCTGTATTGTAGGCAAGTTCGTTGATGAATTTAACTCCGTTCTGCCGGGGAGCACGTTCGCGCCGGGTGGCCCAGTCGCACTCCTGAAGCATCACGACATCGGGGGCCTCTGAGAGAATGGCGTCGCTGAATTCCTTCATCGAAGCCAATTCACCGAAACGCAGGTTATAGGACATCACGCTGAGTGTATCCGTATTCCCGCTCAGTGCGGGTACGCAAAGGATCAACAATAATAGAGAAGCGAACAGATGCTTTTTCATAGTCTAATAGAATTTTTCGAAGCGTATGGTGACGCAGTCGCCGTTCACGTCGAAGCCTCGGTTTGCAAAGCCCGGCTGTACAAGGGTGTACACAGTACGTTCTCCGGCCTTTACATAGTCGAAGCGCATACCCAGATTGCGGCTTTCGGCAAATTTCTTCACCTCCGCCGGGTCTTCTCCGACAAACTCTCCGACAAGCACTGAATCGCCGTAAAGAGTGGAATGCCTCGCGGTGGCAAGGGCCTTAAGTTGCTCCCCGCTCGATATTCGGGCCGAGTAGAAGGTCATGGACACCACCGAGGCAAGGGGGATGTTAAAGTTGACTCCTCCCATAAACAGTCCTTCGGGAAGGATTACTCCATCGAATCCCGATACGCTGTATCTGGTCAGTATGCCTGTTGAAAGATTCCCTTTTTCAGAGGTTGCATCATATTGAACCATAAAGGGATATGTCTTGGATAGCAGGGCTGTTTCAACCAGAGCCGAGGCCTTGCCGGGGACATACCCTACATCGGCATACATATACACAAGAGGCTTCTTCCCCGTAAAATACAGTATGTGCGACGAAGCATAAGAAGGAGCATCCAACTTGAGGAAGAACTCAACGTTGAAGGTATTCCCATCAACTATTGTTTCGCTGACTTCGGGCAGTGAGTACTCCTCCTTGGGAGGGGTGTCCTCTCCTTTATCCGATGTCTTGGTGCAGGCTGCGATGCCAAGAAGCGCAAGGATGAGCGGTAATATTCTATTGCTGTGCCTCATAACTCAAGTCCGCTACAATGAAACAATGGTCCGAGAGGTCGGAACGGGGAATAATCTTGTAATTGCTCCACTTCCAGCCACCCTTGGGATAACCCATCATATAATCCAGCTGGGTGGTGGGGCCAGTAGAGGGTATGGTAGGGCCGCTTCCGCGCGCTATCTCCTGCCACTTGATGCTGACATATGAAATGGTAGCCCCGTCAGGAGGGCAGTTGAAGTCGCCTGCAAGAATAGTCGGGATATCCTTCTCTAAGAGCACCTTCTTGCTGACATCGGCCCACTGCTTGATGGCAAGATCGTTGGATTCGACTGCAAGATGCACCGAACCTACCCGGACATTGGAACCGTCCGGCAACTGTACATAGACCCAGGCCGTGCCTCGGGGTTCACGGGCTCCATCAAGGGTCACCACCGTCTTCTCTACCCTGTAGAAAGGGTATTTGCTCAGGATTGCGACTCCAAAACCACCTTCCTGATAGTCAAAGGACTTGCAGAAGAAGGGGAACATTCCTGTCTGCAGGGCAAGACTGTCCAGAATGTCGGTCTTCTTGCTTCTTATGGTGCGCATATCCACCTCCTGCAGGCATACGAAATCGGGGTCATACTCTTTGATGAAAGCAGCATAGGGTGCAGCTTTGTAGCCTGCATACTGCCCGCCTTCCTTCATATTCATACTCAGGATGCGGAAAGACTGGCCTCTAAGGGAGAGCACTCCCAGAAAGATCATAGGGAGTGCCACCAGCAGTATCTTTTTTCTGATCAGTTCCATCCCGGGTTCTGAGGTTTGAGATTAGGATTGAGCTGCATCTGGGCGAAGGGGATGGGGAAGAGATAGTTCTTCTTGGGATCGAACTTTCTTCCGGTTTCGAGCAGCAGATACTGCTCACCTCCTACGTTTACCCAGGTAAGATCGTTCAGGATTCCGGGACGCAGTCTGGAGGGATCGAGCCAGCGCCTGTTCACACCGAGCAGGTCCTGTCCGAAGATTTCGCCCTGCCTCCAGCGCTTCAGGTCGAATGGACGCATACCCTCGAAGAAAAGCTCCACCTTACGCTCACGCTTGATTTCGTCGAGCATATTCGAACCGGCGGGAATATTGGAGAACGTGAGATGCACCATTCCCACGCGGTCCCTGAGAAGGTTGATGCTCTTGTCGAGATCTTCCTGACTCAGTGTGCCGAGCATGAACTTGGCCTCGGCATAGTTCAGAAGGACTTCTCCCAAGCGCAGCATCACAATGTCGTTGTCGTCGTGGCCGTTGTAAGGACAGGTCGAGATTTCGGTGTACTTGCGGGTATAATATCCCGAGTATGTCATTGCTCCGGTCTTGGAATTGTCGAACTTGGGATAGGTGAATACAGACTTGTCGGTATTCAGCAGATCCCCGCTCTCACCGCCGTCCCAGGTGGTTCCGGGGGCCATTATGGACTGCACCATACGGGGATCGCGGTCTTTGAAGACTTCCTCGTAGCTGTTGCACTTCGAAGGGTCCCAGATGGTTCCGTCGGCATTCAGGTAAGACTCCACCATACTCTTGGTAGGCAGCCAGCGCGCATAGTCGTTGGGGACCCAGATCTCACGAGTAAGGTTGTGAGATATACGGGCAGACTCTCCGAGGTCGTAGTTGAACACCTGCGCAAGGAGTGTCTCGTGGTTGTTGGCATTTCGCGAGGCGCGTCCCTTATAGTTGAAAAGATTGTAGTAATCAATCTCGGGATGGCCTGTCGAATAGAGCTTGTGATAGCTGGAGTTCATCACCATCTCTGCCGTACGGGCAGCATCGCTCCACATCGAATTGCAGAGATAGATTCTGGACAGAAGCGCCCAGGCCGCGGCTTGCGAGATGTGACCGAATTCCTTTGATGCCGCCTCGATATGGTCGGGCAGGGCTGCGAGATGGTCTTCGAGGTCCTTTGTGATTGATGCAACTATCGTAGCTTTGGGGTCTCTGCCTCTGAATACGTCTGGGGAATTGATGTTCAGTTCCTTGTTGATATAGGGAACGTCTCCCCAGAATTCTGTGAGAACCCAGTAGTTGAAAGCCCTGTAGAAGTAGGCCTCGGCAGCAAATCTCTCAAGCACTGCGGGACTCACCGAGGTAGCTCTCTTGTAGTTGGAAAGGTAATAGTTGGTACGGCCTATGCACTCGTAGCAATTCTTCCATACCGAGTTGAGTTGCGAGATGTCGGTGGTCAGATTGCCGCCTCCTATTGTTCTCCAGGCCGTGGTTACCGCCCAGGGGACGCAGTCGGCCTGAATCTCGGTCCTGTTGAGCCAGTCCTTTCCGAGCAGGGACTTTGTGAAGGTATATGCGACGCTGCGAACGTGGAGTTCGGACTGCCAGAAATTTCCGTCGCTGACGGTGTCCCTCGGCAGACGGTCAAGAAAACCGTCGTTGCAGGAAAAGAGTGTAAGCAGACTGGCAAGCAGCAAAATATTCTTTTTCATATCCTTGTGTCTATTTGAAGGTGATGTCGATTCCGAAGACTATGGTCTTGATCTGGGGATAGTAACCTCCCTTCGAAACGGGAGTCTCGGGGTCGTACGAACTGAAGAACTTGGTCAGGGTCAGCATATTGTCGGCCGACACATAGACTCTGGCCTTGTCCATACGCACTATGTCTGCAATCTTCTTGGGAAGAGTGTATCCGATCTGGACATTCTTGAGCCTCATATAAGAAGCGTCCTCGAGCCAGTATGTCGAGAAGGTATTCTGGTTGAATGACTTGTTGTATGTCAGGCGGGGATAGCTGGCATTGGGATTGGGGTTGGTCGAGATGTTGAACCTTTCGAGATGGCACTTCTGGGGATATGCGGCCATATCCATCAGGGCGTGTCTTGCCGTTCCCGTGAGATATCCGTCGCACTTTCCGACTCCCTGGACAACGGCGCTGAAGTCGAAGTTCTTCCATCCGAGGTCGATTCTTGCGCAATAGGTGTAGCGGGGGATGGGGCTTCCGATAATGGCTTTGTCATATTCGGGGGTAATACGTCCGTCGGGCACTCCGTCAGGGCCGCTGATATCCTTGTACTTGATGTCTCCGGGCTGATAATCATTACCTAGCACCACAGGAACCTTAGGAAGACTGAAGTTATTGTTCTCGATATCCGAAATCTTGAAGTCTTCGGGCATCATCAGTCCCTCGGCTATGTATCCGTAGAAAGAATCGATGGGATAACCTACGATGCGGACCTGGTCACCGGTAAGGTCAGGACGGGAGGGACCGAGGTCAACTATCTTGTTCTTGACGTCGGACAGATTGAAGTTGACTGAATAGAAGAAATCTCCTATCTGGTCCTTCCAGCCTAAGTCGAACTCCCAGCCGCGGTTATTGACCTTTCCTGCATTTTCCTCAGAGGGCTTGGCTCCAATCTGTGCGGGATAGTTGAGTTGGAGAAGTATTCCCTCCGTATTCTTGTCATACCAGTCGAAACTGAAGTTGAAGCGGCCGTCAAGCATCATCAGGTCAAAGCCGACATCAAGCATCTTTATCCTCTCCCAGGTAAGGTTGGGATTGGCAAGGGTTGACTGGACATAACCCGTGGTAGGGTTGGCGCCTATCAGAGACAGGTCGTCGGTATAGAGGCTGAGTATAGACAGGTAAGGGTAATTGGATGAACCTACGTACTGATTTCCGAGCATTCCCCACGAAGCGCGAATCTTAAGGTTGTCGATAAGGTCGCGGGTAGGTTTCATCCAATTCTCCTCGGAGATTCTCCAGGCACCGGAGAACGAGGGGAAGAGTCCGCCGCGATGCGAGGGATGGAAACGGGACGAGAGGTCGTAACGAAGGTTCATCTCGAGCAGATAGCGTTCGTTCCAGTCGTAGGTGAGACGCCCGAAGCCCGAACGGATAGCCCAGCTCTGGTAGCCAGAGGCGTTGCCCATAGTAGAGGCGTCTCCAAGATTGAGGGTAGGGTCAATCTCGTTGATGAGGTTGGAACGGCTCGCCTCGAATGAAGACATTTCGCTCCACTCCTGGGAGAAACCGGCAACTCCGCCTATATGGTGGTCAGAGATGCTGAAATTGAAGTTAGATTGCAGAATCAAGGACTGCTGCATTCCACGGATATCCTTGTTCTTCAATGAATTGGGAGACTGCCTGACCTCGGTGTCGCCTGTTTCGGGATTGACGAAGGTAATGGTCTTCTTTAGTGTGTTTACAAACTTGTTGGTAGATGTAATATTATAGGTGGCAGTTACGTCCCAGCCCTTGAGTATATCGACTTTCATCGTGTTGTGGAGGTTCAGTACCTCTCCGGAGGTAGTTCTTCCGCCTCCGTCAACAAGGGTTGCCATAGGGTTGGTATTGCCTCCGCCGTAGGCCCAGCTGCCATCGGTGTACCTTACAGGGGCATTGGGGGCGATACGCATCGCAGTGTAGATGGCACCTCCGCCGCTCGTAAGGGAGTTGAGAGGAGAGGTGACGGTATTGTTGGTATAGCTGACATTGGTTCCGAGGGTAACCCTGTCGAGCAGTTTGGTATTAAGCTTGACTCTGAAATTGTGCCTCTTTTCGCCAGTGGTGGATCCGGCAGTAAGACCTTCCTGGTCGAGGTAGCGGTAAGTCACCATATAGCCGGAGCCGCCTACATTGCCGTTGACAGAGAGGTTGACGCTCTTCTGGGGAGCGGACTTGCGCATCACGGTATTTACCCAGTCGGTATCGGCAAAGTAGTTGGGTGCACTGCCAGTACGCACCTTCTCGAACTCGGTTTCTGTCCAGGCGGCAGGAGTTCCGACGTTGAGACGGGCCTCGTTGTCAAGAGTCATAAACTCTATGGCGTTGCACATTTCGGGCAGTCTGGTCGGAGACTGGAATCCATAATATGAGCCGAAGCTGATCTTGGGCTGGACTTCCTTCTGCTTTTCGAGCGACCTGGTGGTCACAAGCAGGACTCCGTTGGCTGCTCTTGCTCCGTAGATGGCGGCAGAGGCGGCATCTTTCAGAACGGAGATGGACTCCACGTCCTCGGGGTTGATGGTCGAGAGGTCTCCTTCGACTCCGTCAATCAGAATGAGAGGGTCGGCCGTTCCTATGGTTCCGATACCGCGAATGCGTATGGATGACATCGATTCGCCGGGCTGTCCCGAGGGGCTGATGACAGTTACGCCGGGGAGCAGGCCCTGAAGACCGGTGGACATATTCACAAGGGGACGCGATGCCACGTCCTCGGCAGTCATCATCGAAACGGCTCCGGTGAGATTGACCTTCTTCTGAACGCCGTATCCTACTACGACCGATTCCTCGAGTTGCTGACGGTCTTCGCGAAGAAGCACTTCGACACTGGTTTTTCCTGCGGTTCTGATGACCGAAGGGAGGTAGCCGAGCGACGATACAGTGAGCTCGACGTCAGAGCCATTGACTTCGATTTCGAATCTGCCGTCAAGGTCGGTGATGACACCCTTGCCGTCAGGTCCCACAACCCCGGCTCCGATTACAGGGAGATTGGAAGAATCATACACCCGGCCTCTTACGATGCCTTGGGTCTTCCCGCGAGCGGCAGAGGGTTTCAGCAGGACCTGCCTGTCAGAGGTAACAGTCCAGCTGATGGGAAGCCCGGAGAAAAGCTGCTCGAGTACCGCCTCTAGCGATTCTCCATGAACGGGCGGAACAACTCGAGAATCTAATCCCGGCAAGTTGTTGCTGTAGAAGAAATTGACTCCGTAGCTTGCTTCCACTGCGGAGATTGCCTCCTTCAGGGGTACCTTGCTGTCGTCAGGGCGGGCACTGACCATAGGGCCTGCCGCAAGAAGGAGAAGCAGAACTGTGGTAAGGCTGAATAGTTTAGTGTTGTTCATATATTGGTACTTGGATTATCTGCTGCTGAATTCCAATTTGTTATCAGCAATGCGGCAACGCACCGCAGAGGTGGCCGATATCATCTGGAGTACATTCGTCAGGGAATTGTTGCGTATGAGGCCGGTGTATGAGTACTGCCTGACCTTGCTGTCTTTGAAAACGACCGTGATGTCGTACATTCTCGAAAGGGTCCGGCCAATGTCCTCGAGCGAGGCATTATCGAAGTAGAGTTCGTTCTTTATCCAAGGTATGAGCTGGCAGGGCGTCCTGACGAGGTCTTTCTCAAGACTCCCTCCTTCCTTGGACCAGCTAACGTACTGGCCGGGGGTCAGACGGGTACTGTCGTCGCTGCTCTCCACGAGAATGGAGCCGCTTTCGAGAGTCGCGGTGATGAATTTGTCGTCGGGGTAGGCCTTCACGTCGAAGCTTGTTCCGAGGGCGGACACCTTGATTTGGTCACAGGCATTTACCGTAAACGGCAGTTCTTCGTTGCGTGCAACATTAAAATACGCCTCTCCTTCGAGATAGATGTCTCTGTTGGAGATGTTGAAGTCGGACTTGCAGATTATGAAGGAATCTGAATTCAGCTGTACGGTGGTTCCGTCCGGAAGGGTTACTGAACTTTGCTGGCCCTTTAGTGCAGCTACCCTGAAAACGGGCACTTCCGTTGCTGTCTCGGGAATGCTCTGAGATGGGAGCAGGAGAAGTGCGGCGGCTATGCATCCGGCCACTCCCGCCAAGGCGGCAGAGCAGCTCACTGCGACGCGTATTCTTCGCTTCTTGCGCTCTTTCTTAATCCTGTCACACAGACCGCCCAGAATACGCTCCTTTACGACAGGGTCCATTTCGCCTGCCGCAGAAGCCTCCCACATCTCTAAACTTTTGTTTTCGAATGTGTTCATTGTGAGTATTTCTTATAATATATACACTCGAAAACCAAAAAGCCTTACAAAAACATTATAAGAATCCCCAAAAATCTTTCAAGAAAACCTCAAAATCCGAATAAGCGAAATCCTCACAAGAGCAGCTCTTTATTGGAGAGAATTTTATTCAGGGCACGTCGCAGCTGGGTCTCGACTGTCTTTCGGGACAGGCTCAGGGCATCCGCTATCTGCGAAATCTCCAATTCGTCCTGATAGCGCATCAGAAATATCTGCTTCATCGATTCAGGCATACAGTTTACTATTCCATAGACGGCCGCCAGGACCCTGGTATTGTCTCCGAAAGCTGTATAGTCCTCTGAATTAGATCCTTCCAGCGACTTAATATTGATTTGAGCAAAACTGTCGGCAAACTTGCGCCGGCGCAACTCGTTGAGCACGGAATTGCGGGCTGCAACATACAGATAAGCGGGAAAATTGCCTTCGGGACGTATGCTCTTGCGCGACTCCCATATCCTGAAGAAACATTCCTGAACCACATCCTGAGCGGCCTGTTCATCCTTGAGCATAGCTCTGGCATAGTTGTATGCCATACTGGCGTACTTCTCATAGAGAAGAAGAAAAGCCTCCCTGCTTCCCCCGCAAAGTTTCTTGATTAGAATTGAATCAACAAGCGCCATCCCTGAAAGTTACCCGGATGTGCAAGTTAGCAAAGAAGAATCAAAAATCAGTATGTTTTTCCAGAAAAGCAATGATTCCCTTCTGACTGTTGATGACATCCATCTTCTCCTGAACCGAAGCACGGAGTTCGGCAATCCTCTCGTCCCTTGATTTGAGAAGGTCTTCGTAGTATCTCCTCAACTCGGCGAGTTCCAACTCCCTGTTGCGTTCTTCGGCGAGTGTGGAACAGCCGTCAGTACTGCCGGACTGAAGATTCCCGCCAAGAATCTCTTCGACAGCTATTGAAGCAATTTCAGACAGTTTGTAAACTGCGGGATTGATGATTGCCGTAGGGCCGGATTCGAGTTTCCGGTACGAGGTTCTGGACAGACCGAGTTCTCTTCCCATACGTTCCTGGGAATAGCCAAGAGATAGCCTGAGGGCACGGATGTTTCTTCTAATCGAATCGTCGCTTGCCATAGTCCGACAAATAATCGGTCAAATGTAGATTTTTAGGAATAGAAATATTGGCAACCTAAGTGGAACTATGGCAATCTGAGGTTTTCAATTTGTATAAGATTCTTGAATTTTTCAATGTACCACAGCCCGTACCACAGCGCTATGTTGCAAAAGATATTCACAAATGGCAACTTTACGAAAACAAATGACAACTATATGCGTACATCGAATGAAACTTACCGGCTCTTTGCTGAACTTCTCGACGAGGTTGAAATCTTCAGGATTCCAGAAATCAGTTTCTCTGACATTTGCCGCCTGCTCAAGGTCAGGCCCTCAGCGCTGGACTCCCTTCTCATTAAGGAACTCGGGATGTCCGGCGAAGAATTGCTTGAGAACCGCCGCCGCGGGTCCTTAGACTGAGTGCTTTTCAAAGTGCTGAAGCAGGCGTTATAAGACAAAATATGTGGATTAATTGTTTTTTTTGTTAGATTTGCGAATTGCGCAAACAATAACATCAAATAATAATAACATGAAAGCTTATTCAACCAAAGAAATCCGCAACGTGGTTCTGCTCGGAGCCTCCAAGTCCGGCAAGACCACGTTATCTGAAGCGATGCTCTTCGAGGGCAAGGTAATCGACCGCAGAGGTTCAATCGAGGACAAGAACACCGTGTCCGACTACAACGAACTTGAGAAGATCAACCAGCGTTCGATATATGCAACCCCCCTCTATGCAGAGTACAAGAACGTGAAGTTCAATCTCATAGATGCTCCGGGTTCGGAAGACTTCATCGGAGGCGCCTATGCGGGTTTCAAGGTTTGCGAAAGCGGTATTCTGGTAGTCAACGCACAGCAGGGTGTCGAAGTCGGAACCGAAGGTGCACTTAGAAGGGTTGAAGAGAAGAAACTTCCCCTGGTTATCGCAGTCAACCAGCTCGATGCCGACAAGGCAGACTGGGAGCTTACCCAGAACTCCCTCAAGGAGGCTCTCGGAGGAAAGATCATCAATATCCAGTTCCCGGTCGGAACCGGCGCTTCCTTCGACGGATTCATCGACATCCTCAAGATGAAGTACTACCACTTCAAAGATGCAAACGGAACCCGCGAGGAACTTGATATTCCCGCACAGTTCGCCGACGAGGCCGCAGAGGCGCAGCAGGCCCTCATCGAGAAGGCCGCCGAATTCGACGACGAGCTTATGGAGAAGTTCTTCGACCAGGGAACCCTGAGCGAGGAAGAGGTCAAGAAAGGTCTCGAGGCCGGTATTCTGGCGGGTGAGGTTTATCCTGTATTCTGCACCTCCGGCAAGAAGGACATCGGAGTCAAGAGGCTGATGGACTTCATCATCGACACAGCCCCGGCTCCTTCCTGCAAGGAAGACGGCCCCGCTTCGCTGTTCATCTACAAGAACAATGTAGAGCAGCATCTCGGTGAGGTTTCGTACTTCAAGGTGATGAGCGGAACCGTCAATGCAGGCGTTGATTTCGAAGATACTGCCACCGGCAACAAGGAGCGCTTCTCTGCAATTTATGCCGTTGCCGGCCAGAAGAAGGATTCGGTTTCTTCGCTCTGTGCAGGTGACTTCGGCTGCGTCGTAAAGCTCAAGAACGGCAAGTCCGGAATCACTCTCGCAGTTCCCGGAAGCAACATCTCCTACGAAAAGGTACAGTATCCTGCTCCCAAGTACCGCTGCGCCATCAAGGCCAAGGTCCAGCAGGACGAGCAGAAACTCGGAGATGCCCTCAAAAAGATTGCCGGAGAGGATCCCACCATCATCGTGGAATACTCCAAGGAACTTCGTCAGACTATCCTGAGCGGCAACGGAGAGCAGCACATCAACATTGTCAAGTGGATACTCAACAACGACTACAAACTCGATATCGAACTCTTCGCCCCTAAGGTTCCCTATCGCGAGACCATCACCAAGGTTGCCTGTGCACAGTACAGACACAAGAAGCAGTCCGGCGGTGCCGGTCAGTTCGGAGAGGTTCACCTGCTCGTTTGCCCTGCAGAGGGTGAGTTGAACACCAAGTTCGTCATCAACGGAAAGGAGACTCAGCTGAACGTCAAGACACAGGATATCACCGAACTTGAATGGGGTGGAAAACTCGAGTTCTACAACTGCGTCGTAGGTGGTGCCATCGACCTCGGCTTTATGCCCGCCATCCTGAAGGGTATCAAGGAAAGAATGGTTGAAGGTCCTCTGACCGGTTCATACGCCCGAGACATTCGCGTGTTTGTATATGACGGAAAGATGCACCCCGTTGACTCCAAGGAAATCGCCTTCATCATTGCCGGACGCAATGCCTTCAAGGAGGCATTCCGCAATGCTGGTCCGAAGATTCTGGAGCCTATCTACAACGTCGAGGTTATGACTCCTTCAGAGTATCAGGGAGCCGTTATGAGCGACCTGCAGAACCGTCGCGGCATTCTGGGTGATATGGGTGCAGACAAGGGATTCGCCATACTCAAGGCTCGCGTTCCTCTTGCAGAGCTCTATCGCTACTCTACTGCACTGAGCTCGCTCACCGCAGGCTCTGCAACCTTCACTATGGAATTTACTGACTACCAGCCTGTACCCGGCGACGTCCAGACCAAACTCCTCGCCGAATACGCTGCAGCAGAACAGGAAGAGGACTAAGCCTCTCCTTCCTGCCTAACCAATAAAGGAGGATGACAAAAAGTCTATTTGGACTTTCGGTCATCCTCCTTTTTTGCCTTTCGGGCGGTGGGTTGAGTCTGGGTTGGCTCTGGGGTTTCCGGTTGGGACAACCCCTGTCAGAAGTGCTTCAGAGGCCGATTGGGGAATCTCGTGAAATTCACCTTTCAGACCGACCCCTCTACAATGCCCTCAGAGGCACATTGGGTTTCGAGGTGAATTTCACCGGTTGGGGCTATCCTTGCCAGAAGTGCCTCTGGGGCCGGTCGGGCAGTTTCGGCCCTCATCAACGCGCTCTCGTGAAATTCACCTTTCGAGCGTCCGAAGATGTCAGATGCGGAGATGTGCGATGGGCTTATAACTGATGGGGTTATAACTTATAATAGCTGGCAAGTATTGCGGCGAAGAGGCGTTTGGGGAGAAGCAATTTCAATATTACTGAGAGTTTCTGCTCAAGATTGGCGACCACACAGGTATATGGAGGCCTCCTGGAAGCAACTATACGGCTTACCTTTGCCGCAAGATACTCTGGCTTCAAACCGTTTGTCTCGTCCGATTCAATGCTTGCAAGCGACTTGCAATAAGTAGGATAGGCCTTCTCGACTTCGGGACCTGAGACACTCTGGCGGCGTGCGGTGAAAGAAGTGTGGAAATCTCCGGGCTCAATAACCGTCACTGTGATTCCTGTTCCCCTCAATTCGAGTCTCAGAGCCTCGCAATAGCCTTCGACGGCAAACTTGCTGGCAGAATAGAGCCCCTGGAAAGGAAGCCCCATCAGGCCACCTATACTACTCATACACAATATCTTGCCACCTCCCTGACTCCTCATTGCAGGAATCACGTAGTGAAGGAATCTTACCATCCCCATCCAATTGACATCCATCTGACGACGGGCATCTTCGAGGCTGCAGAACTCGAGCGGCCCTCCAATTCCGAAACCGGCATTGCTGATGAAAACATCTATCCGGCCGGCAGTGGAGAGAACCTGATTAACTGCAGCGCGGCAGTCTTCGTCGCTTTCGGCCTCGGCGCGGATGTAGCAGACCCCGGGGATTTGCTCGCAGTCACGACGGTGAGTGCCGAACACCTGATGCCCTTCGGAGGCGAATCTCAGGGCCATTGCCCTTCCGAAGCCCGAAGTGATTCCTGTAATGAGAATTACCATAGTCTCAGCTGATTATGCCATATTTCCTGAAAATTCTGCCCAGTTTCTCTACAGCCTCATCCACCTGGGCAGTGGTATGTGTTGCCATCAGGGCAAAGCGGATAAGCACATCCTTCTCAGGCACTGCCGGAGCTATTACAGGAGTGATGAATACTCCGTCATTATAGGCCTCGGCCACTATAGATAGAGCAAGCTGTGTGTTGCGTACCATCAGGGGAATAATGGGCGACACTGTGGCGTTGATATCGAAGCCATTGTCTCTAAATGCCTTATGGGCATAATGGGTGACTTCCCAGAGTTTTTCTATCCTCTCGGGCTCTTCCTGCATGATATCCAGAGCCCTGCTTGCTGCTGCAACGGCGGCAGGGGTCATCGAGGCGCTGAAGATGAGCGAACGGGCCGTATGCCTGATGTAGTTGATGTACTCGCTGTCGCCGGCGATGAATCCTCCCAGAGAGCCGAAACTCTTTGAGAAGGTTCCCATTATCAGGTCAACCTCGTCGGTAAGGCCGAAGTGTGCGACAGTTCCCGATCCATTCTTTCCGAATACTCCGAGTCCGTGGGCATCGTCCACCATCACGGCAGCATCGTACTTCGCGGCAAGTTCGCACAGTTCAGGAAGAGGGCACAGGTCTCCGAGCATAGAATACACTCCGTCAACCACGATCAGTTTTGGAGCATCGGCCTCGCAGACTTTGAGCTTGCTCTCGAGCACTTCCATATCGTTGTGGCGGAACTTGTAAACAGTGCTGAAACTCAGACGCGAACCGTCTATGATACAGGCGTGGTCGGTATCATCGAGAAGAATGTAACCACCCCTCTGTCCAAGAGTGCTCACAACACCGAGGTTTACCTGAAAACCTGTACTGAAGGTTACTGCCTGCTGCTTTCCGACAAAGGCGGCAAGCCTTGCCTCGAGTTCTTCGTGTATGTCCAGGGTCCCGTTGAGGAAACGGCTTCCGGAGCAGCTTGTTCCGTATTTCTCTATTGCCTTTGTTGCAGCTTCCTTCAGCCGGGGATCGTCAGACAGGCCAAGGTAGGAGTTAGAACCGAACATCAGGACATCACGTCCGTCAGCCATTCTGACTACAGGGTTCTGCCCCGACGAAATGGGCTTGTAGTAGGGATATATACCCAATTGCTGAATCTGCTGTGGCACAGTATAGTTGCGGCACAGCGACTTTAGAGTGTTCTCCATAATTCAGCTTAGTTTATTTGATTCCGTACCTGGCCAGAATATCGAGTATGGGCTTTTCAATGGAGGCCTCCCAGAGTGAATATCCGTTGTCGTTGGGATGAACCCCGTCTGCTGTTGAGGATTCTCCATTGTGGAGAGCAGCGTCGGGCTTGATGTAATATACATCTTTGTACTTTGCGCAGATGATGGCCATCAGGCTGTCAGAAAGATCTCTTCTTCCCTGGAATTCCCTCTGGGCAGAGGTGTCGAAGTTCTCCTTCTCCCAGTAGATTGTCCTCTGGATAATGATGGGCTTGCCGGGATGGGCCTTGACGGTCCTTTCTACGAAGGGCTCAAGCCTTTCTCTTATCATAGGGATGTTGGGGTTCGAGAAAGGATCATAGATATAGGCATCGGCGTCGATGTCGTCAATCACGTCTATGAAATAGGGCTGCATCTTGCAGTTCCCGCTGAAACCCAGAGGAATGACCTGCATACCTGTCTTTCTCATAAACTGCATAGGATAGCTCATTCCGGCCCTCGTGCAGCTGATGCCATGGGTAAAGCTGCTCCCGTGGAACACTATCTTGTGACGGAAAGGTGACTCCATCTTCTCAATGCGGCTCCCTTCGGGTACGCAGAGTTGGCAGGACTGAATCTCGGCATACAGGGGGAGATACAGCAGGCACTCTTTCTCGCCTTCGAGCATTTCTTGGACAAGGACTTTTACCAACTGGGGATTCCTGTGGTCGCGGTCAAAATTGGTGCAACCGGCCCAGAGCCACTTGCCGTCCTTTTTGATGTAAAGGTCGAATCCGCGGTAGGAGGCATACGGACCGCCGTTGACATCCTTTGCATAGTTCAGGCTGACCCCTATTTTGCGGGCATCTGTCTTGAACACTACAGACAGTCCTGCAGGTACCCTGCACTGTACATTCTCACCCTTTGTGAAACCCTTGTACACACAGGTATCAATACGGTGATAGGGATTGGGCGTATCAAAAGCCTTCCCGAGAATTCCAAGTTCAGCGACCTCGACTTTGGTCCAGGCCCCGCTCTTTGCCTGGGCAGCAGCAGAAATGCCAAGGCTGCATACGGCAAGCAGAATCAGAAACAATTTTTTCCTCATTTGTTTATGGTTTTAGTAATTGTATTGATACACAGGATATTAACAATAGAATGAGAAGTATTGAACTGGCACGTGAAACATTCTCTCCTATGGAATACGAGGCAGGAGCAAAGCGCATTGTAAGTTCGTGCTTTCCGGCAGGCAGTTCAACACTGCGCAGGACCTCGTCCGAAAGGGATATGTCAAGAATTGTACCGTCTTCGAGAGTCGCCTCCCATCCGGCAGGATAATACACTTCGCTGAATACTGCCTTGCCGCCGCCAGCCGACTCGTAAGAGTACTGCAACACGTCGGGAGAGTAACTCGTAAGAGAGATACTGTCGCCAGGGGCAGGGCTCTCGAACCAGGCATTGCCTCTGGCGGCCGGATTCACTATAGGAGCAGCATCGCCTCCCACAATGATGTAGCGGCAGTTCAGGGCAGACAGACAGGGTATCTCGGGCAGGGCCTCCTGGGCCTGCGAAACGGTCGAAACACCCGACAGCGAAGAGTAGATTGAGTTGATTTCGGCCGAGAGATGATTCTCTATGTAATCCTGATAAATGCGGAGCTTGGCCGGAGAATAACCTCCGATATTCTTGTGCCAATACGATGGATGTGAATCGTTGAAGACATTCACCGACAGGTCGAGCACCCTGTAAGAGGGGTCTTTGTCTTCGAGTATCATCTTATCGACAGGTCTGAGGGCAAACTGGCTGCGGAAGGCCTTGGGAGAAACAAAGTCGTCGGCGTTCAGATAACGTTTGCCGGCTGTGAATCCGTCCACAAGAAGTATAAGCGAGAGTATGATAGCAAAGCTGACCCTTCTGCTGCGGCCGGCCTCGGGATGGGTGGCAAAGGTCTTGCCTGCCTGGGAGGGAACTTTGAGCCCTATGAGAAGGCTGCCTGCTGCCGCGGCTATGAAAAGCACCGAACGGAGGGTATCTTTCCAGAGAAGAGACTTGCGGTCGGCGGCAAGGGCATCGACGAGTATATCTGGCTGACCGGCGTCGGAGGCTCCGCTGAAACTTCCAGTGAGGGATTGAACCGCTGCCACGACAAGGCAGAATCCGACAGATACAACTCCGGCTGTCAGGACCTTGCGTGCATAGGTCTTGCCCGTACCTTCGCGTACGAGTTTGTCAAGGGCAAGGAATCCGAGCACCGGCAGGGTGAACTGCAATATCACGAGCGACATCGTAACGGTCCTCCACTTCGAATACATTGGCACGTATTCGTAGAAGAAGCGGGTAAATCCCATAAGATTGGAGCCCAGTGCAAGGAGAATGGCCAGCAGCGATACCCCAATCATCCACCACTTGTCGCGCCCCCGGCAGAGCATCAGCGAAAGCAGGAAGAGGAAGAAAGTGACAGCTCCCAGATACATAGGTCCGGCAGTGAAGGGTTGGGGTCCCCAGTAGAGAGGGAGGTTACGGCTGACCTGGGTGATGTTCTTCTGCCCGGCACGCCTGAGAAGGTCGCATGTTTTGGATTTATCGGGGTTGATGGCTCCCGACGAGGAACCTCCGTTGTAGTTGGGTATCACGAGGTTGGGCAGTTCCTCCCAGCCGTAGGACCAGGCTGTGGCATACTCGAGTCCTGCGCCTTTGTCACCAGTCCCCGACGATGAGCCTCCGCGTATGGAATACTCGCTGTACTCCCACAGGGGGAGCATCTTGTTGGCATTGGTGGCAATTCCCACGCAGCCGACCGCGAGCAGAAGGGCCGATGCTGCGAAGAAACGGGGCAGATACTTCTTCCTTTCGGCACTCACGAGGGTATAAATCAGTTCGGAGACGGCATAGAAGAGTATCATCACCGCAAGATACCAGGATATCTGTGGGTGGTTGGCCTTGATCTGGAAACTCAGGGCAAGGGAGAAGAGAGTGGCTCCAAGAAGGCTCGAAAGCAGCCAGCGCCTGTGTTTGATTGCCTTGCGATAGGTAAATACAACTCCGGCGAGTACCCAGGGCAGGAATGCTATGGCAAGCATCTTGGTATTGTGCCCTACCTGTATTATCTGAAAATTGAAAGAACAGAAGGTAATGGCAATGGCTCCTCCCACCGCAATCAGCGGATTGATTCCAAAGGCGAGCATCAGCAGGAAGGCTCCCAGGAGCGAAATGAGCAGATAGCTCGCAGGACGTTTGCCCAGTTGGAGCGCGTCGAAGAGCAGCTGGGTCAGGTCGCCCCGGGTCTTGTTGAGTATCGAGACCGTGGGCATACCCGAAAACATCGAGCCTGTCCAGCGGGCCGGTTCCGAAGGGTGTTCCTCGTTATAGAGGGCAGTCTCGCGTGACATTCCTATATGGCCCGAGATATCGCTCTGGTTGACTATCTTTCCACTGAGCACCTGGGGCACAAAGGCATAGGCCATAACAACAAAGGACAGGACTATGAGAATGTATGTCAGAATCTTCTTTTTCATTCAGAATTCATTTTCGGGTTATTGAATCGAGCAGGGAGGCAAGCTTGCCCGTCAAGGCCCTGCGCGAATAGCTTTCTACTTGGGTGTCAAGTGGTTGACGCCTGCCTTCACAGAAGCCGTTCCAGGACTTTTCGAGGAAGGACAGCATCCCGCTCCCGTCGTTCCAGTCGAACATCTCTCCGGCGCGGGTCTGCGACAGAATACGGGCGGCAGCTCCTTCGGGGTCGCCTATCCCCAGCACGGGGCGGCGGGCTGCAAGGTACTCGAAGGTCTTGCCGGGAACTATCTTGCCTCCTTCGGGCCCTTCTCTCAGGGGCAGGACGAGCAGATCGGCCGAGCGCTGCTCAAGAATCGTATTCTCGTGACTCAGATATCCGGGCATAACAACATTGCCGTCAAGGCCCTCTTCTCTGAGCGAAGCTACAACCGAAGGGTCTATGCGGCCGGGGAGTCGTATCTGAAGCGCTGTTTTGATGCGGGGATCGGAGTTCAGCATCTTCGATAAGGCCTTCCACAGGACTCTAGGGTTGCCGTCTGAGCCTATGTTACCTGTCTGGACCACTTTCCAGTGAGCGGAATCGACTTCCGGAAGGGGTCCTCCGAAGTCGGAAGAATCGTAACCATTGGTGATGAGTTCGACTCTTGAGGCTCCCCTTTCGATGAAATCTTCCTGAACCTGAGAGGATACCGCTATCACTGCATCTGAGGCGGAAAGCACCTCGGCCTCAAGACGGAGATGCCGCCTGCGTACCGGGGGAAGGAGGTGAAGGTCCTTGAAATAGAACATTCTGGTCCAGGGGTCTCTGAAGTCTGCCACCCAGGGAAGTCCCAGCTTACGCTTCAATCCCAGGCCTATGAGGTGCATCGACTGCGGAGGGCCGGTAGTTACGACGGCATCTACAGGATGGGCTGCAAGGTATTTCTTCAGGAAACGAAGCGACGGACGCACCCATCCCGCACGAGGGTCGGGTACGAAGAAATTGCCCCTGATGAAAAGAGCAAGCCGGCTCTTCAGGCTTTTCCCCGAGGAGGAGGATGCGGAGAGTTCAGTTATCTGTGTGCTGGCTCCGCCGAAGAGCCTGCGATATGCCGCATAGGGCTCGCGTATGCGGGTCGAGACTACCTCTATGCCTTCGGGGATATCCTCGGCAAGGCTGGCGTCAATCTGCCAACAATCTGGGTTGGAGGGGGTGTATATGACTGGTTCCCACCCGAATTCGCGCAGATATCTGGTGAATTTAACCCATCTCTGAACCCCAGCGCCACCTGCCGGCGGCCAGTAATATGTTATGACCAGCAATCGTTTCATAACAGGTTAAAGTGCCAAAATTATAAAAATTTGAGTATTTTTACATATTATTGGAACTTAAAATGGCAGAGAAGAAACTGGAAGATACCCCGATGCTGAAGCAATATTTCAGCGTGAAAGCCCAGCATCCGGAAGCATTGCTGCTTTTCCGGGTCGGTGATTTCTATGAGACCTATTCAGACGATGCTGTAACGGCAAGCAAGGTTCTGGGGCTGGTTCTTACCAGGCGCTCGAACGGAAGCAAGGGTTACACCGAAATGGCAGGATTCCCGCATCACGCCGTCGAGACCTATCTCCAGAAACTCATACGTTCCGGCTACAAGGTAGCCATCTGCGACCAGCTCGAAGACCCTGCGCTGGTGAAGAACAAACTTGTCAAAAGAGGAATAACCGAGATTCTTACTCCGGGGGTGGCCTTCGGCGAGGGGATGCTGGAGCAGAAAGAGAATAACTTCCTGGCCGGTCTCTTCTTCGATGGAGACAAATGCGGCGCGGCTTTTCTGGACGTTTCGACCGGAACCTTCAAGGTGGCCCAGGGCTCTGTCGATTACATAGGCAATCTCGTAGGGTCTCTCTCCCCCAGGGAAATCGTGGTCCGAAGGGACTGGGTGAAGTTTGTCGAGGAGAAGTTCAGGGACATCTACGTCACTCCCCTCGAAGAATGGGCATTCGTATATGACTCGGCCGTCGAGAGACTCTGCCGCCAGTTCGACGTTCCCTCTCTGAAGGGGTTCGCGGTAGATTCCTTCCCTCTTGCCGTCTGTGCGGCAGGGGCACTGACCGCCTATCTCGAGCAAACCCGTCACGCCGGCCTCAAGAACATCTGCTCGCTGTCGAGGATAGACGAGGGGAAGTTTATGTGGATGGACAAGTTCACCTTCCGCAATCTCGAGGTCTTCGCCTCCAACGCCGGCAAGGAAGGGGTTTCGCTGGTCGAAGTGATGGACAGGTGCAACTCTCCTATGGGCTCGAGAATGCTCCGCCAGTGGCTGGCTATGCCTGTCCTTGACCTCAAGGAGATAGAGGCACGCTATGATACCGTGCAGTACTTCGTCGATAATCCCGAGGCCCTTTCAAGTATGGAGGGGCACATCCGTGAAACCGGCGATCTGGAACGAATCATAGCAAGAGCCGCAACAGGGAAGATTTCCCCTCGCGAGCTGCGTTCCCTCAAAGGGAGCCTCGAGCAGATGAACCCCATCGCGGAGCTCTGCCGGGCGAGCCAGGTCCAGGCCATCACTTCACTGGCCTCCTCGATGAAGAACTGCGACAAGCTTCTCGCCCGAATCAGTTCCACTCTCGATGCAAACCCCGCAGCAGCAATAGGCAAGGGTGACGTGATAGCACCGGGAGTTGACTCCCGGCTGGACGAACTCAGGGAAATCTCACGCGGAGGCAGGGACTACCTCAACCGTATGCAGGAAAGGGAAGCCGAGAAGACCGGGATAGCATCGCTGAAGATTGGCTACAACAATGTCTTCGGCTATTACATCGAGGTCCGAAATGCCCAGAAGGACAGGGTCCCCGAGGACTGGATCCGCAAGCAGACTCTCGTAAATGCCGAAAGATACATCACAAAGGAACTCAAGGAATACGAAGAACAGATTCTGAATGCCGAATCGACCATCTACGAGATAGAGAGCCGACTGTACGGCGAACTGGTTGCAGAAGTCCAGAAATACATACGTTCCATACAGACCAACTGTGCAATAGTTTCGAGAATCGACGTGCTCGCGGGCTTTGCCAGAATAGCTTCTCAACGGAATTATTGCCGCCCGGTAATGGACAAGAGCCTGACCCTGGACATCAAGGACGGGAGGCATCCTGTTATCGAGACCCTTATGAAGCCGGGCGAAGAATATGTCCCCAACGACATCTACCTCGATTCGGCCAGGCAGCAGATTATCATCCTCACCGGTCCGAATATGGCAGGTAAGTCAGCGCTTCTGCGCCAGACTGCCCTCATTGTACTGATGGCCCAGACAGGTTCTTTCGTTCCGGCAAGCAGTGCCCATATAGGATGGTTCGACAAGATTTTCACACGAGTCGGAGCCACGGACAACATCTCTCGCGGCGAATCCACATTTATGGTCGAGATGCTTGAAACTTCGATGATTATGCACAACCTGTCAAAGCGCTCGCTGGTACTGCTAGACGAGATAGGCCGCGGAACCTCTACATATGACGGAATGTCAATTGCACGGGCCCTTGTCGAATACATTCACGGACACGGGCAGGGAGCAAAGACACTTTTCGCAACTCATTACCACGAGCTCAACGACCTGGAGCAGCAGTACGAAAGGGTCAAGAACTACCACATCGCCACCAGAGAACAGGGCAAGGACGTTATTTTTCTGCGTAAACTCAAGGAGGGAGGCATTGCACACAGCTTCGGAATTCACGTTGCCCGTATGGCCGGGATGCCCGCCGAAGTCATCAACTCTGCCGAAAAGACCCTGAAGGCACTTGAGCAGAACGAAAGGAATATGAAAGCCGCGGGCAGCGTCGAAGAAGACGGAAGCATACAACTGTCGCTGTTCCAGCTTGACGACCCCACTCTGGGCGCCATCAAGAACAGACTCGAAGAGGCTGACCTCAACAATATGACTCCTTTACAGGCCTTCGACCTGCTCCGCCAACTGAAAGAGGAAGTAGGGCTGAACTAAGCAAGAAGTTCTGCCATCCACGAGGCATCGACTGTCTGCAGGCCCTCCGGCTTCATACCGCCGTGCCTTGAGACTATTCCCATCGCGTCTTCATAGACATTGAAGCCGAGCGAAATCATCTGCATACTGTCTTTGTCGGGATAGGTAAGGATGATGTCGTTGTCGGGTCCTTCTAGTTTGAGGAAACGAAGTTCGGAATCATTTCCCAGTTCCTTGCGTGCAACGTATTTGCACATCTCCATAACGACGTCGTCGAGCCCGGCATCGGAAATCTTTATTTTTTCGACGAGTTCACCTATGCTCCGAACCCTCCTGAGAACATATCCTTCGGGCATATCCTCAACTTTCAGAGCTGTATCCGAGAGCACTAAGAGCAACTTCTGCGAAGGGTCGTGATACATCAGGGGATATTTGACGAGATTAACCTTGCCGCAAGTCGGACAGGTCCAGGTAAACAGCTGTCCGTTAAGTACCTTCTCCTTCAGCGAAGGTTCCCTGGAAACATCTATCGAAGTCCAGGCCTTCATCGAATGGGACTGGCCGCAGTTAAGACAAACGGTATTGACAGAGGCTTCCATACTTTAGAGGATGAAGTTCGTAACCATAATGACGATTATAAACACCGGCGCAACCCACTTCAAAATGAAGTAGAATACAGGGAATACCTTTCCATTGACAGTGCCGGAATTGGTAATCTCGTCCCTTACCTCGCTACGTTTGAGCGCAAAGCCTATGAACAGGGTGGTAATCAGGGCAAGCAAGGGCATCATCATATTCGAGATCAGCCAGTCACAGAAATCGAAAATGGTTTTTCCGAAGATGGTGAACGACGACAGGGGGCCGAAGGACAATGAACAAAGGACACCCAGCGACGAGCATAGCACGAACACAACAATGCAGGCCTTGATGCGCGAAAGGCCATACTTCTCGTTGAGGTGAGCAACACCTACTTCGACAAGCGAGATGCTGGAGGTGAGGGCTGCCACCACCACGGTAAGGAAGAATACCACCGAAATAACAGTTCCTACAACGGGCATACTGGCTCCCATTGACGAAAAGATGTAGGGAATGGTCTGGAAGATGAGTCCGGGACCGGCTCCGGGCTCAATACCGGCGGCAAACACTGCCGGCATAATGGCCAGGCCTGCAAGGAGTGCAAACAGAAGGTCCGAAACCGCAGTCCCGGCACTTGTCTGAATGATGTTCTCGCGCGAGCGCATATACGAACCGTAGGTCACGATGGTTCCGGCTCCGAGCGAAAGCGAGAAGAAACTCTGGCCGAGGGCATAGGCAAAAGATCTCGGACTTATCTGGCTAAAATCGGGATGCAGGAGATATCTTACTCCCTGGCCCGCTCCGGGAAGGCTTATGGAATAAATACACATTACCAGAATCAGTACGAAGAGTACTGGAATGGAGTACTTGCTGAACTTCTCTATACCAGATTTAACCCCGAGAGCCACTATGACAAGAGTAGCCAGAAGAAACAACATCTGCATCACAAGGGGCAGCCAGGGGTTTGAAATGAAATCCCCGAATAGCGACGAAACCGTTGATGGATCTTCGCTTATAAACTCCGAGGCCAGGGCCTTCCCAAGATAATCTACCGACCATCCCCCCACCACACTGTAGTAGGAGACGATGACCATAGGAATTAACACCGACATAATTCCGGCCAGCTTCCATCTCCTGTCGTCGGGACGGAGTTTCTGCATTGAACCGTATGCACTTGAGCGGCTTCGACGCCCCAGAGTCACTTCCGCAACAAAGATGGGGAGCGAAACAAGCATAGTTGCCAGTATGTATATGAGGATGAAGGCGGCACCACCGTATTCTCCGACAATGTAGGGGAAACGCCATATGTTTCCCAAACCTATGGCTGAACCGGCCATAGCAAAAATGGCAGTAGTGAGACTGCCGAAGTTTTCTCGGTTGTGACTCATCAGCCCTTCCTGCGTCTGTAAATGGTAAATTCGAAGGTCCACCCGTTCTCTGAATCCGTATGAGTTTCGCTGCGCGATTCCTCTTCCCAGACTTCAGGGTCTATCTCGGGGAAGAACACATCGGCGTCGATGGTCGTATGAACGTGGGTGATGTAAAGTTTGTCCATCATAGGAAGAGCCGAGCGGTACACCGAGGCTCCTCCCATCACAAAGCAGCGGTCTTTGCCTTCGGCCCCGGCTTCGGCAAAAGCCTCGTCGAAGGAATATACGCACTTTACCTCGGGAATATCCTCGCCTCCCAGGTTCAGGACTATGTTCTTGCGACCCTTCAAAGGCCTGAAAGGCAGGGAGAAATAGGTCGTGCGGCCCATTATGACGGGGTAACCGGCAGTAGTCTGCTTGAAATACTTCAGGTCCTCGGCAATGTGCCAGGGCAAATCGCCCTTGACTCCTATTCCAAGATTGTCAGCAACAGCTACGATGATACATTTTTCCATAAGTCACAGGTTTATTGCGGGTCAGACGGCAACTGGAGCCTTGATTGCAGGCCATGGGTCATAGCCCTCGAGCTGGAAGTCCTCATACTTGAAATCGAAGATACTCTTCACCTCGGGATTGATTTTCATCGAGGGCAGAGGGCGGGGTTCACGCGAAAGCTGCTCGCGGACCTGGTCAAAATGATTCAGATAGATATGAGTATCGCCTGTCGTGTGAATGAACTCTCCGGGCTTGAGCCCCGCAACCTGTGCAATCATCATAGTCAGAAGTGCATAGGAAGCGATGTTGAAGGGAACCCCGAGGAAGGTGTCTGCACTGCGCTGGTAAAGCTGGCAGCTCAGGCGGCCGTTTGCGACATAGAACTGGAACAGGCAGTGGCAGGGAGGCAGGGCCATCCTGTCAATCTCGCCGGGATTCCAGGCGCATACGAGCATACGGCGCGAGTCGGGATTTCTGCAGATGAGGTCAACCACCTGCGACAGCTGGTCCACGGAACCTCCGTCAGGACGGGGAAAACTGCGCCACTGGTGTCCGTAAACGGGCCCGAGGTCGCCGTTCTCATCGGCCCACTCGTCCCAGATGGATACCTTGTGGTCCTGGAGATACTTTACATTGGTATCTCCGCTTATAAACCACAGAAGCTCGTAAATGATGGACTTCAGATGAACTTTCTTGGTGGTCAGAAGGGGGAAGCCCTCAGACAGGTCGAAACGCATCTGATGTCCGAATATGCTTCTTGTGCCCACGCCGGTACGGTCCGACTTGTCAGTACCGTGCTCCATTATTTCGCGGAGAAGGTCGAGATACTGTTTCATTTTACTCCGAATGCAAAGATGATGGCCTCGTGGAAGGTCTTGCCGGGCTTGAGTTCGGTAGAAGGATAAGAAGGCTTGTTGGGAGAATCGGGGAAATGCTGGCACTCCAGGGCCACGGCGCTGTAATCGTGCCACTTGCGGCCTCTCTTGCCTTCGGGGCAGCCTTCGAGCCAGTTGCCGGTATAAACCTGAAGCCCGGGCTGAGTAGTAAAGACCTTGAGTGTGCGTCCGCTGCGGTTCGACCACAGAGTAGCCGCTTCTTGAATCTGGCCGGGACGGTATGAATCAAGAACATAGCAGGCATCATAGCCTTTGCCGTACTCCAGGGCGGGGAAAGGTTTGCGAATATCTCTTCCGAGGGTCTTCGGCCTGCGGAAGTCCATAGGAGTGCCGTGTACCGGGGCAGGCTCTCCCTCGGGGATGAGGGTTGCATCGGTGGGCAGATACTCCGAAGCGTTGAGCTGGAGGAAATGCCTCAGGACCGAACCCTTGCCGTCGAGGTTGAAATAGACGTGGTTTGTGAGGTTGACCACTGTCAACTCCTCGGTGCGGGCGCGGAAGGTGAGCCTCAACTCATTGGATTCGCTCCACTCGTAGCGGGCGACCACCACCATCCTGCCGGGATAACCCATCTCTGCGTCCTCTGACACATACTTGAATTCTACTCCACCCTTGTGCTTGCGGGAGTCCCAGACCTGATTCTGGAAGCCTTCGGGACCACCGTGAAGATGATTGGGACCGTTGTTGACTGGAAGACTGTATGTCTTTCCACCTATCTGGAGATGTCCTCCGGCAATGCGGTTGGCATAACGTCCGGGGCACTTTCCTGCGCAAGGGCCGTCGCCTATGTAGTCGCTTGCCTTGCGGTAACCGAGGACTACGTCGCCCAGTTTGCCCTTGCTGTCGGGAACATTTATCGAAACTATACCCGCACCTATGTTGCAGAGTTCGACATAAGCTCCTGAATCATTGGTAATCCTGTACTTGTAAACAGGCTTCCCTGAAGGGAGTCTCTCCCAGAGTTTGCGTTGGATTTTCATTGTATTGTCTGTTTTGCTATTCTGTCAAGATAGTTCAGGACGTTCTCGGTGGGTGCATCCTTCATTATCACTCTCTTCTCCCTGTCAAGAAGGTACAGCGAAGGGATGGCCCTTACATTGTAGAGAAGGTCTTCGCGTATGACATAGTCGGGATCATAGCCGCTGTACCAGCTCTCGGGGTAGTTCACTGCATATTGCTTCCAGGCATCGACATCTTCGTCTATGTAAACGTTAACTACCGCCAGGGTCCCGTTGGCAAGGTACTCTGAAATGTATGGCCTCGACATAACTTCGCTGATGATTCCCTGACAGGCGTGACATCCGGGATTTGAGAAAAAGAGCATAGTGTATTCGGCCTTAACCGAGTAGAGCCTCAGGTCGCGGCCCTTCAGGGTCCTGAAACGGAAGTCAGGAACCTTCTCGCCGAAACGATTCATCGAACACATTTCAGCATCGTGGCTGTAGGCCCGGCGCATATTCTGAGGAGTGAATTCCGAGGAAGAGAGTTTCTGCACGAAGGGCAGGTACAAGTCCTCGTTGCGCATAGGTGAATTGGGGTCGTAGAGATATCTCGAGACTATCTCGGTCATAGACTGAAAACAGTGCGAAGCAGTATCGCTGCGATGCTTTTCCTCAATATCTCCAAATAGTGATTCCACTGCCTTCTCGGCTCTTGGCAGGGGAAGCTGGCTCAGCATTAGAATATAGTTTGAAAGATGCTGCTCGACTTCTCCCTTCGGAACTCCGAGTATATGGGTGCTGTCGGTGACTCCGTTTCCGTCGAAAAGGCTGTCCCAGTAGTGGTCTATGGTATATTCAGCCCTCTCGACAGGACTGGTGTAAACCGAAGGGACGCTCAGCTCACGAAGATGCCTGGTCTGCTGTTCTCCTCCAGAGCCTTTCGGAGCACAGGAAACAAGAACGGCCGCAAGAACGGCGCTTGCTGTATTGATTGTTCTTCTCATCGAATCGGTAGGGCAAGGATACCCCTTTTGAGGATTCCAAATTTAAACAAAATTATTAGATTTGTGAATAATGCGTGCAGTTAATACCATATTGGCGGGCCTGATGCTCTACTGCCTTCCCTGCGCCGCTCAGTTTTATGTGGCGGGCAGCGACAAAGGCAGCCTCAAATGGCGGAGCATACGCACCTTGGGCTGGGAAGTGATATATCCCGAAGGTTGTGATTCGCTGGCTAGGGAGTATGCCCGGACTCTTGAGGAGTTCAGACCCCTGGTCGGAGCAGGCACCCCCTATATGCCAAACTCGGAGTACAGACGCCCTATGCCCGTTATTCTGCATTCCCGCAGCGCCATATCCAACGGGATGGTAAGCTGGTCTCCGCGCAGGATGGAACTATACACGACCCCTTCCTCACGTCCGCTCGAAAGCAGCCCGTGGATGAAACTGCTTGCAATACACGAGTCCCGGCACGTCACCCAGATGCAGTTTGCCGCAGCCAGGCCGTTCAGGGCTTTGAACGTCCTGAGCGGGGAACTCTGGGCCGGTGCTGCCAGTGCCCTTTACTGCGGGCCTGCCTTTTTGGAGGGAGATGCCGTTGCCTGCGAAACAGCGCTCAGCCCCGCAGGAAGAGGGCGGTCAGCCGAATTCCTCGAGTACTGGAAAGCCTGCAATCTCGAAGGGCAGAAGCGGAGCTGGTGGCAGTGGCGCTACGGTTCCACCTTCCGTTATACCCCCGACTACTACCGCGCAGGATACGTGATGATGGGAGGAATGAAGGCTGTCTTTAACGACTCTTTGTTCGTGCAACGCTATTATGAGCGAATCGCAAAGCAGGGACTCCCCCTTTTCAATCTACAGAAAACCATACGCGAGGGTAGCGGGCTGAGCCTGCGGAAAGCGATGGAAAAGATTGACTCCGCACTTAGCGATACCTGGCAGGTGCAAGCCAATTCAAACCTTCCATTTACTGTTTCTAAACCTATATGTGAAATCAGCGGGAGCTACGTTTCTTATTCTGAACCCTGCGTTACCCCCTTGGGAGTGTTTGCTGTCCGCCACTCTCTTGACCGTCCTTCTTCGCTCGTGCTGATTCCTACGGAGGGTGATGCTCCTCAGAAGCGAATCTGCGCCTTTGCAGGCAATACCGGCAGGATGAGCTACAGTCCTTCGGCCGGAAGACTCTTCTGGAGCGAGGTGATTCCGGACCTCAGATGGGAACAGGAATCATTCTCCGAACTCAGGTTCTGCGACTTGAAGGGTCGCAAGAGAACCCTTGTCGGAGGACGGAGGCTGTATAACCCCGCCGCTTCTACACTGGGGAATGAACTGGCGGCTGTAGAGTACCTCAGCAACGGGGAGGAAAGGGTAGTTGTATTCGACGCTTCAGATGGAAGGGAATTGCGCGGCTGGAAGGTCCCGGCAGGACTTCAGGTCTGCGAACTGGCTTGGACAGGCAGCACACTTCACGCAATAGTCTTGTCGGAAGAAGGTATGGGTATAAGGCTGCTGCCTTCTTTCTCGGTGGAACTTCGCGAGTGCCACGTGATGCTTGGCAGCCTGAACTCTTTTGAAGACTGCCTTACTTTCTGCTCCGATAGGAACGGTACTTCTGAGATATATGAATTCAGACCAACTGACGGACGCCTTCGAAAGCTGACTTCGAGCAAGACGGCCTCCAAAGCCGGAACCCTTACCCCAAAGGGACTGCTTTTCCTATCGACAGGCACTCAAGGCACCATTCCACATTTCAGCAAAAGAGAGGAACTGCGCTTCAGCGAAGAGGACTGGAATGAACGGTACCGCTGGGAATGGGCAGAGAAGCTTTCTGGCAGAGAAAGCCCCCCCTCGGGAGAGGTAAATATCAGTTCTCCTGAGCCTTACAGTAAATGGAAGCATCTTCTTAATGTACATTCCTGGATTCCTGTCTATGTGAATGCCGACGATATTGCAACAGCATCGCTTGAGAATATCACACAGACCGCCTGGCTCGGTGCAACAGCCTTTTTCCAGAACCATCTTGGAACCTTCTACGGAAGTGCAGCAGCCAAACTGATGCAGAATGTACTCCCTTCTGACAAAGACAAACCCTGGGGCTCGGCAATGGCAAAACTGTGCTACAGGGGCTTCTTCCCCGTTCTTGAGGCAGAACTGCACGTGGGAGAGTCTTACAGCCGGCATAGCTGGCTGACCAGCCTTGAGGATGGACGCACAGGAAGTGAGCATACCGATACCGGTCGTCCTTTCGTATCCTCCAGGTTCAGGGCCTACGTTCCCCTTAACTTCAGCTCGGGTGGATGGATCCGCGGACTTGTCGGGTCCCTGAGTTGGAGCCTTTCAAATGACATTATCAACACCTCTGTTGTAAGCACTGATCCTGTATTTGACATCGTAAGAAAGGGCCGTCAGGTGATTTCCAACAGTGCGACGGCTTCGGTAAGATGGTATTCGATGAGGCCTGTCGCCCATTCTTGCATATATCCCAGGCTGGGAGCAGGCATCGAAGGGGGCGTTCGTATCTACCCCGGGCTGGATGGTGTTCACGAGCCTGTGAGTTATATCCATTCCTATGCTTATCTGCCGGGACTTGGCAGAAGCCAGGGTCTGAGGCTGTCGCTGAAACTTCAGCACCAGAGCGGCGAATCACTGCTGCACGACAGTGTTGCCGTAAGCGACCCCTACGGACTCGGCCTCCCCTTCAGGGGGCATCTCAGGGCAGACTATGCTATTCCTTTCGCAGCCCTTGACTGCGACCTTCTGTGCCCTGTGGCATACATACGCAACCTCGAGGCCACCCTGCACTGCGACTTGACATCCTGCTGGGGAGAGGGACTGGCCAGGAACTTTGCCAGAGCAGGAGCCGACCTTGCAGTGCGCCTTGCAAACCTTGCCTGGATACCTTATGACACAAGGGTGGGAGTCAGTTGGGACCACAGTCTCGCAAGCGGAAAGAACGTCTTCAGTCTGCTCTTTACCATAGATATGTAGCCTTGCACTGGCGGGAACTCATTTCTTGCGGTCTATCCAGGTCCACAACCAGTACATCAGTGCTCCCCAGACAAGGAAGAGCAGGATATGCACCCAAACAGGGACAGAAGTGGAGTATTTCGGTTCGGGAGTCTTGTCGAAGTCGGGGATATCGGCATAATAATAGGCCCCGGCTCCAAAATCAAGGTCGGGATTGAGGCCCAGGCCGTTTGCCATTATGTAGATTACAGTTACAAGAGTGGCGCCCCCGACAAGGATAAGCGCCACTTTCGATAATATTTTCCAGAACTTTCTCATCTCGACTCAAAGCCTTCATCTCAACTCAAAGCAGGGATGGGGAACAACACTCCCGACAGAAGCAGCCACACTGCAAAGAAAGTGAGAGCAATGTTGAAAGTCTGCCCTATCAGATACAGCCACAGAACTTTTCCGCCGTGCATCTGGCTTGCAATCTCCTTGAAGTTGGTGTCGAGTCCTATGCTCAGGAAGGCCAGCACGAAGCACCAGTTCTTGAACTGGTCGAGAACCTTGTTGATTGCACCTACCTGGTCGGCCCCGAATATGGGCTGAATCACGAAAGAAGCAATCAGAGAAGCGATGAAGAAGCCTATAATGAACTTGGGGAAGCGCTTCCATATCTCCGAAGCCCCAACCTTACGGGTAGAATCCCTGTCAACGCGAGTTGCAAAGAAGATGGCAACGAAGAAGGCTATGAATCCTATCAGTATGTTCTGAATCATCTTTACCAGAACCGCTGCCTTTTCGGCCTCACCTCCAAGCACACTTCCTGCCACGGCGACAGCTCCTGTAGAATCGACCGTTCCACCTATCAAGGCTCCTCCCATTATCGGGCTCATACCCACAGCCTTGATGATGATTGGTTCGAATACCATCATTATCACGGTGAAGATAATCGAAATGGAAACAGCGAGGGTAAGGTCGGTCTTTTTGCAGTTGCAGGCGGCACCGGTGGCAATTGCGGCACTGGTTCCGCACACGCTGGTAGCGGCTGAAAGGGTCATCACAAGAGGCTTGTTGCCTATCTTGAGAACCTTTGTTCCGAACCACCACATAAAGAGCATCACCACAGGGGTTACTATCCAGGCTATTCCAAGTCCGTAAAGACCGAACTTGGCAATGTTTGAGAAAAGTACCGAAAAGCCCATCACGACGAGCCCGGTCTTGATATAGAACTCTGTCTTTACCGCAGGTCTGAGCCACTTGGGGACTCCTACCGTATTGGAAATGAGAAGGCCTATAAGAAGAGCCCACACAGCCCATTCAAGATAGCGGTTCAGCGTAAACTCAGCACTAATGAGCCTTACGACGAATGAAAGCACAAACAGGGCGGCAAACGCAGGAATGTACTCGCGTACCTTTCCGCCCTGCAGTTTGATTCCCAAGGTGAACAGAATTCCGAGAATAAGAACCGTGCGTATGGTCTTTATCCAGAATGCCCCCGAGGACAGTTGTGTTCCGAGAGGTACAATCTTGGATGCCGCTGCGCCCTGAACAGTCTCGCCAAGGGTCCAGGTGCTGAACTTTAAAGCGCTGAGGTCGAACCATCCGGTAAGGACGGATACACAGGCCAGAATAATCAGCACTCCTGCTATCCATACTGCCTGCCAGTCTTCTTTTCTCCAGAATTTTGCTTCCATTTTCAGTTTAGGTTTCTTTTGTATTACAGTTTGCGTGCTCCGTCAGAGATTACTACGTCGTAAATCTTAGGCGCGTGGCCGAACTTTGCTGTGAACTGCTCAACGGCAGCATCAACAAAGTCCTGATAGAGTTCGTCGCGGACGAGGTTGATGGTGCATCCTCCGAATCCGCCTCCCATAACTCTCGAGCCGGTGACATCCATCTTGCGAGCAAGCTTGTTGAGGAAATCGAGTTCTTCGCAGCTTACCTCATAGAGCTTGCTCATTCCGAAGTGGGTCTGATACATCAATTCACCGACGATCTCGTAATCGCCTCTTTCAAGGGCATCACATACGTCAAGTACCCTCTGTACCTCACCGATTACATATTCCGAGCGGAGGAAATCCTCATCGCTGATCTCGGAGCGGACCTCATCGAGCCAGACTCTCTTGGCATCGGAAAGGAATTCGACTTCGGGATGTTTCTTACGTATAGCCGCTGCCGCTCTCTCACAGGACTCACGACGCTTGTTGTATGCGCTCGAAGCAAGTTCGTGTTTCACGCAGGAGTCAACCAGAACAAGCCTGTATCCTTCGGGATTGAAGGGGAAATATTTGTATTCGAGAGTCTTGCAGTTCAGGCGGATAAGGCAGCCGGCCTTTCCGAAGCAGGAGGCGAACTGGTCCATAATGCCGCACTTGACACCGCAGTAGTTGTGCTCGGTGCTCTGTCCTATCTTTGCAAGTTCGAACTTATCTATTCCGTTTCCGAAGATGTCATTCAGGGCAAAGGCAAAGGTGCTTTCAAGGGCTGCCGATGAGCTGAGCCCGGCTCCAAGAGGAACGTCACCAGCAAATACGGTATCGAAGCCTTCGACCTTGCCGCCTCGCTTGATGGTCTCGCGGCATACTCCGAAGATGTAGCAGGCCCAGGCCTTTGCGGGCTTGTCTTCTTCATTAAGACCGAATTCGCACATCTCATCATAATCGACTGAATAGGCACGTACCTTGGCACTTCCGTTTGTCTTGATGGCGGCTACAATACACTTGTCTATTGCTCCGGGGAAGACATATCCTCCGTTGTAGTCGGTATGTTCTCCAATGAGATTGATACGCCCGGCGGAGGCATAGAGGTCACCTTCGTGACCGAAAAGAGAAATGAATTTCTCCTGGATTCTTGTTTTCATTTCCATAATTATGAGGTTATTCGATTATCGTGTCGAATCACAAATATAAGAAAAATTATTCAAGCGATACCGCAACGGGCAGATGGTCGCTCAGTCCTCCAAGGTAGCGCGGCCCTGAGTAGGTTCTGAGGGGCTTAAGACCTCCGTGAGCAGAGTCATGGGTCAAAAGGAAGGGAAAATCCAGCACTTCCTCTCTCACCCTGACCCCTCTGGCAAGGGCACAACCGTCTATCCTTTCCCATTTTCCATTGAACTTCAGGCTCCCAGACCGGCATTCAGGATCGGCCCATTGCATAGGGGTATTGAAGTCACCCACGCATACAAGCCTCTTGCAAACTCCTGCCGTAAGAAGTGAATCTGCAAGGACTTCCATACGGGCATATGCAATAGCTCGGCGAGTATCCGAAGAACTTCCAAGGCGCGAAGGATGGTGGTTTACAAGAACGGCGATATTCTCTCCCCCGGGGCAGGCAAAGACAGCGAGGAGTATGTCCCTGGTCGGGATTACCCTGCCGCAGGAATCGTACAGATGACATGGTGCCGAATAGCAGAGCTTGAGAGTCGATCGGTTATACAGGATTCCGCAGTCTATTCCTCTCGGGTCGGGAGATTCGTAGTGAACTGTGCCTATATCGAGCTTGCGAAGGGGAGTGTCACTGACAAGGCGTCTGAGGACCTTGCCGTTCTCGATTTCCTGAAGGGCGACCACGTCTGGAAACCTGCCGAAGCGGTCGGCAGCAGCCAGCAATGTCTTGGCTATTCCTCCTGTCTTGGCCTCGAACCTTTTTCTGGTCCAGTGTCTGTCTCCTCGCGAGGAGAATTCGATTTCGGAACTGCTCAGCGAATCGCACTGCCAGTCGAAGCAGTTCTCAATGTTCCAGGTTATGACAAGCAGACTGTCTGTGGGAGCCGTTCTGGCTCCAGAAAGAAGCATCAGACAAAGCAAGAGCATCTTCATAGCACGCAATATACAATTTATTGGCTAACTTTGCGCGAATTATTATCAGAACAGCTATGTCACTCAAATGCGGAATAGTAGGACTTCCCAACGTCGGCAAGTCAACCCTCTTCAACTGTATAAGTTCGGGAAAGGCACAGAGCGCAAACTTTCCTTTCTGCACCATTGACCCTAATCTGGGCTCAACCAATGTTCCTGACAAGCGTCTGGAGGTGCTGGTGGATATATGCAAGCCCAAGAGCGTGGTTCCTGCCACAGTTGACATAGTGGATATAGCCGGGCTTGTAAAGGGAGCAAGCCACGGCGAAGGACTGGGCAACCAGTTCCTCGCAAACATTCGCGAGTGCGATGCCATACTGCACGTTCTCAGGTGCTTCGACGACGGCAACGTCATCCACGTTGACGGGTCGGTAAACCCTGTAAGGGACAAGGAGGTTATCGACACCGAACTCCAGCTCAAGGACCTCGAAACCGTTGAGGCAAGGCTCTCAAAGACTGAGAAAGCCGGAAAGGCCGGAGACAAGGAGGCCCGCAAGCTCTCTGATCTCCTGAGCCGCTATCGCGATGCCCTTATGCAGGGCAAGTCGTGCCGCAGCGTTGCTCTCCTTAACGATGAAGAAGCAGCAATGGCTCACGACCTTTTCCTTCTGACGAACAAGCCGGTGATGTATGTATGCAATGTGGATGATGCCTCGGCAGCCCAGGGAAATGCCTATGTCGATGCGGTAAGAGAGGCCGTGAAGGACGAGAAGGCAGAGATACTTATCATCTCGGCAAAAACCGAATCGGAGATTGCCGAGATGGAAGAATACGAAGACAGGCAGATGTTCCTTGAGGAGATGGGACTTGAAGAGTCAGGGGCTGTGCGTCTGATTCAAAGCGCCTATCACCTGCTTGGATTGCAGACATTCTTCACCGCCGGTGCCGACGAATGCCGTGCCTGGACCGTAGCTGTGGGAGCTAAGGCCCCCAAGGCAGCCGGTGTTATCCACAGCGACTTTGAAAAGGGATTCATACGCGCCGAGGTAATCAAGTACGACGACTTTGTAAAGTACCGTACCGAGGCGGCAGTGCGTGCTGCCGGACGTATGGGCATAGAAGGAAAAGATTATGTCGTCGAAGACGGCGACATAATGCATTTCCTGTTTAATGTCTGATTATAGAGGGATTCTTTAGAAGAATCTCGCGCGGTTGTCCTTCACATCGGCTTCTTCCATCATCACGGGAAGAACCATCTGTGAAGAGTACTGGAGTTTCTGAGCTTCGAAGTTGCGGGCATCATCCTCGGTGAAGAAGGATGCAGTATCACGCCCCTTTACCTGGAATACATATACTCCGATACCTCCTGCAACGGGGCCGCAGATCTTGCCCTCTTCGGCAGCTGCGATGGCGCCGATGAATGCAGGATCAAGACCGGGTGCACCCATAGAGGAGAAAGCTACATCTGTCTTGCTGCTGACCGTAAGGTCGAGGGCCTCGGCAACGGCGTTGAGGTCGGTAAGACCGGCTATCTTTTCTGCTACTTCGGCAGCCTTCTTCTCACCGAGCTTTTCGGTGTAGAGCATCTGGCGGATTGAAGGAGCAATCTCGTTTATGGGAGTATATCCTTCTTTGTGGATGTTCTTGACTGCTGCAATGAAGAAGTAGTTGTTGTTGACGGTGATAATCTGGGAAGCCTTACCTTCCTTTGCCTCGAAAATCCAGCGGGTCAGCTCCTTGGCATTATCCACCGAACCGTAGCGGCTATTTCCCTCAAGCACGTTGTTCATAGGATGAGAGTAAACTCCGAGTGAATCGACAGCCTTCCTGTAGCCTTCGTAGCTTCCGGCAGCCATTGTGGCAAAGTTGTTGGCCTTGGAGTAGTAGCTGTTGAAGGTCTCCTTGCTTGCGAGGGCTGTCTTTTCGAGAACGGCAACTTTCTTCTTTAGAACGGGAGCAGTCTTGCTGGTTACAAGAACGACGTGTGAACCGTACTGGGTGTCGATTACGTAGGGCTTGCCAATCTGTGCAGTGATTACAGACTCGAATCCGGGTATCATATAGCTCTGGGTCATCCAGCCGATATTTCCGAGTTCGCCGTCAGCAGCGGAGGACTGGTCAGTTGAATAGATGGCTGCAACAGAAGAGAAGTTGGCGGGCTTTACGACTGCGGCAAGGCTGTCGGCAGTATGACGGGCATTGTCACCATTAAGGAGGATGTGCTTGACATAAACTGAATCGGGAAGCATAGCGCTGTCCATCACCTTGGCTGCGAAGAAACTGTTGTCGTCGCTGACAATGGGCGATACTCCCTTGTTGTTGCCGAAAACGAAGGCATTGATTTCAGAATTGATGGAACTCAGTTCTCCGTCTTTGTACCAGTAATCCGAAAGGGGACGGTCGGAGTTCTTGAGAAGGAAGGACTTCATGTTCTGGGCATCTCCAAATTCGGCATATGCGGCAATCATAGCCTCGTTGGTGGCGGCGATATCCTCGGCAGAAGGCTCCACCTCGAATACCACATATTCGATGTCACGGCTTGCGTTCTGCTTGTAGAACTTCTTGTGAGCCTTGTAGTAAGAGCGGATTTCCTTGGATGTCACAACGATGCTGCTGTCCTGAGCGTAACCGTAGGGGAGCATCACAAAGTCCACATCGGCAGTAGTATTGTTCTCCTCGATGGCCTTGCGGAGCATCAGGGGATTCTGAACAGCACTGGCTGTGAACAGCGAACCGTACTTGGCATAATACTGCTGGGAATAGACGGTGTTCTGGAGATAATCCCAGAAAATTTTCGACCTGCCCGACTCGTCTGAAGGAATCTGGTGAACAAAATCAACGAGCCTGTCGCGGGAGAACTGACCATTCTCATCGAAGAAGATAGGATTCTGGGCAATCACGGGTGAAACAAGCTCACCTGAGGTAAAGGCCAGAAGTTCTGCCTTGCCAACTGAAAGACCAGCAGCCTTTGCATTCTTGATGAACATATGTCTGTTGAGGAGTTCCTGCCAGGCGGCATCGCGAATCTGCTGGTGTTGCTGCTCGTTCTGAACGGTGGAGCCGGTGATGATTTCGTTGATTGTGGTGTAACGGTCAACGTCCTGGATGAAGTCGTTGTAAGAAATTGACTTCCCGGCTATCTTGCCGACGTCATACTTGCTTGACATCGAGTTCAGAGCCGATTCGACAGTGCTGGGGTCGATGATGAAGGACAAAAGTGCAAGAGCGATGATTACCGAAATCACCACTCCGAACTTTTCACGGGTTTTCTGGAGAATCGCCATTTTATTTTACTTTTCAATATACTTAGTCACAATAGGGTTGCGAAGATAATAATTTTCCACCAAACTACCTATTTTTTAGGAAACGGACCTATAAAATTGACCGAATCCACAATTACCTGGGTGGTATCCTGAACCGAGTAGCCGTAGCTGTTGAAAGGATTGTGCAGGATGGCGTTTCTCGCCCTGTCGTCGGAGCGCATTCCGTACCCCTGCATCATACCGTCGGGAGAATACATCTTGACATAGCAGTCAGTCCAGATTTCATTATTCTTCTGGTCCCAGTAAATCGTATCAGTCTCCATAGTCTGCCTGTTCACGACATTATGGATAATCACGTTCCCGAAAGCAGACCATACCTCTCCTTTCTTGTTGGTCTTGTCGATTTCGTGACGGGCATTGTCAGAAATAATAACCGATTCAAGCAGACCGTCTTCGGTATAGCCATAGACAGCCAGCCCAAGAGGGAAGGATTCGTAGGTGCAGGTGTCGTTCTCGTAGCGTTCCATCTTGTCGGCTTCTAGACGCATCTCGAGCTTGCCGTTCTTTGTCTTTACGGCAAACATATCGCCAACTGTCTGCATAGGAGTATCCGCAAGCTTGAGAGATTCAGCCTCACGGAGTTTCCTGGCACATCCAAAAAGCACGAAAGCAACAGCCGCAGCTGTTGCCATACGTACGATTTTCAGGTAAAGTCTTTCCAAAAGAATCAGTTTTGAGTCCTGACTGTGGTAACAGCCCTGAGACCTCCGCACGAAACGGTATAGGACTGTCCCTTGGTCAGACCGTACATAAACGCTTCGCCAGTCTCGGGGAAGTACTTGGTGAATGTTGCTATCATCCTGTTGGCATCTTCGGCGAGGGTCTCGTCGGCAGCCTTTGCCTTCTGCAGGCAGTCAACAGCAACCCAGTAAGGAGCCCTGCGCTCGATTTCGTTGCCCGAGCAGTTGGTAGAACCCCAGATTGTACCCATCAGCATATAGGCCTTGCCCTTGAAGGGAGATTCGGCCTCGGCAACCTGCTTTGCGAGTTCGTAAGCTTTGATGGTCTTGCCGTTCTTGTAGCAGTATGCAGCAAGTTCGTTGGTATATTCGATATCGAGAGCGGCATCGGAAGACTCGAAAGCAATAGCCTCTTCGAGATACTTGATAGCCTCTTCGGCGTTTCCTCTCGAAGAATTGAGTTTGTAGAGGAAGTAGGCCGAGGTGTGTGTAGGCTCGAGTTTGTACCACGAAGTCACGGCATTCAGGTAGAGGTCGTTATCGGTGCAATCCTCGGCTAAACTCATCATCTTTACGATGTTGGTTACAAGTTCGATATCATTGGGATTGGCCTCGAAGCGGGGAGTGAACAGGGCAATGAGGTCCTCGCATCCAGCAACCTTGCTGGAGATGAACAGACTCTCAAGGTCCTTGCGGATCTTTTCGTTCTGCTCGGTTTCGAAAGCCGTCTTGCATACAGCCTGCTCGAGCAGAGAGATATTCCTCTGGTATGCGTTGATGACATCTTCGGCATTGAGGGTTCCGTTCCTGTAGAGTTCGATAGCCGAATTGAGTTCGAAGAGGAAGAGCTGAGGCTTGGTCTGGGAACCGTTGGCCTCGATAATCTCTCCGTAACCCTTGTAGAGGGCTGCAGGGTCATCCTTGATGAAGTTTGACATATCCAGACCCTTGTTGTTCAAGGCCACTACCGAATATTTGGGGTAGTACTTGGCACGGGTATCGTGAAGGGTCATAAGGGTATCGACCAGATTCTTCTTGAGAATGGGATTCTTCGCGTTCTTGATGATGAGCTTGCGCATCAGGAAAGTTCCGTCGATGAGCATCGTGTGATTTGCCGTAGGAGGACAAAGCTGATATGCCTTGCGCCAGTGAGGGAGAGCGTCGTCATAACTCTTCTGCTTGAAATATTCCCTGTAGTAAGAAAGGTACTTGATACAATTGGCGCTGTCAGCACCATACTTACCCTGGGCAGATGCAGCAAATCCGCCTGCCATCATCGCGACGGTTACGAAAAATAACAGTAATTTTTTCATAGTAAGAACTTTGATTTTCACTACTCGTATCTCGGCTTCTGGAACCATATGTCAAACAGGTTCACTCCGAATGAAAAGTTAATATATCTTTCTCTAATGAGATTACCTTTCAGGGAACCCCTCTGCCCCATATCTATACCGACCGTGACTCCGTTGTGCCAGCGGAATACTGGAAGGGTGGCACCGAGGGTAATTCCAAAAGAGGCAACAGTATTGTTATCAAGTTTGTAATATTCAGTTTTATAATAAGTTCCAGCCCTATAAGCAATCTTTTTGTAGTAGTATCTGATATCGTTTCGGTTGGGAACAATCTCTAAACCGGCCCTGAAAGACTGGGACTTTGTTGTGGTAAAAGATGAGAAACCGGACATCGGCGTTGCATTTCCTGCAAATCCGGGGACAGTGTCCATATTGCTCGAAGTCCAGTCAGAAAGCGTATAATCGAATTCAACCCTCCAGCGGTCGGCGTGGCAGTATGCTATGCCTATTCCGAGTTCGCTTGCAAGCCTGACCTTCCCGGGAGTATTGCGGAGAGTATCCATCTTGTAGTACAGTGTATCCGACGAAATGCTTCCTGAGGAGAATTCAAAAGCCTCTACGAATCCCTTCAGATCTGCTCCGAGCTTGCAGGTGGCACCTGCAACAATAGAAGAGGAGCCGGGAAGTTTCTGCTCGTACTGGAGTCCGAACTTTGCGGTGCTTGCATTCAACTGCAATTCGTAACCCTTCTTGGAGCCGTTATATGAAGCATCAGCAAAAGTAACATTGTTATTGCGTACAAAATTGCCGAAATAGTATATTCCTTCAACACCTACGGAGAGCCTGTTCCAGAACGTGGCACCGGCTCCGACGAAAACTTCATACATAGAGCCCTGACCAACGGCAGAATATGAGATATTGCCGACCGTTCCGATGAGATCCTGGTCTTCGTATATGCGCTGATATCCATAGCCCATACTGCTGTAAGGACGTATTCCGACCACCATCGCAGACTTTTTCCAGATGGGGAAGGATATTGCGCAATTATTGATGTTCATTATGTTGGAGGCAGATTTGATATCTCCCTGGCGGAATATCTTGTTTCCCTGATAGAGGGAAAAGTCCACCATAAAGGCAAGGGAATCGCGGGCCGTTATTGCTGCAGGATTCAGATAATTCAGAAAACGGTTGTTGCGGGATGCAATTCCGACTCCCCCCATCGAGGCATTGTACGCCGAGGAGTTGCTCATCAGATCTCCGACCCCGAAAATCGAATACGGAGTGTAGCTGCCGTAGGCACCGCTCTGGGAACGGCACGGCACTGCCACAAGAAGTGTTATCAGAGCAACAATACTACAACGTCTGATTGACATAATCATCGGTAATTAAAGCTAACCCCATCAATACGAGGTTGCAAACGACAAAGATGGAGTTTTTCATTCGCTTTGCAAAATAATTCGCATCTCCGCCGGTGAAAACCACTATATTTCCGGGAAAACGGTTGATGTAGCCCTCGATTTCAAACATTATGCCTGAAACGACTCCTGCCTCAATCGAGGACTGCAGCGAATCTCCCAAATCACATATTTTATCGGGAGTATTGACGAGTGGAAGTCTTCTTGAGTATCTGTTCAGTGCCTTGAATCTGGTTCTGCATCCCGGAGAAATGTTTCCTCCGATGTACTTGCCGCTGCCGTCAACTGAATCAATGCTTATGGTAGTTCCGAAGTCCATAATGACAAGGCTCTTGCCTTTGAAGAGGTATCTTCCTGCTATTATTGCGGCAGCCCTGTCATAAGCGAGATGCAAAGGAAGAGAGTAACGTTCGAGCACTGAAACGTGATTCTGGTCGAGAATGATAAGGGAACCGCATTCAGAGCGGAGCCTGTGTTCTGTATCTGCCGGAACAGGCCTGACTGAAGCGACTGCCATCACTTCGGGTTTTTCCTTTTCAGTTAGCGAAAGTATGAAGTCAAATTCTTTCTCTCCCTGGTAACGGAATGTTTTTCCAAGGGTCATTCCCTCGGACCAGGAGGCCTTCAGAGCCGTGTTTCCTATCTCTATCAGTAAATTCGCCACTTTAATTCAAAGGGTAGCAAAAATACCAAATTATTGCAACTTACGCAAATAAGAAAGGGCTTGGGACAAGCTTTGGACACCTTTTGTTATTATCTTCAACTTGTCGTCTGACTGCTTGAGAGCAAAGTTTATCTCACTCTCTGATATTTTCTGCAGTACGGAAGTGAAACGTCCGCTCTTGTAGTAATTGGCTTTAGGATCAGATATGAAGAAGCAAATCAGCATACCGTTCTTGAATATTATCTTTTCAAATCCGAGAGCCATACCGAGATTTCTTATCTTTACCACGTCGAACAGATTGTCAAGTTCGGCGGGAATTTTTCCGAAACGGTCTTCGATATTGCCGCGCAGCCTGTCGAGTTCCTTTTCTGATACTATCGAATCCATCTGCTTGTATATGCGCATCTTTTCGGAAGTGATTTCGATATAATCATCAGGAATATGTGCGGGCTGGTCGGTTTCGATGGTACAGTCATCAGCCCAGGCCCTTGACGAGGGAGTCGAAGTATCTATGCCTGTTTCTATGCCAAGTTCCTCCATTGCTTCTGAAATTATCTTCTGATATGTCTCAAAGCCCATATCGGTTATGAACCCGCTCTGCTCAGCTCCCAGAAGATTTCCTGCTCCTCTGATGTCGAGGTCCTGCATGGCAATGTTGAATCCGCTGCCAAGGTCGGAGAATTCTTCAATTGCCCTCAGGCGCCTGCGGGCTTCTTCGGTTATGGATACGAGAGGTGGTATTATCAGATAGCAGAAAGCCTTGCGGTTCGAACGTCCTACCCTTCCCCGAAGCTGATGAAGGTCGCTCAGTCCTATGTTCTGGGCGTGATTGATTATGATGGTATTGGCGTTGGGTATATCCAGTCCGTTCTCGATGATGGTTGTGCAGAGAAGGCAGTCGTAGTCTCCCCTGATGAATTCCAACATTCTGTTTTCAAGAACTTTAGATTCCATTTGCCCGTGAATGATACAAATTTTCATATCAGGCTCGAGCCTTTGGAGTATCTCGGCAATCGAAGGCAGCTGCTCGACATTGTTGTGCAGAAAGAAAATCTGTCCACCCCTGTTCAGTTCGTAGTCGAGGATGCCCTTTATCTCCTTCTCGTCAAAGAGTATAATCTCGGTCTGGATAGGAATCCTGTTGGGTGGAGGAGTATTGATGATGCTAAGGTCACGTGCTCCCAGAAGATAGAACTGCATAGTTCTTGGAATTGGAGTGGCCGTGAGGGTCAGGGTGTCTATCGATGTCTTCAGCTGACGCAGTTTTTCCTTTGCTGACACCCCGAACTTCTGCTCCTCGTCGATTATCAGGAGTCCAAGGTCTTTGAAATTAAATCCCTTTCCAAGTATCTTGTGGGTAGATACAAGAATATCTATCTGGCCGTTCGCAAGTTTCTGCTTGATTTCAGAAGTTTCTTTGGCAGTTTTCAGGCGGCTGAGGCACTCGACGCTGCAGGGAAAGTCCTTCAGACGCGCACTGAAGGTATTGTAGTGCTGAATGGCTAGAACAGTAGTAGGGACCAGCACCACTACCTGCTTGCTGTCGCATACAGCCTTGAATGCCGCCCTTACAGCTATTTCTGTCTTGCCGAATCCTACGTCTCCGCATATCAACCTGTCCATGGGACAATTGCTCTCCATATCCTGCTTTACCATAGCAGTGGCAAGTTCCTGATCCGGAGTATCCTCATACATAAATGACGACTCCAGCTCTTTCTGCAGGTAACTGTCTGCAGAGAAGGCATATCCAGGGGTAGCCTTGCGTTTGGCGTAGAGTTGTATGAGTTCTTTTGCAATGTCCTTGACCTTCGACTTGGCCCCGTTCTTCAGAGCCGTCCAGGTCTTGGATCCCAGTCTGTGTATTTGGGGAACCTCACCTTCCTTAGCTCTGAAACGAGAAATCTTATTCAGCGAATGGACCGAAATATATACTACATCTCCGTCCTTGTACAAGAGTTTGACTACTTCGCGCAGACGTCCGTAGTCGTCCTTGAGACGAACCAGTCCACCGAATATACCCACGCCGTGGTCTATGTGTACTATGTAGTCTCCTCTCTGGATTGAGTTCAGATCGTTGATGGTCAACTGTTCTGTCTTGTCAACCGTACGCCTGATGCTTACCCTGTGGAAACGGTCAAAGATTTCGTGGTCTGAATAACAGCATATCTTATCCTCGGCATCTATGAATCCGTTGTGGATGTTTGCCCCCTGGATAAACTGAGGAGAAGGACAGCTGTCGTGTTCGAGTATCGAGGACAACCTGTCGAGCTGGCTCTTTTTCTCTCCGTATATGAATACCTTATACCCTGTCTCTATCTTCGTTCGGATATCAGAAGTGAGGAGGTCGAAGTTCTTGTTGAATATGGGCTGGGGAGAAATCTTGAAATTCAGGACATTCGAAGCATCCTTAGAAAGAGGAATATCCATAAAGACTCTCGGAAAACGCTGCATTTCAGACCATATGCCTTTATCCTTGTACATATCCGACGAATCCAGCCACAGACGGGTATCTTCCGGAAGGATGTCGAAGATACTCCTTTCTCCCTCTTCACAAAGCATATCAGCTATGATGTCAGCCTGTTGGACCGATTCGCTGGACAGCTGGGTATTGGCATCGAATATATGAATGCTTTCGACCTCGTCACCGAAGAAGGATATCCTGTAAGGATTGTTGTTGGAATATGAGAAGACATCGATGAGGGCACCCCTGACCGCAAATTGTCCCGGAGAAGACACAAAATCTACTCTGTCGAATCCTAAATCGGTCAACTTTTCTGATATACTGTCATAGGGAATCACGCTGCCTGTTGCTATATGCATCACGGCAGATGATATCTCTTTAACAGATGGAATTCTTTCCTCAAGGGCTTCGGGATAACTGACAAGATAGAGTTGCTCGTCCTTCGCTTCAAGAATTCTGGCTATAGCTGATGTCCTCTGGACACCGAGACTTGACTTGTATGTGCTTCTCTCGATATTCTTTCCGGACGAAGGTATATAGAACACTATATCACCTTCCGTAAGATTGTAAAGGTCGGATGTGCAGTACTCGGCAGCCTCCTGGGTGGGCATAACGACAAGATGTACACCTTTTCCGGCAGACTGGGTAAGCACAAACCAGCGGGCCGACAGAAAGAGTCCGCTGCAGTAGATTTCTTTGTCAGTTTTCAGTCTTTCGGAGAGTATTCCTGAAGTTTTGGTACTTATTAACATTTACCAGAGAATTCTGTTGAAAAGCAGTGAATAAACCTGTTAATTTCATACATCACAAAAGTGGATAATTCGGCTCACGAGGAATATCAACAATTTGTCAACCGCTTCAAAGGGGAGGAAATGAACAAGCTATATTAGATATAAAAAATTATCTATCAGGTATTTATATAAGTTATCAAGATATCAACAGTCTTAATAACATCAAAAAAATATAAAAATAAAACTATATTTGTATTTGATAAATTGAATCGGAAACTATGTCAGAATTCGATCCCCACAATACAAACGAAGGCAAAGATAAGGATTTGGACGGAATTATCCGGCCCCAGGAACTGGAAGATTTCACCGGCCAGAAAGAAATCGTTTCTCTCCTCAATATATACATAAAGGCAGCAAAACAGCGTGGAGAGGCTCTGGACCACACTCTTTTTCACGGGCCTCCAGGTCTCGGAAAAACTACACTCGCCCATATCATATCAAATGAAATGGGCGGCAATATGAAGATTACTTCCGGTCCCGTACTGAACCGCCCGGGGGATCTTGCCGGCCTGCTGACTTCGCTTGATCCTGGGGATGTTCTCTTCATAGACGAAATTCACCGCCTGTCTCCCGAGGTTGAGGAGTACCTTTATTCCGCAATGGAAGATTATGTGATAGACATAATGATAGACAAGGGGCCAGGTGCGCGAACTGTGCGCATCAATCTTAATCCTTTTACTCTTGTCGGAGCAACTACCCGGAGCGGACTTCTGACCGCACCTCTCAGGGAGAGGTTCGGAATTACCTGTGCTCTTGAGTATTACGATACATCTGACCTTGAAATGATAGTACGGCGCAGCGCTTCTATTCTGAAGGTTCCTGTTGATGACGCCGCTGCCACAGAAATAGCCCTCCGTTCAAGGGGAACCCCAAGAATTGCCAATGCCCTTTTGAAGAGGGTTAGGGATTTTGCCCAGGTTATGGGAAACGGAACAATAGACCTTTCCATAACAAGGTATGCCCTTGATAAACTCCGAATAGACAAGAGGGGGCTCGATTCCATTGACAACAAGATTCTCAGGACCATTATCACAGTATTCAAGGGAGGACCTGTCGGGGCTAATACCATTGCCACGGCCATAGGTGAAGACCAGGGAACTTTTGAGGAGGTTTACGAGCCGTTCCTTATCAAAGAAGGCTTCATCGTCAGGACTCAAAGGGGAAGGGTTGCCACCGAACTCTCGTACAGACATCTAGGTCTCGAATCTTTCAGAACCGAAGATGAAATCCCCGGTTCGTTGTTTTAATTTTGGTCATTTCGGTAATAATGACTAAAATTGCAGGATTATTGTTACCAGTTAACTAACAGAAGATATAAGATGTCTGACAAACTTATTTCAAAGATTCCCGATGGACCTTTGGCTGAGAAATGGACAAAGCGCAAATCGGAACTCCATCTTGTAAATCCCAACAATAAACGCAAACTGGACATTATTGTGGTAGGTACCGGACTTGGCGGTGCCTCTGCAGCTGCTTCTTTGGGCGAGTTGGGTTACAATGTGAAGGTATTCTGCATCAGCGATTCACCCCGTCGCGCCCACTCCATCGCAGCACAGGGTGGTATCAATGCCGCTAAGAATTACCAGAACGACAACGACTCTGTGTACAGGCTTTTCTATGACACAATTAAGGGAGGCGATTACAGAGCACGTGAAGCCAATGTCTATCGTCTCGCTGAGGTAAGTGCCGCGATTATCGACCAGTGCGTTGCCCAGGGTGTTCCTTTTGCCCGTGAGTATGGCGGATACCTTGCCAACCGTTCGTTCGGAGGCGTTCAGGTCAGCCGTACCTTCTATGCCAGGGGACAAACCGGTCAGCAGCTTCTTCTCGGAGCATATGCAGCTCTCAACAGACAGATTGCTGCCGGTACTGTGAAGAGTTTTCCCCGTCACGAAATGCTCGACCTTGTGGTTGTGAACGGTGAGGCCAAGGGTATAATTGCCCGCAACCTTATCACCGGCCAGCTCGAAAGATTCAGCGCTCACGCTGTGATAATTGCAACCGGAGGTTACGGAAATACCTACTTCCTTTCTACCAATGCAATGAACAGCAATGGTTCTGCCGCCTGGCAGTGCTATAAGAAAGGAGCTTATTTTGCCAACCCCTGCTTTGCACAGATTCACCCCACCTGTATCCCCGTACACGGTGACCAGCAGTGCAAGCTGACACTTATGTCCGAATCTCTGCGTAACGACGGACGTATCTGGGTTCCCAAGAAGCTTGAGGATGTCGAGAAGTTGAGAAAGCATATTGTAAAGCCTTCGCAGATTCCCGAAGAGGACAGAGATTACTATCTCGAGCGCCGCTATCCTGCATTCGGTAACCTCGTTCCCCGCGATGTTGCATCTCGTGCCGCCAAGGAAAGGTGCGATGCCGGTTTCGGCGTCAACGAGACTGGAAAGGCAGTGTTCCTCGACTTCCAGGATGCCATCAAAAGGCTTGGGCACCAGAAGGTAGCCGAGCGCTATGGCAACCTCTTCGACATGTACGAGAAGATTACTGCTTCTTCACCCTGGGAGGAGCCTATGATGATTTACCCTGCCATCCACTACACTATGGGTGGTATATGGGTTGATTATGACCTTCAGACTACCATTCCCGGACTGTATGCGATTGGCGAAGCCAACTTCTCAGACCACGGCGGAAACCGTCTAGGAGCATCTGCTCTTATGCAGGGTCTTGCAGACGGCTATTTCATTGTTCCTGTTACTATCGGAGATTACCTGTCAAAGAAATTTGCAGAACCCCTTGCCGATACTTCTTCGAAGGAGTTCATACAGGCCGAAAAGTCGGTTCAGTCAAGAATTGACAGGCTTTTCTCAATCAAGGGTACAAAGACCGTCGATTCAATTCACAAGGAACTCGGCCACATTATGTGGGAGTATGTAGGTATGGCACGCGATGAAGAGGGACTCAAGAAAGCTATTTCTCTGATTCGTGAACTCAAGGCAGACTTCTATAAGAATGTCAATGTTCCCGGAAACCAGTATGAGTTCAACCAGGAGCTCGAAAAGGCTCTGCGTCTGGAGGATTTCTTTGAGATTGGTGAGCTTATGGCTCGCGACGCTCTCAACAGAAACGAGTCTTGCGGAGGTCACTTCAGGGTCGAAAGCCAGACCGAAGAAGGTGAAGCCAAGCGCGACGACGCAAACTATATGTACGTTGCAGCCTGGGAGTACAAGGGCCAGGATCAGGAGCCTGAACTTCACAAGGAGCCTCTGAAGTACGAATTCATCGAGGTTAAGACCAGAAACTACAAAGACTAGAAGAGATGGAATTCAACTTGAAAATATGGCGTCAGCAGAACGCCAAAGCCAAAGGTCATTTCGAGACTTATCATATTTCTGGAATTGAGGAGGATGCTTCTTTTCTTGAAATGCTCGATATTCTCAACGAGCAGCTTATCCGCGAAGGAAGCGATCCTGTTGCAGTAGAGAGAGGATGCCAGAGCAGTGGTCCTGTTTCGTTTGACCACGATTGCCGCGAGGGAATTTGCGGAGCCTGTTCACTGTACATTGACGGGCGTGCACACGGTCCCGATGACCACGTCACTACCTGCCAGCTGTTTATGCGTCATTTCAAGAATGGTGCTACAATTACGGTAGAGCCTTGGAGAAGTGCTGCATTCCCCGTAATCAAAGACCTTGTCGTTGACAGAGGTGCATTCGACAAGATTCTTCAGGCTGGTGGATTCATTTCTGTACGTACAGGTTCAGCCCAGGATGCAAACAATATCCTCATTCCTCACGACAAGGCAGAAGAAAGTATGGATGCTGCCGCATGCGTAGGTTGCGGTGCTTGCGTTGCTACCTGTAAAAACGGTTCTGCAATGCTCTTTGTAGCCGCAAGAGTCAGTTCTCTTGCCCTCCTTCCCCAGGGTCGTCCCGAGGCCAAGAGAAGGGCTGAGGCAATGGTTGCAAAGATGGATGAACTCGGTTTCGGAAACTGCACCAATACCCGTGCCTGTGAGATGGAATGCCCTAAGGGAATCTCGGTTTCACACATTGCACGTCTTAACAGGGAGTTCCTGAAAGCCAAGTTCTCAGACTAGTTATTACCCTAATACAGGAAGTTATTGAACGGATATCTTCCTGCGTGAATCTCCGCAACGATTTTGTATATGTCGTTGCGGAGTTTTTCTATGTTGGTCTTCTCTTTTGCCGAAATGAATATGCAGGGAGTTTTTTCTCTTGCTATCCAGCTGTTTTTAAGTTCGTCGAGCGAAAGATTCTGCTTTCCTTTAGGCTCCAGAGAGAATTCGTCATATTCCTCCCAACTGTATGCGTCAATCTTGTTGAATACAACAAATACGGGCTTATCGCTTGCTTCTATGTCCTTAAGAGTCATTTCAACGACCTTCATCTGGTCTTCGAAATCAGGGTGAGATATATCAACAACGTGCAGAAGGACATCTGCCTCGCGAACCTCGTCCAAGGTACTTTTGAAGGCTTCAATCAGCTGTGTAGGGAGTTTTCTGATGAATCCTACAGTATCACTCAATAGCAGTGGTACATTGTCAATCACGACCTTTCTGACAGTAGTGTCAAGGGTTGCAAAGAGCTTGTTCTCGGCAAATACGTCAGACTTTGCGAGAAGATTCATAAGGGTGCTCTTACCAACGTTTGTGTATCCTACAAGAGCTAGTCTTACGAGCTGTCCCCGGTTTCCTCTCTGAGTAGCCATCTGTCGGTCCACTTTTTTCAGCTGGTCTTTCAGACGGGCAATTCTGTCCTTAACTATACGTCTGTCTATTTCTATCTGGGTTTCACCCATTCCGCCTCGAGTTCCCATACCTCCTCTTTGCCTTTCGAGGTGAGTCCACATCCCTGCAAGTCTGGGTAGCATATAGTTATATCGCGCCAGTTCAACCTGCATCTTTGCATACGAAGTCTTGGCTCTTTGGGCAAATATTTCCAGAATCAGGCTTGTACGGTCTATTACAGCTGAAGTTTTGATGACCTTTTCGATGTTTCTTTGCTGCATTCCTGTCAGTTCATCATCGAAGATTACATAGTCTATTGAGTTTTCTTCGCAATAGGCGGCTATTTCCTGAAGCTTTCCACTTCTTATATAAGTAGCCTTCTCTGGTTTATCAAGCCTTTGGACGAATTTCTTGTCACCTGTAGCTCCTGCTGTTTCTGCCAGAAACTCGAGTTCATCAAGGTATTCCATTACCTTTCTGTCTTCTATTCCTGGAGTAATAATACTGACGAATACTGCTTTATATGTCTTGTCTTTATCCATAATGTCATAAGTAATAGCCGGTCAGAATGCAGATTCTGCCGGCTCTATGCTTTATTATTTCCCCGGCGGGGGACTCTTTATCTGAGTTGGAAGATAACGGGGAAGGTATATGTAACCTTTACTGCGCGGTCACGCTGCTTTCCGGGCTTCCATTTAGGTGAACTCGAGACAACTCTCACAGCTTCCTTGTCAATCGAAGGGTCAACTCCACGTACTACCACAACGTTGCTGACGGTACCGTCTGCATTTACTGTGAACTGAAGCATCACCTTACCCTGAACTCCGTTCTCCTTTGCAATTTCGGGATAGACAAGCCTTTCGTTAACCCATTTTGAGAAAGCGTTTGCATCGCCGCCCATGAATGAAGGTTTTTCTTCAACGAGCTGGAAAGGAATTGCCTCTTCTTCAATTGTTTCTTCCTTAACCTCTTCGACGTAGTCCATAATTTCAACTCCGAGGTTGGAGTCATCTTCAAGATTCATGATGTTATCCTCAATCTTGATGTCATCGTCGATGATGTCAATCTGGTCTGAAAGGATAGGAATCTTGGGTGCTTCCGGTGGAGGTGGAGGAGTTTCCTGAGTGATAGGAATGATTTCCTCTTCGATAAGTTCCTGGTTTTCAGCTTCCAGAATGGATGTCTGCTTCTCCTTGGTGCTCCATTCGAATGCAAAGAGAACAGCTCCAAGAGCAATTACGAAACCAATTTCGATAAAGAGTAGTCTCTTGTTCGAAAGACTGGCTTTCTCTGATTTCTTAACTTCCATTGTATCTGTATATTTTATTTTCAGTTCAGCATTCAAAGTTAAAAATAATAATTTCAAAATCCAACTTAAAATATATTAGTTGTAGATTTGCATAAAAATCATCGCCATGATCAGATTCTACAACGAGGACACTTCTTTTAGATTCACCAAGAAAACATTATGTCGCTCCTGGCTGAAATTAGTTGCTGAAAGCGAAGTAAAACGTCTTGGAGACATCTCAATCATTTTCTGTTCCGACCCATATATTCTCGATGTCAACTTACGATATCTCGGTCACGATTATTATACTGACATTATTACATTCGATTATTGCAAGGGAGATGTTTTGTCAGGTGATTTGTTTGTCAGCATAGATACGGTAAAAGAGAATGCTGTCTTTTATGGTACAGACTTCAGCGACGAACTTGACAGGGTCATCGTCCATGGCCTTCTTCATTTAATCGGATATGACGATCACAGTGAAACAGATATAGCAGTGATGCGATCAAAGGAGAATTACTACCTCGACATTCTTCACAGAATATAGATATGGATTTTCGTTACGATATAATTGTAGTAGGTGCAGGGCACGCCGGCTGTGAGGCTGCAATGGCAGCAGCAAACTTAGGTTCCAAGGTGCTGCTTTTGACTGCAGATCTCCGTGGATTTGCAAGAATGTCTTGTAATCCTGCTATTGGAGGTATAGCTAAAGGACAGATTGTCAAAGAGATAGATGCACTTGGAGGATATACTGGCATTGTTACCGACCGTTCTACTCTACAGTTTAGAATGCTTAATAAGAGCAAAGGACCCGCCATGTGGAGTCCAAGAGCTCAGTGCGATAAAATACAGTTTTCGGCTGAATGGCGAAATATCCTCGAAAACCATTGTAACATAGATATTTACGCAGATTTAGCCACCTCTTTTCTCTTTGAGAATCAAAAAATCTGCGGTGTTTGTACGCAGACAGGGGCAATTTTTAAGTCTCAGGCACTTATCCTCACTACAGGAACATTTTTAAACGGCCGTCTTTTCATCGGAAGAACAAGTTTCGAAGGTGGCCGCATAGGAGAACTGACTTCAAAGGGGCTTAGTGATCAACTATCTTCGATGGGTATTCCAGTTGATAGAATGAAGACAGGAACACCACCCCGAATAGATATTACTTCAGTAGATACTTCAGTTTCTACAATTCAATATGGAGACTCAGAACCCGACCGTTTCTCTTTCCTTGAAGAACCCTCGCAAGCACAGTCCTCTTCTGGACAGATGCCTTGTTTTATTTTCCATACTAATCAGAAAGTGCACGATGCACTACGCACAGGCTTCAAAGATTCTCCCTTGTTTTCTGGTTTGATACACGGAAAAGGTCCCCGTTATTGTCCGAGTATTGAGGATAAGTTGAGAATGTTTGCCGACAAAGATTCACATCAACTCTTCCTTGAGCCTGAAGGACGAAATACAAATGAGTATTATCTCCAGGGTTTCTCTTCTTCTCTTCCTTTAGATGTTCAGCTAAAAGCATTGCATTTAATTCCAGGCTTTGAAAATGCCAAGATATTTAAGCCAGCCTATGCTGTTGAATACGATTATTTCGACCCCACTTTCTTAAAGCAAAGTCTTGAGTCCAAAATTATCGACGGTCTTTTCCTTGCCGGACAGATTAATGGAACCACAGGTTATGAAGAAGCTGCAGCACAGGGCTTGATGGCGGGAATCAATGCCCACCAAAAGATTAACTCCAAGGATCCTTTCATACTTCGCAGAGATGAATCCTATATAGGTGTCCTGATTGATGATCTTGTCACAAAGGGCGTGGATGAACCATATAGAATGTTTACTTCCAGAGCTGAGTATAGGATTTTGTTACGTCAGGATGATGCAGATCGCAGGTTGACAGAAAAGTCACATTCAATTGGACTTGCCTCTGATTCACGTTACTGTCTTACGAAGGATAAGTACAGCAAAGTTGATAGAATAATTGATTTTGCCAATTCAACAAATATTTCAGCTAATCAAATTAACGATTATCTCATCAGTATAGGTTCTTCGCCTATTTCGGATTCCAAGAAGATTGCTGAACTCGCTACAAGACCAGAGTTAGACGTACAAACACTCTTCTCTTTTGTTCCACGTAGAACAAAAGAACTAGCAGGAGTTGCAGATATTGATGATAAGAAAGTATTTGAGTCAGCCGATATTTCGATAAAGTACAGAGGATATATCGACAGGGAAAGGCAAATCGCAGACAAAATTAACCGGCTCGAGAATCTCACAATACCTGCTGGATTTGATTTTGACTCTGTCAATGGTCTTACTATAGAGTGCAGGCAGAAACTTAAAAAATATAGCCCGAGCAGTATTGCTCAGGCTTCGAGAATTCCAGGAGTATCCCCTTCCGATATTTCAGTTTTGCTTGTTTATTTTGGTAGATAAGTTCTACGTGGAACAATTAGAGCATTTTTAGAGCAAGTTTGATAATTTCTTCAACCTTGGCTCCAGGATTCTTTTTCAAGATATTTTGAATAGCTTTTGAAATATTTGGTTTAGCAAAACCAAGCATCTGGAGTGCACTTGTAGCTTCTTCGATAATCTCATTCCTTTCAGATCCGAACAGGCTTTCTGAGGCACTCCCCTCTCCTTTGATGATTTTGTCTTTAAGTTCCAGAACCATCCTTTGAGCTGTCTTGAGACCTATTCCTTTTACTGACTTTATAAGATTGATGTCTTCTGAAAGAATTGCGTTCTTGAGTTCGTCGGCAGATAACGACGAGAGAATCATTCTTGCAGAAGATGCCCCTACACCGCTTACTCCTGTAATCAGCCTGAAGGTTTCTCTTTCGTCTTTGGTGGCGAAACCGTAGTCAAGTTCTATACCGTCGCGCTGGTTTACCTGAGTCTGTATATACACTGCAGCTTCGCTTTTTCCGTCGAGCAACTGATATGTCTGGAGTGAGATTTCGGCAACATAACCTATACCGTTGTTGTCGATGACTACCTTTGTTGGCGTCAGTTCTGTTATTTTTCCTGAGATGTAATCAATCATAAAACAAAAGTAGTGATTATTTCGTAATTTTGCATTCTGAATATGACAGACATAAAGAGAATACGTTTGCAGTTTCCGCAGCTTTCAGAGAAGGTTTACGGAAAGGATCTCGTATATCTGGACAATGCCGCCACTGCTCTTAGACCAATTCCCGTTTTGGCCAAGTGGGGAGAACTGTCGAGCCGCTTCAATTCAAACCTCCACAGGGCCGTCCATCATACAGCAGAGGTAGCAACATCCGAGTATGAAAGCACGCGCGATTGTGTAAAAGAATTTTTGAATGCAAAATTTCGCGAAGAAATAGTCTTTACTTCCGGTGCAACGGCTTCTTTAAACCTTCTGGCATTCTGCCTTGGAGAGTCGATTATTAGCGCTGGAGATGAAATTTTGGTGAGTGAATCTGAACACCACTCCAACATCGTTCCCTGGTATATGCTTTGCCAAAGGAAAGGTGCCGTTCTTAAGCATTTCCGAGTTGATGACAGAGGATGTATAGACCTCGACGATTTATCTGGCAAGATTACGCCCCGGACAAAGATTGTCAGTTTTGCTCACATCAGCAATGTCCTTGGTATAGAAAATCCAGTAAAAGAAATAGTAAATATTTGTAAATCAAATAATTGTATTTCAATTATTGACGGTGCCCAGGGGATAGTGCACAGTAGCGTGGATGTAACTGAGTTTGGTTGCGATTTCTATTGTTTCTCAGGTCACAAAATTTATGCAGCTCCCGGCACTGGTGTAGTCTATGGACGTAAGGAAGTGCTGGATACTCTCCCTCCTTATATGGGAGGTGGCGAAATGATTGCTTCAGTATCTTGG